>NZ_LNTB01000001.1:600499-900748 GCF_001462395.1 Pyrodictium occultum
CACCCCTACGCGTAGCTGTGGAGAACCTGGAGGACGCCACGGTGACCGACGCGGTACTGACAATCCAGCTGCCCCAGGGTATAACCTGGAGAGGCCAGCAAACAGCCAGAATCACCGCGGGCAACCTAGCGGCCGGCTATGGGGGCGTGGTAGAGCTCTCGACGGCTCTAGACATTTCGCCCCGCCTCCCGCCGGGCCGCTATACGGCAAACGCCACCCTGGTCCTGGTGCTCAGGAGGAGCGATAACAGTGTGGCCGTTAAGTCTATGAAAATACCCTTAGTGCTCATCATCAGCCCTAAGCGCGCAGAGAGGGTGGAGATTGTCTCGGCCCGCTGGGCCACCTGGGTCACCGGCGACAAGGCGTACTCGGCGACCCTTGATCTAAGCATAGGCTACTGGGGCCACGGCACTCTCCGCTACCTAGTCGTTGAGGCTAGGCCCCTGAGGGGCGCCGCGCTGAGGGCGGGGAAGCCCAGCGCCACTGTGGTCCAGAGGCTCGACCTCGCCCCAGGCGATATAGCCTCAATATCCATACCCGGGGTGAGCATAGCCGGTAACGCTACTAGGGTGGTGATGGCTCTCAACGTGACTGCGGTCATCTCCTCGCCCGGCGGCGGCGTCTACAATATATCAGCCCGGAGGATCATAGAGCTTAGCCCGCTTCGCGAGCAGCCCCTCCGCCTAGGCTACGTTGATGTGGCGACCGCCCACCTGGTCCCCTCCTCGAGCAACGTAGAGGTGGACGTGGGGATAGCTAACACTGCACCGGAGCAGGTAACTATACTCTCCGCCAGCCCTGGCAGCGTCCCCGGCGTAGAGGCCCGGCTCGTCGGGGGCGACTGCCTGACAGCAGGCGTGGCCCCCGGCTCCGTCTGCACCCTCCGGCTCGAGGTGAACGTCTCCAGCAGCGCTAGGCCCGGGGCATACAGTGTGCCGCTCACCATATGGTACAGCTACCACGGCGAAGCCGGCACCGTGGTCACCGGCCGCCAGGAGGTAACGGTGCCCCTCGTAGTGGAGCCGGTGGGCGACTATGCCCCAAGGCTGCTGGTGGCCAGGGCCTACCCTGCCACAGCTCCCGGCACAGCCCCGGTACACGTCTACCCCGGCGACGAGGCTGTGCCGCTACAGATCGAGGTATACAACCCAGGCCGCTACCAGGCCACCGGCGTGCTGGTCCGGCTAAAGCCCCTCGACCAGAGGGTAGAGGTGGCTAGCCAGCCCCAGGCCTGCAACGCCCTCGCTCCAGGCTCCTCGTGCACGGTCACAGCCTACCTCCGCGTAGCCCCCGGCGCACAGCCCGGCCCCCACCGCCTGGAGGTAACGATAAGCTACATATTCACCGGGTTCAACGCCCACGTGGTGGTAGAGTCCAGGAGGAACATAACCCTGGTAGTTGACGACCCGAACAAGGCCGTGTACCTGCTTGACGCGGGCTGGCTCTACACGCCGAGGCCGGGCACCAGGACAGCAGTACTCCTCCTCCGCGTCTACACAGACCCCTCCAGGGCCGCCCGCATATCATCCATAGTGGTCAAGCTCCCGCCGGGTCTCTTTAACCCCCAGACTGGCGGGGACATGGTGGTGGCGGTCCCGGAGGCCGAGGCGCTAGCGCAGCTCCCGCCGGGCTCCGCAGGGGGACGCAGCCCCGGGGTTAACCTGGAAAGGCTGCTCAACAGAGTGAGCGGCGCCGCCCTGGCAGGAGAGGCCGAGGTTTATGTAGCGCAGGTAGGCGTCAATACCACTAGGCCTGGCAGCGCGGCGCTAGTGGTCGACATAGCCTGGGTGGACCAGCTAGGCTATCTCCACCATGCGGTGAAGCAGCTGGAGATAGCCCTGCCTATGTCCCCCAGCATCATAGAGGTTAGGGCCCCAGTCTACGCCGATCTACGGGGCGGCGTGGCAACGGTCAACGTTACCCTCTTGAACGAGGGGCCCTCCCTGGTCTACAACGTCTATGCTGTGCTGGCTCCCGTCTCCACGGCAGGCTACGTGGCCTCCTCAACCAGGTACCTGCCCGTGCTCGAGCCGGGGGAGCCCGTTAACTTGACCTACCGGGTCGTATTCAACCCGGCCAGCTTCGGCTCCTCGAAGAGCTACACGTTCACTGGTTTGCTGACGCTAGTCTACGAGGACGCGGCCGGCAGGCTCAATACATTGAACACCAGCATAGCCTTCATAATGAGGCCCTCTATAATCCTACGCTTCACCCAGCTTGATGCAGAGTGGCATAACGGCACACTGATAATCAAGGGTATAATAGCGAACGAGGGCGTCGAGACAGCCGAGGCGGTAAGAATAGAAGCCTACGCCGACGGCGGCCACGCCTCCATCCTCCTGGGCTCTCTAGACCCTTCAAGCGAGACGCCCTTCAGACTAGAGCTTCACCTCCAGAGGAGGCCCGAGGAAGCGAGGATCACGGTCTACTACAGCGACAGCTACGGCATAGTCTATAGTATGAACGAGACGCTGCCGGTGAGGGAGGCAGTGCCGAGCAACACCCCCGCAGCCGGCAAGAGTATGGAGGCTAGGCCCCCGCTGAGCCCCAGCGAGGTAGGCGGCGTGGCGGCCGTGCTGGCCGCTCTAGCGGCTGTCCTGGGATATGTGGCTTATACGAGGCATCATAGGCTCCCCGGAAACGTGTAGAGAGGGCTATCTCCCGGAGGCGGCGAGGATGCTGAAGCTCGGCGAGATTCTTGACATAGCTGTTTTCGCTGTAAGGGCTATCAGCGAGCGGAAGGCGAGGAGCGCACTAACCATCATAGGGATAGCTATAGGCCCGCTGGCGCTCGTAGCTATAATGAGCGTGGTGCAGGGCTACTCCGGCTACGTGATCAAGCAGATCCAGGGCCTCGGACAGAACATTATAGTGCTCGTACCTAGCTCAAGCTACAAGCTCACACAGAACGACCTAGCGTTCCTTGAGAGGCTTCCCGGCGTGGAGGCGCTCACACCCTTCTACACCGCCCACGCTAAGGTAAGGCAGGGCGCGAAGAGCATAGATGTGACAGTGTACGCTGTGGACCTGGACACGTTCTTCAAGGCGCTCGCGAAGCTCCGGCTCGAGGAGGGCCGCGTCCCCTCTCCAGGTGAGAGCGTAGCGGCGGTGCTAGGGCACTTCGTAGCCTACGATGAGCAGGGGCGCCGCCGCTACTCCCCCGGGGACGTGGTGACCCTCACATACTACGAGATAGGCAAGGGCGGGCAGATCAGGGAGAGGAGGATAAACGTGGTGGTCAGCGGCGTGCTCGCCGAGTTCGGCAACGCCTTCTTCGTGAATCCGGATAAGACCGTGTTCCTCCCCCTCAGCGCCGGTAGGCGGGTGCTGGGCCTCCACGACTGGAGCGGCATAATCATAGTGGTGCGTGACCCGGCGCTTGTGGAGAACCTGACCAAGCGCCTGCGCAGCATCTACGAGGACCGCGCCGGCGTCATCTCGCTGGTGGAGGTAGCTAGGGTTGTCAGTAGCATAACGGCCGCGATGAGGTTTGTAACGCTGGCTGCGGGTGGGGCGGCGTTCATGGTTGCTGTGACCGGCGTGGCGGCAACCATGATAACATCGGTTATGGAGCGTACCAGGGAGATAGGCGTATTGAAGGCTTTAGGCTTCACTAACGTTGAGGTACTCTTAATGATACTCTCGGAGGCGCTCGTGATGAGCGTGCTGGGCGCCGTCATAGGTATAGTATTGGGCGTTGTGGCGGCCTACGTGCTCTCCGGCAGGGGCATGGTGATACGGGGGGCCCAGACAATAGTTATAAAGGCTGAGCCCGCGATAACCCCGGAGCTGCTGTCCATGGTGCTAGTCATGACTATAGTGGTGGGGCTGGTCGGGGGGGCTCTACCTGCATATAAGGCGGCTAAGATACCTCCCGCGGCGGCGCTCCGCTACGAGTAGACAGGGGCCGGCGCCGAGTGGCGGCAGGGGGTGGGATGCTTGAGCAGGGAGTATAAGGGCCGCAGAGTGGTAGTCTGGCCCGTCTATATAGACTCCAGTGCCTCGCGGGGCGAGGGCCGGAAGGTGCCGCTGAGAGACGCTGTGAGGAAGCCGAGAGTCGAGGAGATAGTTAAGGCGGCCCAGAGGCTCGGGCTCAACCCGGAGGTGGAGGAGGCCCGGTACCCGCGCAGCTGGTGGGAGAACACGAAGCGCGTCGTAGTGGACAAGATGGGTTCCAAGCTAAACACGCTGAAGGCTATAGCGGCCGAGATTAGGAAGCTCCGTGAGGAGAGGCGTAGGCTACGCCGCGCCTGAAATTAGGCGGCGTCCCGCGCCGGGGCTGCAGCAAGGGTGTCAGGGCAATGCACGTGGATGTGAACGCGTCCATGCTCCTGGCGGCGCTGGCCCTGACGCTGCTGGTGAACGTGCCGTTCGGCTACTGGCGCGCCTTCGCCAAGCGGAGCAGGCGGATGCTAGAGTGGGCTATCGCGGTCCACGCCCCAGTCCCCGTGGTAGTGGTGCTGAGGCACTGGGCCGGGGTGCAGCTGTCCCTCGACTACGCCGGCGTCATAGCCCTCTTCGTGGCCATGTACTTCGCGGGGCAGCGGGTAGGAGCCATGATACACGGCATCCTCGCCTCCCGGGGCTGCATGACGGGCCGCAACATGTTCGATGACGTGCTCCGCTTCTACCGCGCCGCCTCGCGGCGGCTGCAGGGAGCCGGCTAGGAGCTAGCCTGGCCGGCTCCTCTCGAAGGGGTTCACCGCCTCCGCCTCCCCGGTCAGCTCGCCCTCCACGTACACCGGTACCCCGCCCACCAGGGTGGCCAGAACCTCCATGCAGCCCCTCTCCATGAAGTATGGTACTAGCCTGGCCTTGCTCCACCGGGGCGCCCCTATCCTGGTGCTGGCCGGGCGCCAGGCCGCCAGGTCCGCCCGAGCCCCCGGCTCCAGCACGCCGTAGCCCCTTAGCCCCAGTATATCCGCGGGCCCCTTCCCGGCGAGGCGGAGGAACTCTTCAAGCCTCAGCGCCCCGGCCTCAACGAGGCAGTAGAGGAGGCTGGGCCAGGCCTCGAGCCAGGCTATGCCCGGGCTGCAGGTGAGGGGCTCAGTCTTCTCCCACGCCGCGTGGGGCGCATGGTCGCTTGCCACGGCGTTGACCCCGGCCTCGAGGAGGGTCTGGAGCAGCCTCCACTCCTCTATGGAGCTGCGGAGTGGAGGATTGACCCGGTAGAGGCAGTCCTCGCCCCAGCCCTGGAGCAGCAGGTGGTGGGGCGCCACATCCACGGTGAAGCCCGAATTGCGGGCGTGCTCTATGGTCGAGGGGCAGGAGGCGTGGGTTATATGGAGCCGGGCCCGGGGCTCCAGGCTCCTCAGCAGCTGTACAGCGGCGGCCTCCCAGTGGCAGCCCCGATGCACTGCTCTGAGGCTATTGCTCTCCGCCACGGGCTTCTCGGCCTCCGGGAGCTCGGGGTGGACAACCACTAGCGCGCCGGGGAGCTCAAGGATACGCTTGACAGCCTCCATCCTCTCCTCCAGGTCGCCCGGGTAGATCTTGAACCCCGCTACCGGGAGGGAGGCAAGCTCCTCGACGAGGCCCGGGCTGTCGGGGACACCGGCGTAGACGGCGTAGTCGACCAGGCTCCTCTTCCGCAGAGCCCTCAGCTTCTTCTCAAGCGCCTCGGGAGTGGAGAGGCGGGGCACCGTATTCGGCATATCCGCCACCAGGGTTATCCCTGCGGAGGCGGCTGCGGCTGTGCCGCTGCGCTCATCCTCCTTGTAGTCCAGCCGGAGGCCGCGGAGGTGGACATGCATGTCTATGAAGCCGGGGGACACGTAGACCCCCATCCCCCGGTAGTCGAGCACGCGCTCTGCGCTGACGGGCTTCCTGTGGATGCCCGTAACCAGGCCTCCACGGGCCGCTACACAGCCCTCGCCGAGCACCCCCCGATGGTCTACGAGGATGCCGCAGACTACCGTGTCTGCCTGCATGACTCCTCAGCCCAGCAGCCCAGCTTCGCTGCGGGCAGCACGGGGCCCTCGCGGCATAGTAGGATGCCGGTGCAGGGCACCAGGCAGGCGCCGCAGAAGCCCATGCCGCAGCGCACCATGGTCTCTAGGCTGAGGTAGAGGCGGCCCAGCAGCCCCTTCCCCGCGGCGAGACGGTATAGGCGGCAGAGCATGGCCTCGGGGCCTGCCGCGGCTACTGCGTCGAAGCCCTCCAGGCCTAGATCCTCGACGACGTCTACAACGGTGCCCCGGCGCCCCCTGCTCCCGTTCTCGGTAGCCACTACTAGCTCCACCCCGGGGCCCAGGTAGCCCTCCACGGGCGCAAGCTCCCCCGCACTACGAGCACCGTAGACGAAGACTACCGTTGCCCCCTGGTCGGCCGCCCACCTGGCCACGGGCGTCAGCGAGGCGGCCCCGGTGCCCCCGGCGGCCAGTAGGAGCCTAGCAGCCCTGGGCTTGAAGCCCCTCCCCATCGGGCCTATGATCCCTGCCCTCTCCGGCGGCTCCTCCACAATCCTCCTCGTGGTCGGGCCCCGCGCCTTCACGAGGAAGTCGAGCCTCTTAGCGCCGGAGTATATCGGTGCCAGCGGTACAGCCTCCATCCCCGGGACCCAGAACATGGCGAACTGGGCGGGCTCGAAGACTGGAGGCCTGCAGCCCAGGGGCTGGTATGAGAGGAGTGCCACCCCCTCCCCGCGCCACAGGATTCTGCGCAGCTTGAGGCTGCAGTAGTCGTAGCGTCTATCCCCGCTAGCCCCCCTGCTCCTCGAGCTGCTCAAGCACGTCCTCCTCCTCCATTATGGTGCCGCAGTAGACGCACTGGAGGCGTAGGGGGTGCTCGGAGAGGAGCCGGAACCTCGGCCGCACCGGCTCCCTGGGCTTGCGAGTTATGCAGGTGGGGTTGGTGCAGGATATTATCCCCTCTATGACCGGGGGTAGTTTGACCCTCTTCTTCTCGACAACCCGATAGTCTTTAACAATGTTTATAGTGGCCGTGGGGGCTATCAACGCTATCCTGTTAACCTCCTCGCTGCTCAGATGCCTGCCCTCAACCTTCACAATGTCCTTCCAGCCGAGCTTCCTGCTCTCAACGTTCATTACCACGGCAACCCTCAGCCCCTCCCTCCCGGTTATCCCGAGTATCCTCAGCACGGCGAGGGCGCGGCCGGCAGGTATGTGGTCGATGACTGTTCCCTCCCTTATCCTGCGTACGAGCAGCCCCTCGGAGGGAGCCATCGAGGGCTACACCTCCGCTCCGAGCACCAGGGAGAGGAGGGCCATGCGCACCGGCACACCGTTACGAGCCTGGATAAAGTAGGCCGCGTAGCTGGTCTCGTCCACGTCGAAGGCTATCTCGTCGACCCTGGGCAGCGGGTGTAGCACCCTGAGCCCGGGCTTAGCGTGCTTCTCGAGCAGCTCCCTGGTAACACGGTAGCTCCCCCTAACCTTCTCGTACTCCCTGGGATCCGGGAACCTCTCCTTCTGGATACGGGTCACGTATAGCACGTCGAGCTCGCCCAGCACGTCCTCGAGCCGGTCAACCTCCTCGTAGCGTATCCCTGCCTCCTCCAGCCTCACCCGCACCTCCGGGCGGGTGCGCAGCAGTGGCGGGGAGATCAGGTAGACCTTCTCCGGCTTGAAGAGGGTTAGGCCGAGGATGAAGCTCGAGGCCGCGCGGCCGAAGCGCAGGTCGCCCAGAACCCCGTAGACGAGCCCGTCTATGCCGCCGAAGAGCTCCTTCACAGTGAAGAGGTCCAGCATCGCCTGGGTTGGGTGATGCTGCTTGCCATCCCCGGCATTTATGACGGGCTTCTCCGCCACCTCAGCCGCGTAGAGGGCTGTGCCCTCGTAGCGGTGCCTAATCACTATCACGTCCGCGTAGCCGTCCAGCATCCTAACCGTATCGGCCAGGTTCTCCCCCTTAGCGACGCTCACCGCCTCTTCGCCGGTGAACCCTATAGTCTCTGCGCCCAGCCTCTTGGCGGCGGCCTCGAAGCTGAGCCTCGTCCTTGTTGAGGGCTCGAAGAACGCTAGCGCCACTATTTTGCCCTCGAGGAGCCTCGGCAGCCTGCCCTCGGAGAGCAGCCTCTTCATCCGCTCAGCGGCTTCGAAGAGGCTGCAGAGATCCTCCCGGGTGAAGTCGAGGATGCTGATAACGTCCCGTCCACGCCAGCCCTGCGCAGGCATTCGGGCCCTCAGTCCTCCTCTCCGTAGAGGCTGGCTATAACCCTCCGGGCCTCCTCGCGGGAGAGCAGTCCCTCCTCCGCCGCAGCCCTGAGCACCCCCCGCAGCGTCGCCACCCTCATCAGCCGGACACCCATGCCCTCCAGCCTCTCCCTAGCCCCCTGCTCCCGGTCGACAACCACGAGGGCGTAGCGCGTCTCCGCCCCGGCGCCCCGTAGCGCCTCCACGGCCGAGGCGAGGCTCCCCCCGGTGGTTGCCACATCATCTACGACGAGGACGGTCCTGCCCTCAACCACGCCCTCAACCCTCCTGCCCAGGCCATGCTGCTTCTTCTCGCCCCTCACGTACGCCATGGGCTTGCCCGCGTAGAGCGCCAGGCCAGCCGCCCATGCTATACCCGCAGTAGCCACCCCGGCCACTACGTCGTACTCTGCCTCGAGCGATGCAGCGTGGAGGAGGGAGAGGACGGCCCGGAAAGCCCGGGGGTAGCTGGGCAGCCTCCGGAGGTCGATATACACCGGGCTCTTCGCTCCACTGGTCAGGGTGAACTCGCCGAGCTGGAGGGCCCCCGTCTCGACCAGTATCCTCGCCAGCAGCTTCTCAGGATCCATGGCTCGTCCCCCGGCAGTTGCTGAGCCTCGCCTCCTGCTCTCTGCGTATCCTCTCAGCGGCCTCCACGGGGTCGCCGCTCCCGGTTATGGCGCGGCCGACTATCTCGTAGTCGGCGCCGGCGCAGAGGGCGGAGCCGGGCTCAGCCCCCTGGGCGCCCACCCCCGGGGACATTATGGCTACGCCCGGGCCGAGCCTCCTCCTAACAATGCCGACCACCCCGGGCCTCGTCGCGGGGGCCACCACGCCCCAGGGCCTAAGCCTCTCCAGCGTCTCGAGTATCCTGGGGAGAGCGTGGTCGTAGGCCTCCCGGGCCCCCGGGTGGCTCATGGACGCCACTACCACCAGCCTCTTGCCCAGTGAGTCCAGGTAGTCCTTGAGCTCGCCGAGCGCCCCCTCCACGCCCACAAACCCGTGGGCTATCACGGCGTCGACGTGCTCAGCGACAAGCCCAGCCGTAAGCCTCATTACGTAGCCTATGTCGGCTAGCTTGAGGTCCGCCACCCAGAGCGCGTCCCGGCACCTCCTCCGGAGCAGCCCGGCGTAGCCCGGGCCCCTGGCCATGAGGAGGGGGAGGCCCAGCTTGAAGCCGTCAACCCGGCTGCAGAGCTTCCCGACAAGCTCCTCGTAACCTCCAGGCCTGTCGAGAGCCACGAGCAGCCCCATAGCAGCCGCTGCCCATGGTTCCCCTGGATGCGGGGCTAGGGCTAAATAGCCATGTGGCGCCGCCCGGCTGGGGGCGCTGGACCCATCCAGGGCCCTGCCGGGTTATGAAGGGAGGACCGGGAGGACCTTGCAGGGCCTTCATGTGCCAGGGCTCTATGGCGGCTCCGCCTCGAGCCGAGGGGAGATGCTCTCCCGCCTGGAGAAACTGTCCAGAATAGTGGGCTCCACGCCCACCAGGTGCTTCCAGCTTGGCCGCTATAGGCTCTGTGTCAAGCTAGAGTATGTAAACCCTACGGGCAGCCATAAGGATAGGATAGCACTCTACATGATACGCTCTGCAGTCGAGAGGGGAGACCTGGGCCCAGGCGGCTGCGTGGCGGAGGTGAGCAGCGGCAACACAGCCACCTCCGTCGCCTGGATAGCGTGGAGCCTCGGCCTGCGCCCAACCCTCTTCGTGGAGCGCATGGCATCGAACACTAAGAAGAGCCTCATAAGGATGCTGGGCGGGGAGGTCGTCGAGATAGGCGATGAGGGACTGAGCAGGGACTGGGCCAGGGAGCGCGCTGAGGAGCTGGGCTGCCTCCTCCTCGACCAGACCAGTAACGAGTACAACCACCTGGCCCACTACGAGACCACCGGTGCGGAGATAGTGGAGCAAGTGGGTAGGGTTGACGCCTTCCTGATGGGCGTCGGGACCGGTGGAACAGTCACCGGCGTCGCCCGCCGCCTGCGCGAGAGCCAGGGCAGCACGCTGGTGGTGGCAGTAACCCCCAGGGGCTCCAGGCTAGCCGGCGGAGAGGGCGGCGACACTATAGAGGGCCTCGCCTCCCGCAGCGTGCCGCCGCTCTATGAGAGGCACCGGGCCCTCGTGGACACGGTGGTCGAGGTTAGCGGCCGGGAGGCTCTCATGGGGGTTGAGGCCCTGGCCTCTGCCACCGGGCTGCTGGCGGGCCCCTCCACCGGGGCCGCCTTCGCCGCGGCCTCCAGGCTGATCCTGGAGAGAGTCCTCGACCCAGGCTCAACGGTGGTGATAATAGCGGCCGACAGCCTGGCCCGCTACCCCGAGCTCTCCAGCAGCTTCCGGCTGGGAGCTGCCGGAGGAGCCGCTCTCCTTAATAGCTGGCTGGCCTAGTGGAGCCTCAAAAGCGGGCAGGGCATGGCAAAGTACATCTTCGTGACGGGGGGTGTCCTCAGCAGCGTCGGTAAGGGGATAACCACAGCCTCCATAGGCCTGCTCATGAAGGCCCGCGGCTACACCGTCACAGCAATAAAGATAGACCCCTACATAAACGTTGACGCTGGCACCATGAACCCCTACATGCACGGCGAGGTCTACGTGACCGAGGACGGCGGGGAGACCGACCTAGACCTGGGCCATTATGAGCGCTTCCTTGACACGTTCCTCTCCAAGAGGAACAATATAACGACGGGCCAGGTATACCTCACCGTGATAGAGAGGGAGAGGCGCGGCGAGTACCTGGGCCAGACGGTGCAGGTAATCCCCCACATAACCAATGAGATCAAGGCCAGGATAAGAGAGGTTGCGAGGAATACCGGGGCCGACATAGTGCTCGTGGAGATAGGCGGCACGGTAGGCGATATAGAGGGGCTCCCGTTCCTTGAGGCAGTGCGCCAGATGAGAATGGAGGAGGGCTACCAGAACACCCTATTCATCCACGTAGCTCTGGTACCGGTCCTCTCCACCACCGGGGAGCAGAAAACGAAGCCGGTCCAGCACAGCGTCCAGGAGCTGAGAAGGATAGGAATACAGCCAGACGCGATAATCGCTAGGAGCATTAAGCCGCTGGAGGACGAGGCCCGGAGCAAGATAGCCCTCTACGCCAACCTGCCTCCCGAGGCGGTGTTCAGCAACCCTGACGTGGAGGTGATATACGAGGTCCCCCTGATACTCGAGGAGCAGGGCCTCGGCCGCTACATAGCCCGGAGGCTCAGGCTGGAGGACAGGAAGCCAGACCTATCCGCCTGGGAGGACTTCGTCCACCGGGTGAAGGGGGCGAGCAAGCCCGTCGGGGTAGCAATGGTGGGCAAGTACACCAAGCTCAAGGACAGCTACCTCAGCATAATAGAGGCTCTGCGCCACGCCGGCGCAGCGCTCCGGGTGAAGCCCATCCTAAACTGGTACGAGTCGACGCTGGTGGAGAAGGGCAAGCTGAGCCCCAGGAAGCCTCTGGAGGAGAACGATGCTGTAATAGTGCTTCCCGGCTTCGGCGCCCGAGGTGCGGAGGGCAAGATAGCAGTAATAAAGGAGGTCATAGAGGAGGGGAAGCCCTTCCTGGGGATATGCTTCGGCATGCAGCTTGCAGTGGTGGCTATAGCTAGGCACCTGGCAGGCCTCGAGGACGCTAACAGCACCGAGCTAGACCCCGACACCCCCTACCCAGTGGTAGACCTACTAGAGGAGCAGCGCTATGTGAACCAGCTAGGCGGCACCATGAGGCTGGGCTCCTACCCGATAAAGCTGATACACGGCACCCTGGTCCACAGGGTCTACGGCGGCAAGGAGATAGTCTATGAGAGGCACCGCCACCGCTACGAGGTCAACCCCAAGTACCTCGACCGGCTCGTCTCGGCTGGCATGGATGTATCCGGCTACAGCCTGGAGGGAGGCCGCGTAGAGTTCATAGAGCTGAAGGGCTACCGGTTCTTCGTCGGCAGCCAGCCCCACCCGGAGTTCCGGAGCAGACCGATGAGGCCGGCCCCGCTCTTCCTTGGCCTACTCCGCGCCGCCCAGGGGCTTGACCCGGCCGGGGAGGGCTAGGGCCAGGGCCCGCACCCTCTAACACCCGGGGGTGCGGCCGCGGAGATTATCTCCTTCCTCTCCAATGGACCATTATGCCAGTGACAATACTCTACATAATTCTCTAAGAAAACAATTTTATCGCCTGGAGCGATCAAGTGGAGTATATGAGAACCCTCCTCCTGCACGATTAACCAGTGAAACAACAACTTATACCTAACAATCTCCCTACCACTCCTATAACCCATAAACACATCTAAACCAGAAACACCAGTATACTCCCTAGACTAAGATAGCTTTAATGATTGTTAGGGGTAGTGAGTCGAAACTATATATTCCACCGACTAAGAACTATGTAGAGGTGTTGGAGGGGATAGAGAAGGTTTCAATAGGTGGGAAAACACCGTTAAGCTCAGCACTCTACAACCTAATACTACTAGCTAGAAGGGAGAGGTTGAGGGATAGGTCGTTGAGGATTAGAGCATTCCTGATAACGGATGGTAAAGCTAATGTCCCATTATACGGGGATATTAAGGATGAGATCATTAGGCTTGGAAGAGAGATTAGGAGGAGTAATATAGAGCTCACAATATATGATACAAGGACTAGTGAAATAGATCCAGGGATATCCTATATCCCCCTCTTAAGCGAGGCAGCTGGTGCAAAAGTCTACAAGGTATAGGCTCATATAATAGGTTGGGGGGTATTATGTGTTAAATGAGCTAGTAACAGCTTTAAGAATAGCTTCCAGCTTCTTAGAACACTCAATCCCCACACTATTCATTGGCACATTCATAGCTGAGCTCCTAGTTGTAAGTAGGGTTATTGATAAATTCTCTATTATAAGCAAACCCTTTATTAATCTCTCAAATCTTCCAAGTGAATGTGCTCTATCCTTTACAGCATCGTTTCTTGATCCAAAGGCTGGAAGCGCTATGCTTGCAGGTTTCTATAGGGGTAATAGGATTAGTAGGAGGGAACTATATGTAGCTGCTCTTATAAACGCTTTCCCCGCAATAGTTGGGCATTGGAAATCGCTACTACCAGTACTCCTAGCAACTCTTGGGGGGATAGGCTTAATCTATTTTGGAATACTAGTTCTCATAGGGTTTATCCAAACAGTAATCTTCATATTAGTTGGTAGGATCATGTTTAAGAGTTTGAGGAGGAGAAATATTCCACGAAAACACATGTGTTCAGTTGTGTTTTCTAGGAAAACCGTGGGGGAGGCACTGGTTAGGACTGTGAAATTATTAATACCCATCCTAAAGATTATGGTGCCAGCAATACTTATAACATCACTGCTCATATCTTTCAGTATTTTCAAATATTTAACATATACTATGAAATATATCACAACCCTTCTACCCCTATCCATGCAGGAGATTAGTGTGGTTGCAACTGCTATGGTGAATAATATTGCAGCCTACACTCTCGCCGCAAACTTGCTGGATAGGGGATTAATTAGTGTGAGAGACTTATTAGCCTCCCTACTCCTCGGATCAGTCTTTGCTAATGTGAATTATCTTAGATGGCTGATCCCATACTATACGAGCTTATATGGTGTTAGGGATGGTTTGAGGATTATGGCTATATCAATGATTATTCGAAACACTATTGCGCTCGGATTCTTCTACCTCTTAAAAACCAATATGTTCCCGCTCCCCATGTTTATGGGGTGCTGTTCTTGATAGGTATGTTTCTAAAAATCTATTTAACCTCGATCATCTCAGTACTCCTCGGATTCATGTTGGCAGGAGTTTTGAGCAGGACAGGCCTGATCAATTTTATTGGAGCTAAAACTTCTAAGATTACAAGACTAGGTATTCATCCATCCCCCACACCGGTTCCAGCCCTATACATTGTGAGTCCGAGAATAGCTCATGCAAATGCTTCGGCAATGCTGCGTGAGGGTTTGGTTGAACCAGTGGATCTATACATAGCTATTCTAGCATCAAATGTGTCGTTAAGGATTATGTATACAGGGCTGGATGCCCTGTAAGAGGTGTAGCCAGCCCCTACCGGTGGTGGAGAGGTGTAGAGCCGGCTATGCAGGGCCAGCAGAAGCCGAGCATCGACGAGATAGATATGAAGCTCCTCCGCCTCCTCCGCGACAACGCCCGCATGTCCTACGTGAGGCTGGCCCAGGAGCTGGGGCTGAGCGAGTCGGCTGTAAGGAAGAGGATAACAAAGCTCATCAAGACTGGTGTGATAAAGAAGTTCACCATAGTCTACGATACCGGGAGCGAGATAAGAGCGTTCATACTTGTGAGAACCCAGCCCCCGGTGTCGGTGCCGGAGGTGTCCAAGAAGATACTCTCGCTCGACCTCGTGGAGGCCGTGTACGAGGTGACCGGGGACTACGATATACTGGTGATGGTGCGCGGCGAGAAGATAGATGACGTAAACAAGTGTATAGACTATATAAGGTCGATACCTGGAGTCTCTGGCACAAACTCCATGATAGTCCTACGCCAATGGGTGTAGGGAGAGCAGGCGGCGGGAAGCAGGGGCCCCGGCATAATAAAACTGCTTGCAAACACTGTTCAAGCCTAACCCTTAACACTACTCACGTGGGGAGAAGGCCGAGGGAGGCCCTCCTAATGTCACCCCGGCCCTCCGCGAAGCCTTTGAAATGCCTCCAGCCCCCGGCGAGCGGTGAGGAGCCATGAACAGCACGGGGATGTCGCGTAGGTACTGGCTACTAGCACGGCCCGGGATACTACGCATACTAGCGATACTCTACGAGCACGGCCCTATGCCGATACACCGCATCCCCCGCTACGGTATAGGTGTTGGTACAACCTACCGCAGCGCCCGCGAGGCCGCAACGCTCGGCCTCATAAGGCTCTTCTACTGCGGTAGCAGCAAGTGCGTGAAGCTAACCGAGCAGGGTATGCGTGTAGCCGAAAAGATAGAGGAGCTCCTCAAGGTGCTTGAGGAGCTGAACCTGGCCGAGCCCCTCCAGGGCAAGCATACCGGCGAGGAGACGGTGTAGCATCCTAGGCAGCCCCGAAGAGGTAACGGCTAAGAGCCGCACCTCTAGACAGGTAGTCGCATCTCGGGGCCGCTGAGGAGCTGTCGCCCACACCGAAGCCGGGCGGTGAGGACGTCAGCCTGGCCCTGAGGCCTCCCCCCTCTTACCACAGTACGCGTACACCACTACCTCGTATACCCTCTTGTCGCCCCCAAGCATCTTCACGAGTTCGTCCATTATACTGGTGGCGTTATGATCTATGTCCAGCACCTTGCCGTTGTCAAGGCACACCACATTGATATGGGGATTGGTGTCGTCGTAGCGTGTCTCGCCTGCGACGTCGAAGCTCTTGATGAGCCCTAGCTTCTCGAGAAGCTGGAGGTTATTGTACACCGTGCTGGGGCTCACGCTCGGCATTACCTGCCGAACCTTCTCGAGTATCTCCATGAAGCTGGGGTGATCCTTAATGTTCTCGAACACTATACGCGCTATCGTGAGCCTCTGAGCAGTAACCCGGAGCCCTTGCCTCCTCAGCTCGGTTATCAGCCGTACAAGCCTTTCCTCGACGTTCCCGCTGGCAGCGACCACCGTAGTACCCCTCCCGAAGTTCTTCCAACCTAGGAACAGCGCCTAATCCCGCTCTAATATTGTCTTCCGCGTTAATCTATCTTTCCCTGACGTACCCAGGGCTGGCCTCGGCTAAAGGAATTCTCGTCATCTCAGGTGGAGGATGCTCTAGCTGGGGAGTACTCCTCACCGGCCCCTAGGAGGGACCCGGGGTGTGGGTGAGCGTGCTCCTATAAGCCCTCCAGGGACTTTGCAACATGCCCTATACGGATCCCTAGGCCTCGGCCTGGCTCGTGGAAGCCTGGGAAACGCTGCCCTCAGGGCCTGCTCGTTTCCTGGAAATGCCCGCTATGAACCTCAGTATGTCCGTTCTCGTCGCAATGCCTGCTACACGCCCCGCAGAGTCTACGACTACAACCCTGCCTATATCATGCTTGTTCATAAGCTCTATGGCATGGTTAATGTCGTCGGTCTCCCTCACGGTTATCACGGGGCTTGACATGTAGTCGCGTACCTTCGCGTCGATCCTGCCCTCGGCCAGGGCCCGCGTGAGATCTGTCTGGGTTATTATCCCGACTAGCCTCCCCCTCTCGACTACCGGTATGCCGCGTATCCTCTTCGAGGAGAGAATGGCCGCCACTTCCTTTATAGGCGTCTCGGGGCTGGTTGTGAGCGGCTTAAGGCTAGCAATCTCTATAACTGGCACCTTCGGAACGCTCACCATACGGGCTATCTTTATGCTCATTTGGCCGCTAGCAGGATCCATATGTACTACTGTGCCCTCTATCCTGACGTTGGCTAGGGGTGTAGGCCCTATCTCCACGTGATCCCCGGGCTTCACATGCCTCCTTATATCGCCGTGCACCCTTAGTATCGCCCTACCGCCCTCAAGGTTCAGCACGTCGAGTATCTCAATGCCTATAACAGTCACGTCTATCTCTGTGCCGTCCCTGCGCAGCTTAACCGGCACCTGGGTCATGGCGCCCCTCATTACCTCGTAGGCCTTGAGGGTAGGCATGTAGCCACCGCTGGGCCCCGTCTTGGACTCCACGAGGCCGAGGCTCTTGAGGCTGAGTATTATGTTACGTACTGTGCCCTCGTCGCGGTTTATGACCTCCGCTATCTCCTTGCTCTTTATGAGCCGCCGCTTCTGCTCATAAAGCTTTATAAGAGCCTCCAGCACCTCACGCTGTGACATGGTAAGTCTGTAGTGGGCAACCACCCCTAACCCACCCGCCGCACTGGAGCCCCAGCGTGCTCACATATATTATATTCTATCACTTAGAACCTTCCTAGTGTTCGTCCGCAGGACGGTATAGGAACCAACTAAAGATAGTACGGATGGTGCCGGGACCAGCCTTCTTATCAGGCAGCAATAATAATCATAGTATGGCAACATAACTATTAAGATAATAGTGGTTTCTGAAAGTGTCCTGGCCTAGGTGCCGGGGTTTATCCTAGCCTGCTTCCCCGGCTCCCCGGGGCTTCCGGTGCAAGCCTCACGAGCAGAATTGCCCCCTCCTTGCCTACGACCAGCACCATGTCGCCACGTCGGATGGGCTTATCTCCCGTGTTGCGGGCCTGCCAGTACTCTCCCTCGACCAGCACGAAGCCGGTGCCGCTGGGAGGGATGTCGTCGAGCGCTTTCCCCCTCTTCCCCACGGGGGAGGGCTGGTAGATGGGCTTCAGCCTCCAGGCCCTGGCAGCCTTGTATACGACCACTAGGGTTAGCCCGGCTATAGGCACGGTCGCAGCTAGGAGCGTGTAGAGGGTGCTGTGGAGGCTCTCCCCAGCAATGTATATAGGCTTGCCGGCGAACATTATGAAGCCGCCTATGAGCAGTAGTAGTATGCCCGTTATCCCGACCACGCCGAAGCCGGGTATGAGCGCCAGCTCCGCTATCAGCATGATCGCGCCTACCAGCATCAGAGCGGCTGCCAGTACGCTGGCGCTGAGGCCTAGGCCGAAGAGGCCGAGGAGCATCAGCGCTATCCCGGCCGCTATGGCTAGCGGGTGCCCGCTGGCGATAGCGGCTATTATCACTAGCACTGCCATGGTTGTGAGGAGGGAGCTGACCAGGGGGTCCGAGAGTGTATGGGCCAGCCGGAGGCCTGGAGGCATGCTATAGTAGACTATCCTTGGCTCTATCAGCGTGAGCCTAACGGGCCCGTATATGGTTTCAACCACAGTATTATTCGCCTTCTCCAGCAGCTCCCATAGGCTCCTGGCGACCGCCTCCACCGCGTGGAGCCTCACCGCCTCCTCGGCGTCCAGCACCAGGTTGTGGTAGACAAACTCCCTGGCGAGGCTCGTATTCCTGCCGTGGAGCCTCATGCACGCTTCAATCTTCTTGTAGACGGGGTTCAGTATCTTGGACTCGTTAACCGGGCGGTACTCCCCGCTGCTGGTCAGCTCGACTGGCTGGACAGCGCCTATAACAGTGCCCGGCTCCATCGCGGCGTAGCTGGTGCACATGAGTATCATTGTCCCGGCGCTCACCGCCCAGCGGCCCCTAGCGAAGCCTATGACCGGCGTCGGCGACCTCTCCAGCATCTCCACAATGTCTAGTGCAGCGTCCAGGCTCCCGCCGGGAGTATTGAGCTCAAGCACCACGGCGCTGGCGTGCATCTTCTCGGCGTACTCCAGGGCTCTCGCAACGTAGTCCCGTATGGACCCGTCTATGACCCCTTTAACAGGGGCCACGACAACAATGCTTCTCCCGTCCCCTGCGCTGAGGGAGTGGTGGGCGGCGAGAGGCATGAGGACGGCCAGCAGCGTTACCGCGGCCAGCCACTCCCGGGACAAGCGCGTCTCCATCCCCTCCTGCAGGCCCTCCCAGCAGGTGGAAGGGGCTAGGGCCTCCTAAACCCATGCCCCTCGAGGCCCCTCTCTGCCAGGAACACGTAGATGATGTAGAGTATGGCGGCGATCACGGCGACAGCTATGAGGAACACTATGATTTTCACGAGAATACTGGCTGTCACGCAGACCAGCGGGAGCCCTATGGCCCCAGCCACTATGTATTTGAGCGCCCTCTCTGGCTCAGCCCTCCTAATGAAGGCGTAGGCGAGGCCCAGCACTCCCCCAGCCAGGGCCAGGGCTAGGAGCGACATAGCGTTCCCAGAGGCCCGCGAGGGGCGGTGTACTGCTAAAAACCAACTGCCCATAAGGGCTAGCCGCGGCCCCCGGAGGGGGCTAGACGGTTACGCGGCGGGGCTCCCTCCGCGGGGCGAGCTCGAAGCCGGTAGGGTGCTCGGGGACGCCCCATAGCTCGCGCTTGAGCAGCTCGCGGACGGCTATCCTTATCGCCTCGCTCCGGCTACTGTACCTGCCCATCTTGACAAGCTCGTCGAGCCCCTCAAGGTATGTCTCGGGCATCTTCACGGTTACGAGGCGCATCCCGGAGGCTCACCGGTAGGGACGCTGT
The DNA here is from genome assembly GCF_001462395.1 of Pyrodictium occultum. Classification (NCBI taxonomy): domain Archaea; kingdom Thermoproteati; phylum Thermoproteota; class Thermoprotei; order Desulfurococcales; family Pyrodictiaceae; genus Pyrodictium; species Pyrodictium occultum. The sequence goes on from NZ_LNTB01000001.1 coordinate 619,636, forward strand.
AGGCATGGAGGTAAGGTTTAAAACCCGGGGGAGCTGTGTTACTTCTTCCACTGAATCCGCTGCCTCCTCTGGAGCTCCCCCGGGGCCCCTGGGGGCTGCTAGACCTCCTCGGGGAAGAAGCTGGGCTTCTCGGCCAGGTTTATGATGGGTATCGCCACCCAGCCTGGGCGTGTAGCGTGTGACACCTCGATGTGCTCTCCCTGGTCGTCTAGCTTCACGAGCAGGTAGCTCCCGTCGCCGAGCTCGTTGCCGCTGTCGACATAGTAGTAGAGCATGGGGAGCCCGTAGAGCTTGTAGTAGTCGCGCAGCACCGCTATGATACCGTACACCTTCCCACCATCCTTGCCGGGGAACCGGACAAGGTAAGCTGGCTGCCCGAGGGTTACTATGCTCGCCGCTATCCTGGCCAGGTCCCTCAGCGAGCCAACCTTAACGGGTACGAGCCTCTCCCCAACCTGCTCGTCGGCCAAGGGTTCCCGAGCCCCCGGCGAGAGCCAAGACTGTGGCGATAATAAGCACTAGGCCTCTACGACGCTGCCGGGCTCCTAGCAGATTACCCCCGGGCGGGCGGGAGGCTGCTCCTAGAGAGGTGCAGCAGGCCGTGTTCTTCGTAGTCGTGGTGGGGCCTGCGGGCAGCGGTAAGTCCCATCTAGTTGACGCACTCGGGGACTGGCTGGAGTTCAACGAGCTTGATGTAGCCCGTGTAAACCTGGACCCGGCGGCGGAGTGGCTCCCCTACGAGCCCGACGTGGACGTGCGCGACTACATAGAAGCTAGGAGCATCATGGAGAAGCACAGGCTCGGCCCCAATGGGGCCCTGGTGGCGTCGGTGGACATGCTGATGAACTACGTGGACAAGATAAGGTCGGAGGTAGAGGCGACCAAGGCTAACTACGTGCTCATAGACACGCCGGGCCAGATGGAGTTATTTGCCTTCCGCGACACCGGGCCCTACGTGGTACGCGAGATAATAGCCGGCGAACGCGCCGCCGCCCTGTTCATATTCGACGCCGTGTTTGCCTCCAACCCGCGCAGCCTAGCCTCCAGCCTCTTCCTGGCCCTCTCAACCAGGCTCCGCCTCGGCCTCCCACAAGTGAACGCGGTCTCTAAAGCCGACCTCCTGAAGCCGGAGCAGATGGAGGAGATCCAGGAGCAGGTTAACAGCCCCGAGAACCTCTACAACGCCCTCGTAGCTGGGGGCCTCGACCCCCTGATGGCTGAGGCGGCGGCGAGGAGCCTCGAAGCACTGGTGCCCGAGGGCTCCACGGCTCCCGCGGCGCTGCGCTTCGTCTCAGCACTCTCGGGCTACGGGCTCGATGATGTCTACGCAGCGCTCCAGCAGGTGCTTGTGGGGGGAGAGGATTTCTACACGGAGGAGCCGAGCCCCCGGCTCTAGCCCCTCCCAGCGGCCCGCGGTCATGGGCCGGGTTTCTAGGCCACGCGTCTCGCCTGGAGGAGGCTGCGGTCCCCCTTAGGGCTCTCTCCCGCCGGGGGATTGCCCGGGGCTCCGCGGCCCTCGGGGGAGGCAGGTGAGCGCCCTCTCCACGGCCTCTAGGGCGTTGGGGCCGAAGACGTAGATCACGGGCTCGAGGCCCTGGCCGCCCAGGTCCGCCACAGCGTCCACGGGCCCGCCTGTCTTGGAGAGCACCTCCGCTATCTCCTCTAGAAGCCTCTCGGGGCTCCTATGGGGCCCGGTTTCGATCACGTGGAGCCCCTTCTCCCTTAGCCTCTCGATGCAGCTCCGCGAGTGGGCTATCACCGCCACGGCGCGGATGCCGGGCCACCTCTTCTTGGCCAGGAGAAGCACCTGTGCAGTGTGCCTGCTCCCCCCGTAGGCGGGGTTACCCACCGCCACGACCTTGTCCCCGGCCCGGACTAGGGCCCCGGTGAGCCCGACGGTCTCCTGCAACGAGGAGGCGTGGGGGGCCGCTGCGACTATGTTGGAGCCTACGTTGGGTACTAGCTGCTCGGCGCCGGGGGCTGAGGAGAAGAGCCTCACCGCCTCCTCCACCTCCAGCACCAGGGGGTCGCTGCCGGGCTGGAAGAGGCTGGAGCATATGCTGCAGTCGCGGGGCACCATGGGGTCGAGGCGCTGGTGGAGCTGGCAGAGGGAGCCGCGGACGAGGAGCGTGTTTATGTAGCTCGTGAAGAGGGAGATATAGCCCCTATAGTCGCCCTGGAGGAGCCTCGAGGCCAGGACGGCTGCCACCGAGGACGCCTCGTCTCCGAGGGCGCCGGCCTCCTCGAGCTCGCGGAGCACCTCACTCCTCTTCCGCCTCAGGTACCTGCTCACCATGGGCTGGGAGACTCCAAGGAGCCTGGCTATCCTCTCCTGGCCTAGCCCCTTCTCCCTGAGCACATGGGCTACAAGAGCCCTCATGGAGGGCACTATATAGCGTGCGGCGAGCTCGTGCGGGAGCATAGGCCCTCCTTCCCCGGGCGCATTGCCTGAAGGGCTCCGGGGAGCCCTCCAGGGGAGAAGGAGAGCATACGACTCCTCTTAAGCAGGTGCGTGCCCCGGGTTTGGCGGAGAAGGGGGTGGCGCCCCCGCTATGCCCCGCGTGCTCGGAGAGAGAGATGTAGATAAGCTCAAAAGCTACATAGTGGATCTATACAAGCGCTTCATACCGGTGAAGGCGCTCCCCCCGGACCTCGGGGGCAGAGGCGAGCTGGAGAGGGCCAGGGTGCTTCAAGAGGAGCTGGAGAAGCTGGGCCTCAGAGTAGAGAGGTTTGATGCGAGCGACCCGAGGGCTGAGGGAGGCGTGCGCCCAAACCTGCTCGCAGTCCTCCCCGGCCGCGACGAGAGCCGCACCCTCTGGGTAGTGGCCCACATGGACACGGTGCCGGAGGGTGACCCTAGTCTCTGGAGGAGCAACCCCTACAGCGTGGTGGTGGAGGGCGACAAGGTGTATGGCAGAGGCGTGGAGGATGACGGTCAGGGCATAGTGCTCGCGCTCGCGGCCGCCAAGCACCTGGTGGAGAAGGGCCTCGAGCCCCGGGTAAACCTGGGCATAGCCCTGGTGAGCGACGAGGAGGCGGGCAGCAGGTACGGGCTCATCTACCTCCTCGAGAAGGGGGCTTTCGGCCCGCCTGAGACCGACTGGTTCCTGGTCCCGGATGCCGGGAGCCCCGACGGCTCCAAGGTGATAGTGGCGGAGAAGCATATAGCCTGGATAAGGGTCACGGTGAGGGGGAGGCAGGCCCACGCCAGCATGCCCCACACGGGGCTCAACGCCCACCGCCTAGGAATGATGTTCAGCCTGGAGCTGGACAGGCTGCTGCACGAGAGGTTCACCCGCTACGACGAGAGGTTCGAGCCACCCGTCTCCACCTTCGAGCCCACGAGGAAGGAGGAGAACGTAGGCAACATAAACACTATACCTGGCGTGGACACGGTGTACTGGGATATGAGGATACTCCCAAGCTACAGCCTGGAGGAGGTCCTCGACACGGTGAGGGCCGTGGCCTACAGCTTCTCCGCCAAGACCGGCGCCGGGGTGGAGGTTGAGCCCGTGGCACTCGACGAGGCGGGCGAGCCTACTAGGACGGACAGCGTGTTCGTGAAGGGCTTCCTCGAGGCTATAAGGGAGGCTAGGGGCGTGGAGCCGAAGCCCGTGGGCATAGGGGGCGGCACGGTGGCCCGCTACCTGCGCCGCCACGGCTACCAGGCAATAGTCTGGATGACGTGCGACGAGACGGCCCACCAGCCTAACGAGTACACCCGCCTGAGCTACGTGCTGGCGGACGTGGATACACTCCTACACTACCTGCTCAACAAGGCCTAGCCGCCGCGCCGCCATGTTTTAACAGCCAAGCCCCTCGGCCCCTGGGCCTCCCGGGGGCTCCAGCCCGGGTGCCTGGCATGGGGCTGCGGCTCACCACCACGCGGTACTTCAGCATACCCTACAGCGTGTTCGATGTCCTCCTCCAGATGAGGGGCGCCATAGACCCGGACTCGGGGCAGATAGTCTGCCACTTCTACGACCTAGGTGTCGCGGTCCTCGAGTCACCCGGGGCTGCTGTGCCGGTTATAGTGGTCGAGGGCTGCCTCCTGGCCACCTTCGGGGATGAGAACGTTAAGGCGCTCCTGGACTCGGGCTCGGCTGTGGAGGTCCAGGAGCTCCGGGTGACCCAGGGCAGGGTGATGGTGGGCGACGTGGAGATAGACCACTTCTGGGGGCTGGCCGCCCTCGCCTACGCCGGGGAGACGGGGGCGGAGGTGAAGCTCTACAAGCTCCGCCTCGACGTGGACGGCTTCGAGGCACCCGTCGCGGGGGTATACGTGAGCTCCACCGACGCCGGCCCGATGCTTATGCTGGTTCCCAGGAGCTGCGAGTACATAGAGGAGCAGGAGCAGCCCCCGACCCACATGTAGGGGCTATCCCCTGCCGCAGCTCCTGCAGCCGCAGAGCAGCCTCAGAGCCTCCTCCTCCACCGGGTGGAGCCTGGGCGCAGTCACCACAAGGCTATGGGGCGGGGGAGGGTAGCTGGCGGAGGCCACCTCCTCCGGCGTCCCCGCGACGCAGTGCTGCTCGCTCGTCCCCGCCCTCGCCACCCCAGCTAGGAGCGCGCTCCGTATCTGTGGCTCACGCCCCGTCTCCCGGGCGAGCTCCTTCTCCAGCTCCAGAAGGATGCTCACCGCCTCCGGCACGGCCATCGCGCGGCCCTCGTCGAGCCTTAGGTCGAGTAGCACCAGGGTGTGGAGCCCCCTCTCCTGGTTGGCCCAGATGGTCTCCACGGTGCTGTAGGGCTTGAACCCCTCCTCGGGGTAGACAAGGGTGACGGTCTTCCCGAACCTGTATACCTGCAGCCCCGTGGCGTCAACAGCGGCCTGGAGCCCCGAGACCCCCGGGACGGCGTGGGCCTCTACGCCCCTCCTCCTAGCCTCCAGGAGCAGGGCCACGTGGGTGGTGGCGTGCAGCGGGTCGCCGGGGACGAGGAGCACGACGCTCCTCTCCCTCGCCTCCTCCACGAGCCTCCACGCCTCGTCCTCCAGCATCCTCCTGGTGGCTTCCACGATCTCCGCGCGGGGGTTGAGCCTCCTCACAAGCTCCCGGTCGACGCCCGGCGCTATGCTTGTATACACGTCTATGTAGACCTTGTCGGCGGCCCCTATCAGCTGGAGCGCCCGTAGGGTGAGGTACTCCGAGGAGACGCCCGCACCCACGATGTAGAGCGGCAAGGCCCCGCAGCCCCCTGGGAGGCTACCGCTGTAGCCCGTAGTAGCGGCGCGCCCTCTCACTCAGCCCGCCGACCACTATGTGATCAAACACTGTCCCCCTGCTCTCCCGGAGCCGGAGCGTCTCCACGATCCACTCGTACCTGCCGCCGGCAAGCCCGTTGGCTATCAACGCGGCGCCCAGGGCGGCCTCCTTAGCTGTGCCCCTGTAGCCCAGCCCGGTGGCCTCCGCCCCGAGCCTGGAAAGCAGAGGGGCGAGCTTCTCCCCCAGGGCGCGGCGGAAGGCCTCCACCCTCCACCAGCGCCCCGTAACATAGACCCTGCGGGGCCTGACGGACGCGAGGAGGGCGAGCACGTCCTTAGCGGCGGCCTCCGCCAGCGCCTCGATCACGAGCCGGGCCCTCTCATCCCCCCTGGCGGCCCTCTCAGCCACCTCCTCGGGCGGGGGAGGGGGCCACCCGCCGCCCAGCAGCGCAGCGGCGCCGCCCTCGAAGAGCCTCTCCTTGCTAAACCCGGGCTCGATGAAAGCCGCCAGGTAGGCTACCTCCGAGTCCCAGGCCCCGGCCCCCATATAGCCTGTAAACCCGGCCGTGCCGCCTATACCGTCCACGATCCTCCCCGACTCCAGGGCCAGGGCCGCGGTGTAGGCGTAGCCCACCTCCAGCACTATTATGTCCGCCTCCTCGACCGGGGTGCCCCGGTCCTCGACCTCCTCCCTGAGCGCGGCCGCGGCCGAGTATACCTTGTCGCTGGTCCCCATGTCTATCTTGTTTAGCTTCCTCCACTCGGGCACCGTGGGGAGCTGCACCACGCCCGGGGTGAACCAGACGGGTAGATCGCTCTCAGCCAGCAACTCCATGGCCCTCCGGAGCCCGAGTATCCGGAGCCCCCTCTCCTCGTCCCCGCGGTGGATGAAAGTGGCGGCCCTTATCTCCTCCCTGCCCGTCTCCTGGGCCCTCTTCAGCGGCACCCCGTAGCCGCTGGACACGGCTATCGAGGAGACATTATTCTCCCGGACAAGCATACTAAGCCTCTCAACTATTATGCCAGGGTTCTTGACAACAAGCATCCTCGGTATAGCCTCCTCGTACACCACCCTAAAGCCTCCATCGCTCTCCTCTATCGCCACAATGTCCACGCTGTATGTGCCCGAGTCCACTCCAGCGCTTCTCAGCCCCAACACTCCCACCTCTAGGCCGGAAGCTAGGCCGCCAGGACGGGGCCACGGAGGCCCCTGGGGGCGGGGCCCTTAGGGGCTCTAATCCCGCCGGACACAGGTAGCGGCGTGGCCTGTCTTAACACGCTATGCCGCTGCAAGCCCCGGGGCATGGGGCTAGAGCACTCTGGCTCCCTGGTTGTCGGGGCCGGCTATGTAGACGCTGCCGCCGCCGTGGCTGGAGAGCCACTTCTCCAGCTCGGCCGCGATTCTCAGGGCTTCGCTGAGGCTCGGGGCTATCGTGTAGAATGTCGGCCCCCAGCTGCTCTGCGCAGCCCCCGCAGCGCCGAGACGGTGGAGGAGCCTTATCCCCTCCTCGACCAGGGGGCAGCAGTAGCGCCCCTTCTGCCTGGCGGCCCAATACTCGCCGAGGAGCGAGTTGAACTCCTCCAGTGCTTCCAGCAGCTCCCTCAGCCTGGCCTCGGCCGCGGCGGGCATAAGCTTCATCAGCACTATCCGGGAAGCCTTCATAGCCATCTCCTCCGACATGATGGGCATAGCGTCTAGTATCTCGTCCTCCCTCTCCTTGACTTCCAGTATGGCGGGCAGCGGCTCCCGGGGCACAGCCACTACGAACCGCCAGCCGGCGGGCAGCTCGTACCTGGCTATGAGCGGGGGTATGCTCCGGCCCCTCTCCTCCAGCCGGAAGCCGCCATCAACCACCATGCCGCCGCGGGTGAAGCTGTAGAACCCGAGCGCTGAGACCGTGGAGCGGCCCAGCGCCAGCGCCGCGTCCTCCAGGCTGAAGCCGCCGCCGTAGAGGAGCTGGTAGGCCCTGGCCAGGGCTAGTGCGAGGGCGGTGGTGCTCCCCATGCCCACGTGCCTGGGTATGGACTCGTGTATCCTCACGCACAGCCCAGGGAGCCCCAGCCGGCCCCCCAGCCTCTCAGCCAGCTCCTCAGCCCTCTCGGCGTCGGGGCCCTCGGCCCGGGTACCGCTGCAGCGCCACGCCTCCAGCACGAGCCTCGGCCGCGAGATGGTGAAGCCAACTGTGCCGTAGAGCCTGCCGAGCCCGCCATGGAGGTCCATGTTGCCGGCGTGGAGGTGGGCGGGGGCCGAGACCAGGACCCTCTCTGGCACAGCTCCTAGCCCTCCAGGGAAGGCCCCCCGGGGGCCTAGCTCTTATCTACCCGGGTCCGCGGCCCCCGGCTGCCCGACACGGGGCGCCTAGACGTGTACAAGCCAGATGTAGTCTCCAGGCTTGAGAGCGAAGCCCCCGTCCTACAGGTGGCCCTCGACTACACCGACCTGGGCGACGCCCTCGGGCTCGCAGCGAGGCTGCGGGGGAGCCTGGAAGGCCTCTGGCTCGCCGAGGCCGGGACCCCCCTGATAAAGAGCGAGGGCTTGAGGAGCATCACACTCCTCTCCAGAGTGGTCTCCCCTAACCCCGTCGTGGCGGACATGAAGACCGCTGACACCGGCGCCCTCGAGGCCGGGCTAGCCGCCCGCGCCGGCGCATCAGTGACAACCGTGCTGGCCTGCAGCCTCGACGAGACCATAGCTGAGGCCGCCCGGGAGGCGCACCGTTACGGGGCAGCCCTGGCGGCCGACCTGATAGCGGTGCGGAACCCTGTTGAGAGGGCGGAGCAGCTGGCCAGCCTCGGCGTGGACATAGTAGAGGTTCATGTCGGTATAGACGCGCAGAGGGCGCTCGGCATGACCGCTGCCGACCTGAGGGAGGCGGTGAGGAGGATAGCCGAAAGGTTCCCCGGCCTGGTGGCAGTGGCCGGGGGGCTCAACGAGAAGACAGCGCCGGCCATGGTCGAGGCCGGGGCCTCGATAATAGTGGTGGGGGGCGCTATAACCAGGAGCAGCGACCCGGCGGCCTCCGCCAGGAGGATAATAGAGGCTGTTAGGAGGGCCTCGAGGGGCTAGCCGGGGCTCCCCCCGCTGCCCCTCTCCTCAGGCTCCCGGTACACCATCACCGGCACCCTCTCGCCCCGGCTGTACTGCCTGTTCTCCACCACTGCTATCCCGTCGGCCTCCACGTTGCTTACTATGACCGAGCTCTGCTGCCTCTCCAGCGGCAGGGGCTCCGCGTAGAGCATCCCGTTCTCCCTGTAGAGCCTCACCTTCACCTGCTGGGGCCTCTTCGCCCGTATGTCGCCGACGAGCTCCGCCACGGCCTGGAGCGGCGGCTCGGCGGCCCTCCTAACGCTCCCCATGTGCTTGAGCACGTGGTAGACGAGCCTTATGAAGCCGTGGAGCGCTGATACGGGGTGGCCCGAGAGCGCTATCACCAAGGGCCCGTCGGGGAGCAGCATCGCCGAGGTGGGGCGGCCGCCCTTGACGAAGAGGCCTCGGAACAGCACCTCCCCGCCCAGCTTCTCCGCCAGCTGGTAGAAGGGATCCACGTCGCTGGGCCCGGTGCCGCCGGTCAGTATGACGAGGTCGAGGCCCCTCATCTGCCGGGTCAGGTACCAGGCTATCGTGTCCACGTTGTCGGGGAGGAGGACCCTCTCCGCCACCAGCGCCCAGGGCGTATACTTCTCTATGGCCCACTCTACAAGCTTCGCGGTCGTCTCCGCAACCTCTCCGCGGAGGATCCTCTCCTCCGCCTCCGCGGGGTCGCTGGGCTCGAAGAGCTCGGTCCCAGTGGCTATGATACCCACAGTCACCGGCCGGTACACCTTGACCCTGGTTACTGCGACGTCGAGGAGCCCGGCCACGTCGAGCATTGTTAGCACGTAGCCGCGGGGGAGGAGGAGCTGGCCCCTCCTCGCATAGGCGCCGACCGGGTCGTAGTTCTTGCCCGGGGGGAACTGCTTGTCTACAACAATGTAGTCGCCCTCCCTCTTCACGGCCTCCTCGGGTATCACGGTGTCCGCGCCCTCGGGCAGGTAGGCTCCTGTGGAGACGTAGACCGCGGTGCCCGGCTCCACCCTGTACTTGACGTCTATCTTGCCTATGGTGGCCTCCCCTATCACGCGGAGCCTGCCCGGCGTGTCGGAGGAGCGTATCGCGTAGCCATCATAGGCCGCGCGAGGCCGCGGGGGGAAGTCATGGGGCGCCCTAACGTCCTCGGCGAGGACCCGGCCAACCGCCTCCCAGACGGGTAGCTCGCAGGTCTCGCTAACCGGCTTGACCCGGGAGGCCACTATCCTCACGGCCTCGGGGGCCGGGGTGAGCTTCTCCAGGTAGCGGGGCACACGCTTCGAGGACAAGGCTCTCAGTCCCTGCATGCTGTGGAGAGGCCTCTCCAAGCGGCATTAAGGGTTCGCCCGGGGCCCGCGGCCGGGGTTTTCTGGGCTTGGGGCTCGTGCCTACCCGGGTGCTACGTGGGCGGAGGAGGGTGCCCGGCAGCCTGGGAATAGATTCGGCCGGGGGTCTCCCGGTGAGGCGGCGCCTCTTCCCCGACGCGGCCCTGAGCCTAGCGCCCCCGGCAGCGGCGCTCCTCACGCAGGCCCAGCCCGTGGTGTCGGCGCAGCGGCTCCGGAGGGACCGGAGGTAGCAGGCCCTGGGGCTACCGCCTACGTGTTTTAGCCGTAGCCTCCGGGTAGAATCCAGGCTCGAGATGCTCCTCCTCCCTAAACCCCTCGCCCAGCCTCACCCAGCCCAGCGTCACCCCCAGCACCTCCTCCCTCAGGGCCCGCGATGCCTCGGGGACCCGGACCACTAGCCTGCCCCGCTGGGGGCTCAGCTGCTCCACCAGGGCGGGCTCATCCACGCCGCTCCGGAGGCTGAGGCCCGCCAGAAGCCCCCGTGCCCAGCCAGGCCTCACCCAGGCCCCGGGGCCGGCCCTCCTCTGGGACTCCACCACCGCCAGGGAGCCGCAGGTGTAGACAATCTGGCCCGCCGCCTCCTGGTATGGGCAGAGGTTGCCCACTAGACGCGTATCGAGGACAAGGCTCCTCCCCCTGGCGAAGAGCGCCGCGTAGAGTCTCTGGCGGAAGCTCCTCCGGTCTACCCTGCTCCTCTCCCGGAGCAGCCCGGGGCTCGGCGCCCGGAACACCTCGAGGCCCCGGCCCGCCAGGAGCCTGGATAGCTGCTCGGCCCCCGGCCCCGAGCCCAGCACCACGGCCGCCTCGGCCCCCACGGCCTCGGCTACAGCGGCCTTCTGGAACGCGCCCCTGCCCTGGATGAACCCGTCGGTGTCGGCGACGAGGCCGCCGCTGCACGCCCTGGCGGCCCGCGCGGCGGCGGAGACCAGGAGAGGCCCCGCCTTCTCGGCGGAGACGTGGCCCACGAAGAAGGCCCCCGCGGGCTCCAGGTCCTGCAGCACCAGCGCCCGCCCGCTCCAAGGCGCGTACGCCACCATGCCGGGGAGCCCCAGCTCGTTCTGCCCCACATCAGCCTCCACGACGCACAGCTCCAGCCGGTTCCTCAGCCAGGCCGTCAGCGTCGACTTCCCCGAGTCCGGCGGCCCCGCCACCACGAGGCGCCGGAACCCCCGGGAGGCCAGCTCCTCCACGAGCCTGTTCCAGGCCTCCACAGTCTCGAAGCCCTCTCTCACCAGCCTTGCTGTGGCCCCGGCCCCCGCGTGGACGCAGAGCCTAGAGTCCTCGATAGCGTAGAACGTGAACCCGCGGGTGCCCCTCACCAGCGCCTCCCCGTCAGCCTCCAGCGTGTAGCCGCTGGCGTACACGCTCCCCCTCTCCACAGCAACCCTCGCCGGCCCCGACACCCAGAGCCCAGAGCCCCTCGCGACATCGAAGCAGCCGGGCAACGCCGATGCATGCCCCCAGGCGCAGCAGGGTGCCGGCACCCTCCAGGAGGGCTAGCAGCTATAAGCGGGCCCAGCCCACACTATTCCCAGGCATAGGCCGCTCTCCAGGGAGCCCCACACTAGAGGAGAACGACTCACCCCCGGAGGGCGCCGCGCCTCCTCCAGGAGGGAACCCCCGGGCCGGAGGTGGTGCACTTGATGCTCCAGATAGCCAGGAGGGAGGAGCACCAGGTGGGAAAGTACAGGGTCACCCTGCTCTACGACCAGCAGGACCGCGTGATAGGGGCCCTCGTCGAGGGCCCGAGGCTCAGCCGCCCCGTCTACATAGCCGTCAACGAGAGGGCGGTGCCGAGGATACCGAAGCAGGTCAAGAAGTTCCTTGCCAAACACGGGTTCCAGCTCAGCTAGGTCCCCCGGTGTTTCCCGCCCCTCCCCGCGCCGTAGACCAGCTCCTCCAGGATGCCCAGGCTCCTCTCCTCCACCGGGAAGGCTAGCACCTTCTCCTTCCCGCCGGCCGGCAGCCCCTCCCCCGCAGCAGCTCCAGCAGCCTATCCAGCCGGTGGCTCGCGCTGCGGGGGCGTAGACGAAGCCCCTGCCTCTCCCCGGCGCCCAGTGGAGGAGGGATCATCACGTCCCCCGGGCTGGCGGCCGTGAGCCTCCTCCCCACGTAGGAGGCCACGTAGGCGCCGGACTCCAGGTAGTAGGCCTTAACCCCGGGCCTCTCCAGCACCAGCCGCACCCTCTCCAAGGCCTCCCGCAGCGCCCTCCCGGCCTCCCGGGCGGCGCGTGCGCGCCTCTCGCCGCTCAGCAGATCTCTGGGCTCCTCGGCAGCAGCCAGCACTATTACGGCATGGACTGTGCATTCCTCGTCCAGGATCCTGTAGCAGGAGTCGAGGGCCTCCACAGCCTCCCAGGCCTCCTCGAGGCCCTGGCCGCCTAGTAGCCTGGACACCGTCTCCAGGGCCCCCGGCACCCGGTGCAGCATGGGGCCCAGGCCCCCAGGACCCCGAGGGCTGCTATCCAGCCGCAGCGGCTCCCACCACATGCCTCCCTGACCCCTGGCAGCGTGTAGGCTAGGAGGCTCGTCGCGGGCCAGCCCGCCTCCCCGCCCATGCCGAGGGCGACGGGGTTGGCATACACCAGCCTGAGCCTGCCCCGCCGCCTGGGGGCGGCGCGTTGTGGTGGTCGAGCACGGCTAGCGTCCTGGGCGCGGCCCTCTCCGCGGCCTCCTCGTAGCCAGGGCCGGGGATGCCGTGGTCCAGGACAGCTATGGTGTCGGCGCTGCTCCCCTCTATCCCCCAGGGGATCCTGGCTGTAGTAGCCTATCCTTAGAGGGTAGAGGCCCTCCACCCTGCCCCCAAGGGCCCTGGGGAGGAGGGGCGGCCGAGGCCACCCCGCCAGCGTCCCAATGGTATGATATGAAGACGCCCCGGGCCCTGGCCAGCCTGCTCCAGAAGCCCTCTAGCAGCGCCTCGGCGCCCGCCAGTCCAGCACCCCCGGGGCCGTTACACGCCGCAGCACCGCGCTATATTGTGCTGTGTCGCCGCCGGCGCGGAGTATACCAGGCCCCCGGGGCCCGGGGAGAGAGTGCGAGGGGCTAGACGGCCATGCCACGCGTGCTTGTGAGGTTCTTCGCCTTATACCAGGAGGCTGCTGGCGCCCGCGAGGTGGAGCTGGAGATCCCCGAGGACTACACTATACTAGAGCTGGCCAGGATGCTCGAAGAGAAGTTCCCAAAGCTACGGGGCCAGCTGGTGGAAGGCGACAGGATATCCGAGGAGGCCAGGGTGCTAGTGAACGGTAGGAACATAGAGTGGCTCGACAAGGAGAAGACGAGGCTCCGCGACGGGGACATAGTAGCCTTCTTCCCCCCGGTGGCAGGCGGCTAGCAGGCCCACGGGGATTGGGAGGCCCGGCAGAGTTTTACGGCAAGCCCGCCTCCAGGTGCCCAGGGCCCAGATATGCGCGTCCTAGTGGTCAGTGATATCCACGCCAACCTCGAGGCCTTGAGAAGCGTCGTGGAGGGTGTCAAGGGCTGGGACGAGGTAGTAGTCCTAGGGAACCTTGTCGACTACGGCCCCTGGCCCGGCGAGACCATTGACTACATCCGCTCCCTCGGGGCAAGAGCTGTGAGGGGCAACCACGACCACGCGGTAGCCTACGGCGTCGACTGCCGCTGCGGCGAGGACACGCACTGGCTCAGCACATGGTTCCGCGAGAACATAACCATGAGGCTGCTATCCAGGAACGACAAGGCCTGGCTCGCCCAGCTCCCCGAGCAGCTACGCCTCGACCTGGACGGGCTCGAGGCCAGGGCGGTCCACGGGGCCCCAGCAGCCCCCTCTACGGCTACCTCTATCCCTGGCTTGGCCGCGAGAAGATATGCGCCATGCTCCGGCGCAGCGCCAGGCTGGCGGCCAGGCCTCCGGGCAGCTGCCCCAAGGGCCTCTACCTGGTCGGCCACACACATGTACAGTTCAGCATCACCGTGGACGCGGCTAGGATAGTCAACCCGGGGAGCGTGGGCCAGCCTAGGGACGGGATAGCCGCGGCGGGCTACGCGCTACTAGACACCGAGACTGGCGAAGTAAGGCTCGGCCGGGTCCGCTACGATGCCGGCAGGGTGCTAAAGGCGCTGGAGTCCCTGGGGGTGCCGGAGCCCTACATGGGGCCCTCAGGACGCTCCTCCCAGAGGCCAGGGTGCCGCCTAAACCGTCGAACGTGTAGCCTGCAGCTGCCCCCAGTAAGCCGTTTCTCCCTACCGCTTCATTTTGTGTGAGAGTGTATCACTTTAGGGAGTTCCACCTCAGCCATCTGGATTGAGAAATCCAGATGGCTTCACTGGTGGCGGTCGAGGCTAACGGCACGAGCCTCCCATCCACGGGAAAACCCTCCAGGGCTTAGAGCAGAGCCCCCATCACCCTGGAGGGCCCTCAAATTACACACCTACACACAACAATACACAATGAAACCTATAAAGTTTTCTGCCCCGATACGGTGGCGGGTGCAATCCTCCATGCTCACAATCTTGTCTAGACGCACATCCTCATCTCTAACATTGTATACGAGGAACCCCTTCTCACCAAGATCGTTGTAGTGCATGAACACTGTTTCAGCATCCATAGCGCCCACGAGCTCGACCGGGTATGTCAAGCTCTTGGGGAGCTCCTGGGCGGAGGCACGGAGGGTGATATAGCTGTGCCTCCCCTTTATGTTGGAATAGTACTCGCGGTTTACGAGTATCCCGTAACCGTTGTATGCGAGGGCGGCGCTGAGCACTTGGCCTACCGTCTCGATGCCAGAGCCCTGGGGGCCGCCGGCCAGCACTTTTACATCCCGCAGGGGCATGTACAATACACTAGGTAACTGTAGCTCTGGCTCCGGCGAGTCGTCAAGCTGGAGTGCTACATAACGACTGTTATATTGGTTTGTGTAGTTGAAATGTTCGGAGATCTGGATCGAATCTTGTTTGAAGCCACCCCGCTATATAAAAGGAGGGAGTGGATCCCATACATGGCTCTAGCCGCCCTCGGCCTTTTAACCATATGAAGTTATGTGCTGCAATACCATAACTCTCAGCGGGCTGCCGACCCCCCTTAGACGAGGCGGGATGCTGTGAAGCTCTACACCAGGACCGGCGATAGGGGCTACACGTTCTGCTCGCTGCTGGGCAGGAGGGTTAGGAAGAGCCATCCATGTGTAGAGTTCGTGGGCGCTCTCGACGAGGCCGAGGCCACCCTGGGGCTTGCCGAGAGCCTCCTCCGCTACACGGGGGCCCGGGGGGTGGAGGGGCTAGCCGACACGCTACGGTGGATGCAGGAGCTGCTCTTCCGCGCCGGCTTCACCCTCGCTGGCAGGGACTGCCTGGAGGGGAGGGACGTGGAGGAGGTCGAGGCGCTGATAGACAAGCTGAGCAGCGGCCTGGAGCCCGTCTTCACCCTCAACGGGGGCCACCCCGCCGCCGCTGCAGCCTCACTGGCACGTACCATGATAAGGAGGGCTGAGCGGGCTCTATGGCGGTGCCTGGAGGAGAGAGGGGAGACGGAGGAGGCGAGGCTGGTTGCAAGACTCCTTAACAGGCTGGGCGACCTAGCCTACGCGGTGCAGCACGCGATAAACCGAGCGCTCGGCGGGGAGGCGAGACGGGTAGAGTGCAGGGCCGGCCGGTGAAGAGCGATGGGCGGCCGGACCCGGGTCAGGGGATGAGGACGCCATTGTAGCGCTGAGGCCCTTCGCCATCTAAGGGGCTGCGGAGCTTGAGGATTGGGGCCTACAGGCGCCGGGTCCCGGAGAGAGGCGGGCTGGACGCCGCCATACTGGTGGGGGCGCCTCCAGCCTCCCGGGAGGCAGCGAGGCTGGGGAAGCTAGGCTACCCGGTCTACAGCCTGCCGGGCCGGGGCGACGACCACTACCTGGCTAGGCTCCTCTCAGCCCACAGCGTGAGCGTCGAGGGGCATCTAGCCTACCAGGGCCAGGGAGTCTACATAGCTGGTGTGGGCGGCAGGGAGCCCCTGGCTAACCTCCAGTCTCTAGACCGGGAGATAAGGGAGGCCAAGCCCGCCAGGCTCATCCTAGCCACGGAGTACCCGCCCCACGGGCTCTTCGACGCCTCAGGGCTGGGCGTGAGCCGTGGCCTATTCGAGCTGCTAGAAGCAGTGGAGAAGTGGAGACCGGAGGTAGTTGTGATAGGAGGCTGCAGCAGCCCCGGCGCCGCCAGCATCGGGGGCATACTCTACGTCTGCCTCGGCCGCAGGGGCTGCAGCGCCCTCATAGAGCTGGGGGAGGAGGTGGACGCTCTCGTCGAGTGCCCCGGCACCGGGAGCTGCTAGGCCTTTGTAGGGGCAGCTCCCAGGGCAGTGTCTATCCAGGGCCCAGGCCATGGCGGAGCTAGGTGTTGGCGAGCTCTTCCGGCGCGCGCTCGCTGAGGGCAGCGAGGAGGCGCGGGAGCGGCTGGCGAGAGCCCTACTCGAGGACCTGGAGGGGGGCCTGCAGGAGGTGGCTAAGAGGGTTGGCGGCGAAGTGGTGCCGGACACTGTTGTCGTGCGCACCGCCCTGGAGGTCGCCGTCGCCGCGATGGCTTATGCTAGGGGCTCGGGTAGGAGGCTGCGCGTGATAGCGCCAAGCGAGCCCGTCCCGGGCTGGGGGCCTCTGAACACGCTGCTCTCGGCAATGGAGGAGAATGGCCTGGTAGAGGTCTACCGGTTGCAACTCATAGCGTCTACCAGGCCTACCGCCCGCGATATAGCGAGGAGGGTCGCCAAGATAGCAAGGGGGATATCCGCCAAGGTGGTTGATGTGAGCGATGCCCCGCCGTACGTGGTTGCAGGGCTCCATGCAGGGGGTGTTAGGACCCTCACCGTGCTCGTGGACCTAGGGTATATGGCGGTGTTCCAGAAGTTCGGGTTCTACTAGCCGCTTCAGGAGCCCGGGCCAACGCCCGGGAGGAGCCCTACCACCATCAGGCCCGTCTGCAGGAGGCAGGCCAAGGTGACCCGCCTCAGGGTCTCACGCTCCTTGTCCACAAGATAGGCGTAGAGCACCTTGTTCATAACACTAGCCATGGTCGCTACCACTGCGAGCCTGGCGAGCTGGAAGGGTGCTAGGCCCCCGAGAGAGAAGAGAGCTAATATAGTAGCGCTGCTGGACACGAAGCCGCCCACCACCATCACTAGAAGGAGGCTCGCCACACCGCTATGCCTCACTATGTAGGCCAGGAAGGTTATGAAGAGGTAGAAGAGCGTGCTCTTAGCCGCCGCGCTGAAGCGCAGCGGGTTCTCTATCCTAACCGCCTGCATAGAGGCTCCAGGCCTTAGGGAGCTACGCCAGGAGAAGAAGACTGGCGCGATGGAAGCCGCAGTGGCTAAGAGGAGCGGTGTAAAGTCTGATGATGCTGAGTGCCCGGTTCCGGTGAGATAAGCTGCAGCCACAGCTATGACAGCGTTACGGATAATCATGGCGGAGTTGGCTAGTACCGTTATATGGAAGGCTAGGCTTCTCCTAAGCTCCCGAGGCACCAGGCCGAGCAACGCCATCAGGGTAGCCTCGCTGTTGGCCATGCCCCCAAATAGGGCGGCATAGGCTAGCCCCTCGTTGCCTTTGAGACGCGCCATTATGTAGCCTAGATACGAGGTTGCAAGTACCAGGGCGAAGAAGAGGTATAGGCTACGTAGGCTGATGCCATAGAACTCGTAGTTGAAGCTAAAGAGTATGGGGCCTACCACAACAAGGACTACTCCGAGCTCGAGAGCCCATAGTAGCTCCTCATACCTTATCCTGCCCACCATTTTCTCCGCAGGCAGCTTTATCGCCAGCACGAAGGTGGTTAACACCGCCACACTCGCGGCTAGCAGGACCTCTCCAAGGCCTGCTAGAAGCCCTACAACGAAGTCGACCATTATGACTACAATAGTTGTTATGCCTGCCATCCTCGATACTAGAAGCCGGTAAGCGGAGAATACCGCCACAACAACCGCGAAGATTAGGAGCAGCATCACCATCTGGAAGTCGCTTATTAGGCCGCTGCTCCACATTACCCCGACTACCGCGGCGTAGACCGCTATGAGACTGAAGGTACGTATACCGGGAAACTCCTTGGCCACAATCTCCTCTATACCCATGCTGCGTCGTTTTTTCCGCGCGATAGCTGCACGGGCCTTCTCCCGCTCAATACCGATCAGCATCCCGGAGAGGAAGGCCACTATGATGCGGCCAAGCATGCTAGCCTCAACGCTGCCGGCCGCGCTCAGACTCATCAATGCCACCTGGGAGTGTGCCCCCTAGAGAGGCCGTGCCCCAGCGGGAGAGGCTCCAGCATCCCAGAGGATGTGAACAGCCTAGAATGACGGTTTGAGAATGTTAGGGGCAGCTAGGCTATCTTCCTGCGCACCCTTATCTCTATTACTGGGATCAGCCTTCTGCCGCGCTCGACACTGTCTATGCTCACCCCCACTAGCTCTACACTATCTTGCAGCCTATGTACTAGAGCGTTGTAGACATCCACGGCCTTGCTGACGTTAGAGCCTTGACCCCTTATGATTACCTCGTCATAACCCTCGTTGAAGAGCACTATCGTTGCAAGAACATAGTCGATGACGGGCTTCTTACCTATAATGATGATGTTTTCCTCGGCCGCCATGAGGTCCTCACCTCTCCCGCTACCACCTACCACGGGGCTGACCCGTGCTGTAAACTCTTTAAACCACTCGCTCGGCGTCCGAACCCCGCCAGGCATCCCCTTAAAGCAGGCTGAGGATGGCACTAGGCTTGGCCCGTTACCCGGCCGAGGACCTCGTTGAAGCATGTCCCGGCCTTCTCCACAACAACAGCGATAGGCTCCCTCCGGGGGTCAAAGCTACAGAGCGTTGGAGGCGCCGCCGCAGGGTCTACGTTTGCAGCACTCCTACAGTACTTCAGCAGAATCCCCCTCTTCCTCACCTCGCCAAGCACTGCGCCTCCGCCGCTGCATCTCATGTAGAACAACAGCCTGGAGCCGAGATCCCTAAAGGCGTCAGCCACCTTACGCAGCTCAGAGCGGTCAAGCCTGCCTTTGAGGGAGGCTTTAACCTCGAAGCTAGCAGCGTCGGCGTAATTGATTACCAGGAGCTGCAGGTAAGCTGTCTCTCTCGCAGGGGCCCGTAGTACCACTCTTCTAGACTCTTCATCGTGGTCAACTAGCTCTACCTCACTGTTACTAGCCACGTTAGCCAATAGGCTAGGCATCGACGCGCCCAGCTTGACGTGGATAACCAGGGTTATGAACATGTAGTAGCGTGGCATCCCTTATGCCCTCTTCCAGCTCCAAGACGGCTCCCAGGCCTCTCAGCCGGGGATAACATCTTCATCCCTGGGGCCTTGGGGTAGGCTGAACGCTCGTCATCATCGAGAGGCTCTAGTGGGAAAGAACCCGGGGAAGTGTGCACATGGCTGCTCTGCAACACGGACCCTCATCACCATGTGCCTCAGCAACTCGTGGCGCTCTTCATCGCAGCAAGGCCAGAGGCTGCCCCGGGGGACTCGTGGCCCCTCGGGCGCGGTTCTAGAATATAGGGTTATTCATCTGCATCTTTTGTATCAGCGTAGCCGCGTTGAGCACCAGGTAGGGTACTATGCTCCTGGGTACATGCTGGTACTTGGGTGGCTGTCCCTCGTAGTAGCCTGTGAGAGGCACCACTTTGAGCTCATACACCTCGTTGAAGGGTATCTGCTTCACGACTTGCTCCGGCTTCTCTATAACATCGTTCAGTCTCACTATGGCGTGTATCAGACTTCCCGTGTCATTCTTTATCAGCAGCATGTAGAGGCTATCCTTCATCGGCGGGTTGAAGGAGGAGGAGAACTCTTCCGAGCGCGCCACTGTCTCTGCGTCCTCTACGAGCGCCCATCTCTGCTCGCCCGTATCGACGTCTATGAAGCTGAACACCCTGTACTCCGATGTAGGCTTGCGCATGTCACGGAGCTTGACCTCTATGAGGCTCTCCGGCAGGCTCAGCGCCTCTGCAAGCTCCTCCGCCGTGAATGCCATGCCGCGGAGGGTCTCGGCTATAAGTTCCTCAACGCTGCCTATCCAGGGGCGCTCCGGCGTCTCCCTAGCGACGAGCCTAGCGTATATGCTGCTCCTGCTCTGGTTCACCTTCACCTTCACGCGGCCCTTGCGAAGCCCCTCGAGCAGTGCCCAGGCAGACTCTGGGTCAAAGTACTCCTGCAGCGTCTGCCTCACAGCTTCCTCGTAGACCAGCTTGTCGCTCTTACGCAGCCTCCTCGTGACACCAAAGACCAGCTGTATGTTGTGGGCAACCTCTACGAAGAAGGGTGATCTGCTAGCAGCCTCCCAGACCCTCTGCATGAACTCCTCCCGGTCCATTCCGGAAAGGAACTCCAGCGGGTCAAAGTCGAGAGCATTTACCGGGAGCCCAAACCCGTAGTGAGATACCTTAGCATACACCTCTGAGCTATTGCGGTAAGCCTCCATCATAACTAGGTAGGCCAGCGTACGAAGCACCTTCTCCGGGGCAAGGGTCACGTAGACTATCTCCTCGGGCAGCCTCTCAACTATTATAGTGTCCCGGCTTGGCGCCGGGTAATAATACTTCTTGATCTCGCTCATGAGTCTCTCGAGAGCCCTTCTAGCGTCGTCGGACAGCATAAGCCCCTTGGGTAGCCGGAGAGAGCCACCATGCACCTCCTGGATAACCTTCTCGATCTCGGAGAGGACAAGCCTTGAGGCTTGAGGGCCCTGGCCCTTCCAGAAGGGTACTGCAGTAGTTTCTCCCTGCGTCTCTGTCACAATAACCTTGCTTGAGTGCTCGTCTATGTTTATCACCTGCCAGTTTCTCCCCGCGAGTCTAATCACGTGGCCTATGCGCAGCATCCTTATAACATAGTCAGAGTCCAGCTCGCCTACAGTCTTGCCATCCGTGGTCTTAACAATATAGGTTGTCTTCTCCCCCATAGTTGTGAAGAACTCGGAAAAGTTGTGCACCCACCAGCTAAACCTGCTATCCCCTGCATCGAACCTCCATATACGGTAGAATTGGGAGCCAGCGCTTATCCTACAATCCTCCCCGATCTTTATCATCTTGTTCTCTATAAGATACTTAACCAGCTCGTCAAACTCCTCGCGGCTCAAGCCGCGGAAGTAGTAGACGTTGCTGAGTACCTCGTAGGCCTCGTCCACGGTGTACATGCCGGAGAGGGCCATTCCCAGCACAGCTCTCGCAGCCATGTCGAGAGGCTTGGCTGGGATCTCTGGAACCTCTACCTTGCCCTCAAGAGTTAGGCGGGCCTCAGCTATTGCCTCCAGCAGTTCGAGTTCATCGCTGGCTATTATTATACCCTTCATCTTCCCGCCGATAGTATGGCCGCTCCTGCCCAGCCTCTGTATGAGGGAGGAGACGCGGCCGGCGGGGCGGAAGAGGATTACACGCTTAACTGATCCTATGTCTATGCCTAGCTCTAGAGTCTTGGTAGCTATTATCATCTTGAGCTTTCCTTCCTTGGCCATTCTCTCTATGCGGCGCCTCTCCTCGCCAAACACGGATGCATGGTGCACTACAACGCCTTCAATGCCCATCTTTTCTATCTCACTGTGGAGACGCTCCGCTACATGCTTAGAGTTGACGAATACAAGCGTGAGCGGCTCCATGCGGCTCAGTAGCTTCTCCGCAGCGCGGCGCCAGAACGTAGTACTGGGGGCATCGACGTAGTCTACCAGTATTTCTAGCTCCTTCCTACGGTCAATGCTCACGATGGAGAGAGGCCTCCTAGAGCTCCCTATGAAGGCCCTCCCAGTGATGCTGGGCTCGCCTATCGTAGCCGATATCATTATGAGCTGGAAGTCGCCGGCGAGCCTGCGGAACCTCTCAAGCAGGATAGCGAGCTGTACTCCCCTCTTCGTTGAGACGATCTCGTGAACCTCATCTATTATAACCCAGCGGAGGTTCCTGTAGTAGCTCCGGAACTTTGACGCCCAGTCGAGGTCTATCTCGAGGCTCTCGGGTGTAGTCACTAGAATATGTGGAACCTTGCGGAGCCTCCTAGCCCTCTCCGAGTGCGGCACATCACCATGTTTCCTGGCCACTACGAAGCCTAGCTGGGATGCCCACCAGTTAATCCTCTCATAGATATCGTTTATGAGGGCGCGCAGAGGAGTTATGTAGAGAGCCGCTACCGGCTCGGCTCTCTCCTCCAGCATCTTGGAGAGCACTGGCAGCAGTGCTGCCTCCGTCTTCCCGTAGCCTGTGGGAGCCACTATTACTACGTTATGCCCCTCTAGTATGGGCTTAATTGCCTTCTCTTGGATCTCTGTCAGCCTCTCCCAACCCTTCTTACGGATGAGTTCACGAACCTTCTCCTGGAGCATCTCCAGGGAGCCTGGAGCCCCTACTCCCACCGGCTTGGCTGGCATGACTCTCTACCTCTTCCACCCCACGCTGCTTCTGGCATCCCGGGAGGGTTCACGGGACACTACCTGTAGCGGCATCCCCAGCGGGGGCATCTACCGAGGACCTTACCCCTGGGGCTAAACCCTAGCAGGGGGCCGGACAGCGCAATAGGGTTTAATATAATTGTGCCGGAACACCTTAATGGCTGCAACGCTATGAAGGCTAGGCGCTATACATGCATAGTGTGTGGGCGCGTATTCCCCGAAGGCCAGGGAATAATGATTAGGAGAGCCGGCATACTGCTGGCGTTCCACAGCAAGTCATGCCTAGCCAAGTTCTTTAGGCTGTTCGTCGAGAGGCTTGACGAGAAAGAGTTCAAGAGGGCGGCTGTAGACGTGGTAAAGGAGTTTGAGGAGCTTAGGAAAGCCAGACAGGCTGTAAAGAAGATCTAATGGGGCTTGCCCAACTGCTCCATTACTTTTGAGAGTATAGTGTCTAGCTTCATCTCCTTTATCATGTTGATTGCTTTTTGCTTAGCGTCGTCAAGGCTCTCAGCGCCCACATTGAGGTATATCGATGTACCCTTCACCCTAAAGCGGTAGCGTTTCTCGCCCAGCAGCTCGTACTCTTCAACAAGCTCAAGCTCAATCGGCTTCACACTCATAGCATCTGGGCCCGGCGTCTGTAGGTTGCAAGGGAGGCCTAATAACCTGAGGCCCGCCTGGCGCATCTACACCATGCATGGCTACGAAGACCCGGGGTGACGAGGCTTATGAATGATCTCGAGAAGGCTATTGTCGAGGTTCTATCCGAGAGCGAGAAACCCATGACTTTCGACGAGCTTTACCGAGCGCTGGTGCGGCGCGGGGTCAAGGCAGGGCAGGACGAGGTGCGTGAGACATTAGCGCGGCTTATTAGAAGTAGGACAGTAGTACGGGAGGCTGACCTTGAGAGAAGGAAGATGGTATTTAGGGCTGCCGGGAAAGGCTAGCCCCGAGCTGGACAGGAGGCTTGAAACCATTCTAGGCACTCTCAATAAGATATCGGAGCAGCTGCTCTACTTCGAGCAAAACCTGTTCAATGGCGCCCTCGAGGCTTCCCTTGAGAAGCTGGCCTCACAGCTTGAGGAGATATGGCGTATGGGTGTTGAGCCTGCCTATTCCTACGCGGAGAAGGCTAGACTGCTGGCACGCTATGTCAAGGCCTATAGGGTGAGGGCTGAGGAGTTCCATACTCTCCGTGGCTTAAGCAGCGTAAGGGACGACGTACTAAGCCATATATCCGACATAAAAGCGTTTATTAATGGTCTGCGGGCTTATCTTCGCTAGCCCTCTCCTCCTGGAGCATTTCTTTGAGAGCCTGTTTTAACGCCTTGTAGGTCTCCCGGACGTCCTGGGATATCACCTTAACCCCCGCGATGACCGGCATGAAGTTTGTGTCACCGTTCCAGCGGGGCACTATGTGGATATGTACGTGCTTATCTATGCCTGCCCCTGCTACGCGGCCCAGGTTCACGCCTATGTTGAATCCATGGGGCTTTAACACTCTTCTTAGCAGCTTTACCGAGAGCTGTACAAGGCTCGTCATCTCCGCCAGCTCTTCTCTCGCAAGCTCGGTTATATCGGCTACATGCCGGTATGGCACCACCATTACGTGGCCCGTGTTGTAGGGGTAGAGGTTCATTATTATGTAGCTGTGGCTGCCCCGGTAGAGTATGAGGGATTCGTCATCGCTCCTCCTGGGTGCGGTGCAGAATACGCATTCAGTAGAGCCCTTCTCGACGGTGGATTTTATGTAGATGTAGCGCCAGGGAGCATAGAGTATCCCCATGTGACTAGTCATAGCTGCTTACCCACCCAACAGTGCCTAGATAGCCGGTGATGTTTATCCTGGCTGGGGCTGTTTTGTAACCCTTTCCCGGGAAGGGCAAGTGCTAGAGGCTAGTGCATGCTATGGCTAGCAAGGGCTTGTCGCCGAGCACCAGGGCTAGAGCGTAGGCGGTGGTGATCAGGGGTACTCCGGGGAACGCGTAGGAGGCCCAGAGCCGGTCCCTATATTTTATGCAGCCCTTCCCTAGGGCTTTCTTCAGCTCCTCAGCCACGTCCTCGGGGTTCATGTATATATTGAAGCGGAGGCTGTAGCGGCCACATAGGTTCAATGGGTACCACCAGCCCGGCCGCTCCATGAGCTTTCTCGCCTCTACCGGGCGGGCTAGAAGGGCGTAGGCTATGCGGTAGCGGGGCGGGAGCTTTCTCAGCTCCTCTCGGCTCTGGATGAGGTTTAATGCAAAGTTGGTCAGCGCAGCCCCAGCACCCATGGCCACGTAGTATAGGAGGGTCGGTAGGAGCGGAGGCATTATTCTCGAGCTGGCGGAGGGGAGGGGGGATGCTACCGCTACTATTAGCAGGGCCGCCACGTCACCCCATCCGAGGAGCCCTAGGGCGGCCACAGCAGCGGTAGCGGCTAGCATGATGGCGTCTACGGCGGCGTAGAGCCATAGCGGCGCTGGAGGGGCTGGCGGGTGGAGCATGTACTCAGCTACGCGGAGCACCGCCACCAGGGCCAGGGAGGCGTGGACCATTCTCGGGGGCAGCTCTCTAGCCCTAATATCATGGAGCGATAGAACTGCTAGGACCAGCAGTGCTGCAAGCTCCGTGTACAAGGCTTGATAAGCCCCCTAAAAGTCCTCGGCAGCGGGGGCTCCAGGAGTGGGGATAGATATAGTTAGGCTACTAGAGCGGTTGATCGATCATAACCGCATTGAGGCTGTGGAGAAGGGAGGCGTACTCGAAATACCCTATGATACGCGTGATCTCCAGGCATTTAGCCAGGTGCTTCGGAGGCGGATTAGCCGCGTTAAAGCGGGGGGCCGTGAACACCAGGTGCTAATACTGCTTGACAGGAAAGGGTTGAGCAGGAGCTACTACGTATGCATAGGCTCCCATATAGGGCTTGAATGCAGAAAGAGGATAGTTGAGGACAAGCTGAGTGGGCTGAGGCTGTGGGTCCAAGCACCAGTACTTGTTATAGACAATTGCAGGGTTGAGCTTGAGTGGCGTGGCTCCCGGTTTGTCCTAGCCAGGAGCATTGTTGAAAGGTGTGGTAGGTGTCGTCGCATTGCCCCAAGCTAAGTAAGGTATTCCTACCCTGATACTGCATCTAAATGCTTGTAAATGCTTGCTGGAGCCGCTGCCAGCTATTTTGCCCGCATTAGTCCTCCGGATCTGCTATCCCGTAGTCGGTTATCATGAATACCGCCTCACCCTCCGGCAGGTGCGGGGCGTCGACTATCCTTGCTATTCTCTTGTTCCCGCGGCTCTTCCGGAGCTGTACTCGTATGCCAGGCGCGTGGTATAGTACGTGGCCACCTACAGCCTGGGTCGGGTCTCCGTAGAACACATCGGGCTTGGCCATAACCTGGTTTGTTATAATGACTGCCACGTTGTATATCTCGGCCAGCCTTGAGAGCTGGTGGAGGTGGCGGTTCAGCTTCTGCTGACGCGCCGCCAGGTTCTCGCGGCCCGGGTACTCCGCCCTAAAGTGGCTCGTTACAGAGTCGACTATTACTAGCTTGATGTTATCCTTTGGCACCACGTTGAATAGCTCGTCCACTATGGCCATCTGGTGGTCGCTGTTTATGGCACGAATGTAGAGGATGTTGCTCATCACCTCATCCGGGTCCAGGCCCCACCTCTTGGACATAGCTTCTATACGCTCCCAGCGGAAGGTACCCTCCGTATCTATATACACTGCCTTGGCTACCTGGTCCGGCGTGCTTAGCCCACCTTTGTCTACCGGTAGCTGGACGTTCACAGCGAGCTGGTGGCATATCTGTGTCTTACCGCTCCCGAATTCACCGAAGAATTCGGTTAGCGTTCGAGTCTCTATGCCGCCGCCGAGCAGGTCGTCGAGGTTACGGCTGCCGGTGGTTATCTTACGTGTCTGGAGGCGCTCCTTCTTTACCTCAAGCGCTGACTTGAACCTTATGTCTAGGGCCTCGCGGGCCGCCTTTATTATCCGCTGGGCCGTGGTTATTGGTATGCCGGCTGCTGCGCTCAGCTCCTGGGGCGTGGCCACAGCGATTGCCTCGAGGGTAGCATAGCCTGCCTCTATCAGCTTGTTCGCTGTCGCGGGGCCCACACCCGGAAGGTCTGTTATCGACTTCACTTCTCCCCTGCTCATACCTTCTATCCCGTGGAGAGGGCGGTTCAGTAGCACCCTTATATAGGACTCCTTAGTTGACCGAAACTAATTCATGAACTATGTGGGGCAGGCGTATATACCACCTTTTTATGCCGCCTTGCCGCTAGACTACGGCTGGCCATAGAGGCCTATGAGTGGTGCACCGCTATGCGTGTAATACTGATACACGCCAAAGAATTCTACTACAAGGCTAGGAGCAAAGCCATAGCTGAGGCAGAGCCCCCCGAAAGCGCGCCCCAAGAGGCCTCGGCCGAAAATGCATTGGTCGCATTTACCACAGTCGAGGACATAGATACACAAGGCATAAACGAGGCCGTGGAGAAGGCCGCAGCGGATATAGTTAATGTGGCAGAGAAGGTAAAGGCATCAACCATAGTGCTGTACCCGTACGCCCATCTCTCCCAGAAGCTGGCGCCGCCAAAGGCCGCTATTGAGGCGATGAGGCTCCTAGAGGACATGGTGAGGAGCCGTGCAAGCGGGAAGTTCAGGGTGATCAGGGCGCCCTTCGGCTGGTATAAGGAGTTTAGGATACACTGCTATGGGCATCCACTCTCAGAGCTATCTAGGACATACACTCCAAAGGCTTCCAAGAAGCCCCATGTAGAGAAGAAGTATTATGTGCTCACGCCGGAAGGCGATGTATATGAGCCCGAAGAATACTTGGAGAAGGCTGATGAGGAGCTACGCATACTGATAGAGAAGGAGGCCCTAGGCAAAGAGCTGGGCGAGGTCGAGAACCCTGTAAACAAGCTCTGCGCCAAGTTCGGGTTCGAATGGGAGCCCATGTCCGACTACGGACATATGAGGTACGAGCCCCACGCGGCGCTCATGATAGAGGCTGTGTCGGAGTACGCGTGGAAGCTGGCAAGAGGCCTGGGTATCCCCGTGCTTCGAATACGTGGCACAAACATGTTCGACCTGGCCGCGAGGCCTGTCTACGAGCATGCCGCACTGTTCGGAGACAGGCTATACGAGCTATGGGCCGATAAGAAGCACCTAGTCATGCGCTACGCTGCATGCCACCAGCAGTTCGCTATGCTAAAAGACTATGTATTGAGCTACAAGGATCTCCCCCTAGGCATGTTCGAGGTAGCTGATAGCTACCGGTTCGAGCAGAGCGGCGAGGTTACACTCTGCTTCCGCCTCCGCAAATTCTACATGCCCGACCTACATATATTGACACGTGACGTCGAGGAGGCGGTCAAGGTCAGCGAGAAGCTGCAGGAAGTGATACACCGTGAGGCAGCCAAACTAGGCAGGAAGTACTACGCGGTATACAATGTGACCGAGGACTTCTGGAGCCAGAAGCGCGACCTCCTACTAGAGCTGGTAAGACGTGACGGGAGGCCCGCCGTAGTAGCACTATACCCCGCCGGCATATACTACTGGGTAGTGAACGTCGAGTACCATATAGTGGATAGCGTGGGCCGTCCACGGGAGATAGCAACGTTCCAGTTCGACATAGGCAATGCTAAGCGCTTCGGCATAAAGTATGTAGACGAGAACAACCAGGAGCGGTATCCTGTAATAATCCATACCGCCTTGATAGGCTCTGTAGAGAGATACATCTACATGGTGTTTGACACGGCAGTTCAGATGGAGCAACAAGGAAAGAGGCCATATATCCCCACCTGGCTGGCCCCTATACAAGTACGCCTAATACCCGTAGACCCCAAGTCCGAGGACCAGATAGCGCTCGCCAGCAAGGTAGCCGACATGCTAGAACATAACCTGATTAGGGTAGACATAGACGACCGCGATATCAGCCTCGGCAAGAGGATAAGAGACGCTGCGCGCGAGTGGATACCATACATAGGCGTCATAGGCGACAGGGAGGTGAAGACGGGCACTATAAACGTGACCATAAGACGTAGCAACGACCGAGTAGCTCTAAAGCCGGAGGAGCTGCTTGACATGGTTCTCAAAGATATTGAAGACTATCCAAGAGTACAGTCCACACTGCCACGTTATGTATCCAAGCGTCCGAGCCTAGTATACCTCGAGAGAAGCCTAGAGCTAGAGCCGGGCAAGGGCTAGCAGCCAAGAGGGTATAGGGCCGGATAGTGGGTAGGGAGAAGGAGGCGGTGTCCGCACGCTGAAGAGCGCTCATCCAGCCTTCCTCGCCACAGGGGTTCAGTCTTCATCCACCGCTCCAGTCTCACAAAATCCCCTTCATGCTAACATTATATAGGCTTCCCATGGCTAGGCCTGGAGTAGCAGGGCGCGGACCTCAGGAAACCTCTGGGAAGTAGCGTCATCGGAGAGCGTGTAAGCTATGTGCGGCATAGTGGGCGTTGTGGCCGATCCAGAAGTTATCAACAACGTAACAAGTATGCTTATACAGGGGCTGAAGAGGCTCGAGTACAGGGGCTATGATAGCGCCGGTTTTGCCCTGGTGGAATGCAGCACCGGGAAACTCCTCGTCTTCAAGGACAGGGGCAGGATAGACGACGTCGTCAAGGCCTATGGTATTAGCCGCTACTGCTCGATAAGCGGTATAGCTCATACGCGGTGGGCTACACACGGCGAGCCTAGCCAGGCTAACGCACACCCCCATGTAGACTGTAGAGACGAGATAGCTGTCGTGCATAATGGTATCATAAGGAACTTCCTCGAGCTACGACGCCTCCTTGAGGAGAAGGGGCATCGGCTCCGGAGCGAAACCGATACGGAGGTCATAGCGCATCTGCTAGAGGAGTACTTGAAGACCTCAGAATCCATGTGGGATGCCTTCCGAAAGCTCGTAAAGGTGATAGACGGCGCCTATGCTATAGCTGTGCTCTATGCTAGGGAGCCGCACCGCATCTACTTTGCTAGAAGGGTTAGTCCCCTCATCATAGGTCTCGGAGAAGGCTTCAACATGGTGTCAAGCGATATACCGTCAATGCTCCAGTACACGAGGAGGTTTGTAGCACTCAACGACGGCGAGTACGGGTACATAGAGCCCTACCACCTCTACATAGAAAAGAATGGCAGCCACGTCGAGTGGCGCCACCGGATAATAACAGCCACGTGGAGCATCGAAGACGCTGAGAAGGGAGGCTACCCACACTACATGCTTAAGGAAATAATGGAGCAGCCCCGGGTGCTCTTTGAGACCTATACCGGCCTCGTCTCAAGCCGCGAGGTAGAGGAGGCCGCCAAGCTCATAGCCGAGGCCGGGAGCGTGTTCGTCACGGGTGCTGGGACTAGCTTCCATGCAGGCCTAGTATTCGCCTACTACATGTCGAGGATAGCTGGAAAGCCTGTTATACCATTCATATCCAGCGAGTACGCCGTGTTTAAGAATATTGATCACACGGGCTCGGTGCTCATAGCGATAAGCCAGAGCGGTGAAACCATAGACACTCTCCAGGCTCTTAGAGGCTTCAGGGCTAGCGGTGGACGAGTAGTCGCTGTATCCAATGTGGTTGGGAGTACAATACCGAGGGAGTCGGATATTGCTGTCTATACTAGAGCCGGTCCAGAGATAGGCGTAGCGGCTACGAAGACTTTCCTTACGCAGGTGCTCACACTCTCCATGATAGCACTAGCCACAGCATTATACAGCGGGTCGCTCACGAAGAGCGAGTATAGAGAAGCCACAGAGAGGCTAAAGGATGCTGGACGCGCGGCCTCTACGGGGATTAACCGCAGTATAAGGCAGGTCGAGCTGCTCGCCTCCAGCTTGAGGAATAAGACTAACATCTACGTTCTCGGACGCGGCCTCGGCGTACCCTTATCCTATGAGGCGGCGCTCAAGATAAAGGAGGTCAGCTATTTACATGCAGAGGCGTACCCGGCGGGGGAGAGCAAGCATGGCCCAATAGCACTGGTTGAGAAGGACTTCCCGGTCGTCTTCGTAGCTACGCCGCCCGAGGCCGAGCTTCTCGAGAAGATACAGAGCAACGTCATGGAGATGAAGAGTAGAGGCGCCTCCACGATACTAGTTGGGACGTCGAGCTACCTAGAGTTGGAGGGAGTGGACTTCGCTATAGATGTCGGCAGCTTTGACGAGATACTAGCGCCGTACGCCCTGGTGCCGCCACTCCAGCTGCTAGCATATAGGCTTGCCGTGGTGCTGGGCCGGGACCCCGACAAGCCGCGCAACCTTGCAAAGACTGTTACGGTTGAATAGGAGGAGATGAGTCCTTGCAGAGGGTGTAGACGGCATGATAGGTATTGTGCTTGCAGGAGGCTCCCCTAAGCTGCTGCGGCTCGTACTTGGCGATGCGAGCTCGCGTAGCCTGCTGAGGTTCCCGGATGGCATGCTTCTTGACAGGCATGTAGGCTCTATGTTGAAGTACTTCGACAGCGTCATAGTTGTATCCGATGATCCACGTGTTGGGAGCCGGTGCGCGGAGATAAGCGGCTGTGTGTTCGTGGAGCAGAGGTCGCCAGGGATAGAGGGAGCCATATGTGACGGCATAGCGTCTATCATGAATACGGGGGAGAAGCTTGTAACAATACTATACGGCGATATCTATGCGCCCTCTGGTATGATGGACTCCCACATGAATATTGTTGCCAGGTACTATGAGCCTGTTATAACTGTCACAAAGCCCGTTATGATGCGCGGCGCTTTCCTCCGCGTAGATGTGGACCCCATAGACATGTATATCAATGCTGTGGGCAGTGGACAACACGTGTTCGCCGGGCTGATGAGCATAGGCGTCAACGAGCTGCGCAGCCTGATATGCCAGCAAGACATATCGCTCCATGATGCTATACGCAAGCTGTCCGAGTCCCAGCGCATACACGCGAACACGTGGCTCGGCGAGTGGGTAGACCTCGACACTCCCTGGGACTATCTACTCGCGGTGAGACTGAGCCTAGCCAGGCTTAAGGGGATCCACATAAGCGAGCAGGCTACCGTGAAGGATACCGCAATCCTGGAGCCTCCCGTCTACATAGATAACGGGGCCTTCATAGACCACTATGCCGTCTTAAAGGGCCCCGTCTACGTCGGCCCCGGCTCTCGTGTAGGCGCCCATACCTTCCTAAGGAACAGCGTGGCTGTCTACGAGAACACCGTTATAGGGGCTTATGCCGAGGTTAAGAGGAGCATCGTCTACAATTCCGCCCGCGTTGGGTCCCACAGCTACATAGCGGATAGCATCGTTGGCAAGGGGGCTAGCGTGGCCCCGTACACGGTGACCCAGAACATACCTTACACCGGCGTAGCAGGCGAGATCGTTGTCACCTCGACTCACCCCCTCGAGGGACTCAAGATAGGGGCCGTGATAGCTGCGGGGAGCAGGACCAGGCCGCACAGCGTGCTGAGGCCTGCCTCGGTATACCCTGGGGACGAGGCGTAGAGCTACGGCTGCCAGGACGGTATTAAGCCTGGGGGCTCAGCGCTTTGGCCCCTCCTCACCCGACATGTCAGCAGCCCGGCCCGGAAGCCTCCCAGGACGCCAAGAGGCTTGTAGGGGCCGGGGATCTGGGCAAGTGCCTCTCTAGCTTCACAGCCCCGGAGGAGAGCGTAGGGTAGCCTATGTGCGGCTAAAAAGGTCTCCTCCACGGCATTACTCCAGGAGCAACTACTGGGGGATCATAGTGAAGGAGCACGAGGAGCGGGGCAAGTTCCTCGGAAGACACTTGATGGTAAAGGGGGAGTTCGTTAAGGATATACTGTCTGGGAGGAAGAAGGCCACCATAAGGCTCGGCAAGGTGAAGCTCAAGTACAACGAGCTTATTGTACATGGGGGCGGTCGACCCGTAGCCAAGGTGAGGGTCACGGGGGTCCGTTACAAGAAGGTCTCAGAGCTAACCGACGAGGATGCTGTGAAGGACGGGTTTCGGAGCCGAGAGGAGCTATTAGAAGCTCTTCGACGCATGTACGGCGACTTTAGCGAAGACGACTACGTAACCATTATAGAGTTCGAGGTCGTCCAGGATCTTTCCTCCCTCGAGCCTCAGGACCCTTACCTGGGGCTCGAGCCGGCTGATATAGCGAGGCTAGGGCTGCGCTACCTCTCCAACATGCTCACCGAGGAGGAGCGCAAGATCTTAAGAGACTTGACGATCACCAACAGTATACGCTCCACCGCTGTAAGGCTCTATGGAGGATTGGAGAAACGATGGCGTGTTCGAAGGGTGCTCCGCCGCGTCCTATCGGGGCTTGTGAAGCAGGGGCTTATAAGGGTCAGGAGCGGGCTGCCACCCAGCGAGGAGAAGGATAGGGATAGAGGCAGGAGGCATAGAAACAGGAGGTGATCACGAAGCCTTGACTAAGTGGCTGCTAAGATGCACGACGTGCGGCAACACGTGGGAGCTTGAGGTCAGCTTCGACCTAACCAAGCTCTCCAGCGGGAAACTATACCACTATTGCAGGTATTGTAAACGCAATACATTCCACGAGATACTCGAGAGGGTTGACGAGGACGGGGATGCAGAGCTGGGGCTCTCGGAGCCCCGCAGCAGGGAGGGTAGGCCTCTCTCCGGGCCCGTCTAAGGGCTCTAGAAGGCTGTGATGAGGAAGGGGTTCCGACCCCCGGAGGGCTGCTGGGGGATGCGGACACCTGTCTCAGCTGACGCCCCATGCACTAGGCGTCAGCAAGGAGAATGTTCTTCATCGCGTAAGGCTCCCGAGACCGTCGTTTCATCATCCTAGATCTTGATTGGCTCGCTCTAGGACGTTGTACAAGCTGCGCGGTAGGTTTCCAGCACCTGGCGCGGCGTGCTAGTGCCTATAATATCCGCGCCGGCTGTTATCATGGCTGCTGCCTGGAGGCCGCTCCTTATCCCTCCTGCAGCCTTGATTCCTACGCTGTTCCTCTTCCCCATGTTCCTCAACACCCGGTCTATTAGTGCGACGTCCTCCGGCAGGGTGGGGCGGGGGCCGTATCCGGTGCTCGTCTTTATGAAGGAGGGGCTTAGGCTGGCAACCAGCCTTACGACTTCCTCTACCTGGCTGGGCGTAAGTGCCGGCGCCTCTATTATGACCTTGCACTTTACCTTAGCGTTTCTGCAGATCTCTATAGCCGCTTTTACCTCGTTAAGGTACTCTTCTCTGCGGCCGATTAGGTAGAGCTGTGTGTTGACAACATAGTCGATCTCATCTGCGCCCATAGCTATCGTGTCTTCGATCTCCTTTATCTTGGCCTCTATTGTGTGGTAGCCGAAGGGGAAGCCAACCACTGCGCCGAGGCACCTGCTGGTTATGCCGCGGGCTTCGCGGAGCAGTGTAGGGCTGAGTATGAGGCAGCGTAGGCCCAGCTCCTCGAGCTCGTCTACAGCCCTTTCCAGCTCGCTCCTCCCGCTCCACGGCTTGAGGACTGCGTGGTCTATCCGTGCGGCCAGCTCGCCCGGGGCTAGGCTGCAGAACGCTCCCCTGCCCTCTCCCATGACCCGCCCCTCGACGCTACTCTATCCAGTCGCCGGTCTCTATCTTCTCTGGCAGGTACTTGTCTGCCAGGAAGCGCAGCCCCTTACTGGTCATGGCCTCTATTTCTAGCTTCGCCTTCTTCTCCAGGAATATGTCTATTTCTATCTGCCACTTCTTAGTCTGGAACCACTTGTAGTTGCGCAGCTCATAAGCCCTCTTTATGTCCGCCTCCTTGGCCTTGATTATATAGTTGCGGCGCTCCTGCTCTGTCAGGTAGGGCTTCTTCTTCCCGTAGCCGAATATGTCTGTCATGCTTACGCCTATGAACCTGGCCTGGGGCGTGGCCAGCCTCTCACTCTCGTAGCTCAGTGTTATCGAGCCTATCTTGAAGACGCTGTAGATATACCATCCGTAGGGATCGGCGTCGGTCAGTATGTAGACTGGTAGGCCCAGCTCCTCGTTGAGTCTACGTACGAACCTCCTCGTAGCCCTGTCAGGCTGGCCAGCGCTTGTTACGAGTATAGCCTTATGCCTTCTCCAGAATCCTATCCGGTGCAGCTGCTGAAATACAGCGTCCTTCTCGACGACCAGCACGTACTCCGCGTCAACGTCTACGAACTCTATAAGGTCTGGAGTGGGCTCTATGGCGTAGGCTCCATGACCCATTTTGCTGAGGTCTATGACATCGTTGCCACTCCTTATCCTCATGTTGCCTACTACCTTGCCTTTCTCCTTGCTTAGTATCAGCATTTCCTCGCGCAGCAGCCCGGTGAACACCTCAACGTCTCTTATCACTGCGTCTGACTCGCGCTGCTCATCCCAGGTGTTCTCCTCGTGGCGGCGGCCACCCGGCTCCCGGTAGACTATGGTGTGCTTGCCTCGGTAGTAAAGGTCACGGATTGTCGGGTACTCGTCCCTCTCCAGCGCCTCGTATATTATCCTAGCCATGAGCAGCGTTTGCATGAACTTCTTTGACTCGTTGAGGTCGAAGAAGCTTCTCCTCAGTTTCTCCGGGCCCAGGAGCAGTAGCTTCCTCCTCTCATCGTATATGGTGTTGGAGAGTGTCCTCTTAGGCAGCATTAGTGTCGGGTTCTCGCTCCTCTTTATCTGCTCGAATATCTCGCGGAAGCGCTCCCGGAACACCTGGAGAGCTTTCTTCCTAGCCTCCATGTCAGCCTTGTCCATGTATTTCTCGGTCCCCGTCATAGGTCCTGCTCACCTCCTCTTACTCCTCTATGTTAACCTCTAGCCCCTTTACTAGTCTCGCGAACTTCTCGTCCTCTATCTTGAGCCTCCTCTTCATAGCCGATAGAAGCATTTCCCTAACATCTTTCTCGCCGACATTATAGTCCTTGAGTATTGTGGCCAGGCTTTTCGCCACCTCAGGCGTATACTTCATGAAGGTTACTACGCGCTTCTTAGCCTCTTCCTCTCTCTTCTTCTGGAGCAGGTACTCCCGCAGCCTTCTGGCTGCCTCGCGGAGAGCGTTGCGCAGCTCGTGCTCTATCTCCGGCACGTCTGCAACGCTCTCCTTACCCACGCCCTTATATGGCACCTTGGTGCTTGCTATGTGGGTTAGCACCGCCACTGGAGCCGGGAATACCACGAGATAGTTGCGCCAGTCGAAGTTCCTAGGATCAACTACTTTCCATGCCACATCGGACTTCTCGTCATAGAGCAGGGGTATCTTGTTGGCGTAGCGAAGGAGTATGGGCTCATTAGATGGCGGTATCTCTCCTCCGTAGGCTATGCCTACTTCCACTATGAAGGGGTGTCCTTCGTACGCCTTAGGCCTCCGGGTGACCGCTGCGACGAACTCCGGCTTCAATATGGTCTTCAGTCCCGCCTCAATTATCTCGGGTCCTAGAGGTGAGAGGGCGTCGGCGCTTGGCGGCCTAAAGCGCGGGTATTCACGCAGCTTCCTCGAGAGTCTCTCAAGCTTCTTATCATCTAGCTTATGGGGATCCAGGTCTTTGTCGTAGCCCGCCCATTCTAGGAAGGCTTCGGCAGTTTTCCTGCCGACACCCTGGAAGGACTCCACTAGGAGCTCCAGGAGTGTCCTAGCGTTGGACTTTCTTATTAGCTGCTTGAGCAGCTCTATATCAACACCGTGTGGGTGGGGCTTCACTTCGTGAGGCTGCCTTGGAAGCTTCTGGATAGTACGGCGATACACGGTCACGTTGCCGTCAGGGTCTATGAATGTTATGTTAGCATATGGCGCTGCTATAGCAGTTCTCCTAATGTACTCATGTATCCTCTGCCGGGCCCTGGGCCAGTCGCCCTCAACTACCACGCTTACCCGTGTCCCATGCCAGCCGCTGGGGTTGGGGTACTCGCCCCGGGCAAGCACTATGGGCTTATTCCTCTCTATGTCTATCTTCAATCTGAAGAAGTATATCCTAGACGAGCCTATGGGCGCTGTGTACACCTCAACCGGCTCTCCGGTCTTTATCTGGCCGTAGAGTATTGCGATCTTTGCGCCAAGTCCGAAGCGTCCTCGGGCCTGCCGTAGCCTATACTTGGAGCTGTAGAGTACCTGGCCGAAGGCGTAGGGTACATGCTGGGGCTGTATGCCTATCCCATTATCCTCCACGGTTACACGGTAGTAGGTTGAGTGGGTGGGCACTTGCTCGATGATAAGTGTGATCTCGGGCAGTATGCCGTGGACGTCAGTAGCGTCTAGGGCGTTTTCGACAAGCTCCCTCACAGTCTGGTATAGGGCCCTGGAGGGGCTGCCGAATCCGGCGACCTCCCTGTACTCATAGAAGAACTGGGATGGCGTCATGCTGCGGAAACTCTCTCTCTGCACTACCTGCTGCCTCTTAGACATAACCTGAACCCTCGTCTACTTGAAGCAGAGAGGCCTTAAATAGCTGGCCCGAAACTGTTTTCTGGCTTAAAAGCATTTCCACCAATAAATGCTGACCATAACCTCCCCCATGCATCCAGTAGACCTGGAGGAGAACATGAGAGCAATATCCCCCATACTATCGGCCGTAATACTACTGCTAGCCACACTTGCAGCCGGCGCCATAATGTACCACTACTTCATCAACACCGTACAAGTAATGACGAAAAAGCCGATAGTATACGGCTACAACGCCGAATACATGGCAGACCTAGGTGTGATATACGTTACCATCGATAACAGCGGCTCACAGCCCGTGACCCTCCTTAACGCAACGCTGTTCTGCGACGACGCCAACAACAAGCAAGTAGGAGTAACGCTCAACGGGCCTACAATAAAGGCAGGAGAGACACGGACCGTTGAGATA
The DNA here is from genome assembly GCF_001462395.1 of Pyrodictium occultum. Lineage (NCBI taxonomy): Archaea > Thermoproteati > Thermoproteota > Thermoprotei > Desulfurococcales > Pyrodictiaceae > Pyrodictium > Pyrodictium occultum. The sequence goes on from NZ_LNTB01000001.1 coordinate 656,364, forward strand.
TCAAGCCAGTGCAAGAGCCCCCGTGTCTTAATAATAAGCTACAAAGCCGGAGATAAGATATACACAACAGACCCTATAAGAATATCGGTGTCCTAGACCGATTCTATCTTTTTTCTATTTATATAAGCTATTAGCATTACTATGCTTTGGAAGTTTATCAATACTTATTTGGGCTCTACCAGGCTCTGGGGAGGGTCCTAAAGTTATGCCCAGACTCCAGAAGGCTCTATCTAAGAGAAGGGCTGACATAGACGATGTACTCATTGAGCTGATAAGACCGGTTGCCTGCACCGAGGCTTTCAGGAAGAAGGCTATTGAGTATACTGTGGCAGGCGTAGTGGATGTAGGTATAGGCGTAACCACCAATAACGAGGTCGTCTACTGCGTCAACGAGCCCCAGGTAGGCGGGGCCGAGCTTCTCGAGACAGCAGCTCTCGTCATCGAGGGTGTCATAGCTGAGGGCTTGAAGGGCCTGCCCTCAAAGCGTGAGGAGCTGAAAAAATTTGCCGAAAAATATGCAATAGATTATGACTTTCTCAAGTCAAATTACACCGTAATGAGCTATCTTATAGCTAAGGGGCTTAGCGGCTATGGCCCTCTTTACCCGCTACTAGAGGATCCCAGGATAGAGGAAATCGCTGTCAACAGTCCCGGCAAGCCAGCATATATTGTGCACCGAGATATACCGGTAGGATGGATCAAGACTAACATAACCCTGCGCCAGGATGTTCTTGATAGTCTCATAATACAGCTCTCACGGAGGAGCGGTAGAGACGTGAGCCTCGCACACCCCTATCTAGAGGCCCTGCTACCCGAAGGTCATAGAGTGGCTGCAACCTTTTCCAATGAGATTAGCAGATTTGGCTCGTCAATCGTGATTAGGAAGCACCGCATGGAGCCGCTCTCCATGGCGTCTCTCATAGCAAATAACACTGTCTCGCCACTCGCCGCCGCCTACCTCTGGCTCCTCATGGAGTATAGGCCCGCTATACTAATAGTAGGCCCGACTGCATCGGGTAAGACGACCTTTCTGCAGGCTCTGCTCTCGCTAATACCGCCTTACTCGAGGATAGTGACTATAGAGGACACGCCGGAGCTGAATCTCCCCTACGAGCAGTGGGACAGCCTTGTTACACGATACACCTATAACGACTACGAGGGCGAGGATATTGACGTGTATAAGCTGGCAAAGTTCGCGCTACGTCGAAGGCCAGACTATTTCGTTATAGGCGAGATCAGGGGCGAGGAGGCGCGGGTTTTCATACACGCCGCTGGAAGCGGGCATGCTGCTCTAGCTACATTCCACGCAGATTCTCCGGAGTCCGCTCTCCAGAGGCTGAGGAGCAGACCGATAAGCCTGGGCGACAGCTTCCTCCAGCTTATATGGCTCATCATAGTGCTGCGCAGAGTCCGCAATGCTGAAGGCTTAGAGTTGAGAAGGGTTGTTGAGATAGTGGAGGTTGTACCACGGGGCGGCAGCGTTACATTCAACGTCGTCTTCAAGTGGAGTCCGCGGGAAGACCTGCTTCTCCCAACCGATGTAGACACGGTAATAGACTCTAGCTACCGGCTGAAATACATTATGGATGTCTATGGGCTCAGCAGGAGCGATATAAGGGAGAAGCTTACGAGGCTTGAATCACTGCTACGGTCTTGCATCACCTGCGATTTTAGATCACTAAGGGCCATGGTTGACGAGTACTATCGTTGGGCTCTGCTCAGCGTCCTCGACCGCCTTAAAGAGGGAGGAAGGGTTTGATACAATGCCTCCCAGAGATGGGAGAATCCGGGTCGACTATGAGAGGCTGGCAGCGGAGCTTCCGCTGCTCATGCTCTATTCTCTCTCCTATGCGGGGGGTAACAGGGCGCCTCACGAGGCTCTGAACGATATCAACCGGGATGAAGGCTTTAGAACGGTGCTAAGGGAGTCGGCTAAAATCGCTAGTCTTTACCAAATGCTCGTAAAGAAATACGGCAATACCCTCCTGGCGCTCGAAAAGGTGGCTGAGAGAGTAGCCAGCCCGACCCTCTCAAGGATTATAAGATCCTACATAGCTTCCTATATCCTAAGAGGCAACCCCCTTGATACGCTTCATCAGCTGGCTGTGATGGCTGTGGATGCCTTCGAGCAGAGGCTCAGGGAGAAGGTAGGGACTCTTATCCAGGGTGTAGAGCTGATAGCTACAGCCACCGTCATGGTGCTCTTGACGGTGGTCTTGTCTTCATCTATATCAGCTAACTACGCTGCAGCATATATGGCCGCGGTAGTGGTAGCTGCTATGTCATTTGCCATAGCCCTTACCACGAGGGTGAGGATTCTCTCCGTCATGTTGCCTCGACGAATAAGCCCTATGATAGATGCCGTACTGCTGGTCCTATCTGTAGCCTCCCTCCTACTGCTGGTTAAAGGCAGCCCGCTCTACGCAACTATGCTCGCCATCACAGCGCTTCCCATCCATGTATACAGCCTGGTGAGAATTAAGGGGGATCTTACTAAACTATCGAAACTCATATACGCCGTGCATGTAGTCACTGAGGGGCTTACGTTAAGGCTCTCCAATATTGACACGATTGTAGCCATGGTGAAGGGCGACGGCACCGAGTCCCCCCTAATATACGCTCTTAGGACTGGAAGAGCCGTACCGGGTAACGCGGAGAAGTGGCATCTAGCCTACCTGCTGTCCAAGGTAATAGCTTCCGTGGTAAGGAGTGGCAGTAATGCTGCCAAGGTGTCGCGCATCGCTAACGCGATACTGGAGTCACTGCATGAGAGCACTCGTATGGTGTTTAACAAGGCTCTTGTCGTTAACGTGCTACTGGCCAGTGTCGTCCTAGTAATAGCTGCCTCGACTGTGTATATCTCGAAGGTATTTGGCAGCAGGTTTGAAGCCAGCTATGCACCCTTCGCCACAGCCCCTATACCGGCGTCGATCGATAGTACCCTGGCGGTGAAATCTATAGCCATAGCGGGGGTTGGAGCCAGCTTCGCTATAGCATACGCGGTATGGGGGGCACTGGCCTATAACATCGCTGCACCGCTTATAATAGTTGGCGGCGCGCTACTCCTCATGCTCTCCTAGGAGCAGGGTGCTAGAGAGGCTTTATCCTCCACGGAGTACACGTGCTATATTCTCACGGTAGGGTGGCGTGATTATCCCCTTCTCCGTCACTATGGCCGTCACAAGCTCTGGCGGGGTTATGTCAAACGCGGGGTTGTAGACCTCCACATCCTTAACTGTTATCAGTACTTTACCGAGCACTGTCCTCACCTCGTCCGGGTCGCGCTCCTCTATAGGTATGTTGTCGCCCTCTATGCTGAGGTCAAAGGTGGAGGAGGGGGCTGCAACGTAGAATGGGATGCGGTGCCTGTAGGCTAGGGCGGCTATCATGTATGTCCCAATCTTGTTGGCCACATAGCCATCGGCCGTGATCCTGTCGGCTCCAACAATCACCTTATCCACGAGGCCCCGGTACATTACATAGCCGACCATGTTATCGGTTATGAGCCTAACCTCTATTCCCTCCTTCATAAGCTCCCATACCGTGAGCCTTGCACCCTGGAGCAGCGGCCTAGTCTCCGTCGCTATCACTCTTATCCTCTTCCCCTCCTCCACAGCCGCCCTCATTATACCCTCGGCGGTTCCGTAGCCTGCTGTAGCGAGGGCCCCAGCGTTACAGTGTGTAAGGATTGTATCGCCGTCATCGATAAGCTTAGCCCCTATACGGCCTAGCTCCATATTAGTCCTGATATCCTCTATGTGTATCTTCTTGGCCTCATCGATAACTGTCCTGATAATTCCATCCACATCCTCACCTTTCTCCAGGCTAGCCCTCGCCCTATTCATGACACGGCGTAGAGCCCAGAAGAGGTTGTATGCGGTAGGCCTGGTTGAGGCTAGCAGCTTCTCAGCCTCCTGGAGCACTCTCCAGAGGGCGCCCGGCTCTCTGGCGCCGGAGTAGAATGCCGCCAGCGCTAAGCCATATGCAGCAGCGACGCCTATCGCAGGGGCACCCCTGATCTCCATAGCTTTTATGGCCTCAGCGACCCGGCGGTAGTCACGGGTCTCTCTATAGACCTCCTCCCACGGTAGAAGCCTGGTATCAAGCCATCTAAGCCTAGGGCCCTCAGGATCATCCTCAACCCACTCGAGAGGCCTTATCCTGAGCTTTTCGAGAATCTCCAAGATGCATCAACCGGTTATGAGGCAGAGCACACCTATAATCGGCTATAAAAGGCTTGGCGAAAGCCCAAGGCCCGGGAGTCCCAGCTGGAGAGCAGTGAGGGTGCAGGATTGACCATAGAAATAATAGTTGAGGATCCGGAGGCCCTGGAGCTGCGGATAGTAAGGGGCGTCGAAGAGGCTCTACGCTACCTACCACGCAGCAGCGCTGAAAGCGTGCATCCGCTCGAAGCACTCTACCTCGTATACAATGGCGTAGCGACAGTCACTGACAGGAGGGGGAAGAGGTATAGCTTCGAGAACCTCGTAAGGCTCTACAGCCTTAGGAACCCGTACGCCTGGGTAGAGTTCGAAGTCTACCTGGACCTGAGGAAAAGGGGGCGCCTACCCGTCCCCGGGCCTCGGCCTCACTCCCTGCTCCTCAAGAAGAGGAAGAAGGAGCCCAAGTTCACACACTACATACTAGTCCTCGAGGAGAGCAGGCCGGTGAAGCTGGACACCCTGTACTCTTTCGTCGAAGAGGCTTCGAAGAACAACTGGGAGCCACTACTAGCTATCGTAGACCGCTATGGCGACATAACATATTATACAGCATTAGTCTTCAGACCGGGCCTCACAAGGCTGCCCAAGGAGGGCGGGTAGCAAGCCATGAGCAAGGTGCCGCTAGAGCCCCTCCGCGGATTCCGCGACATCCTCCCGCCGGAGTCCGAGGCCCTCAGAAGACTGGCCGAGATATTCGCGAGGATAGCCAGGTCCTATGGTTACGGCGAGGTGAAGCCACCTACGCTCGAGCGGTTCCAGCTATTCGCAGTGAAATCCGGGGAGGAGATAAGACGCTCCATGTATGTGTTCCGTGACAAGGCTGGGCGGGAGGTAGCACTCCGGCCAGAGGCAACCGCCAGCATAGCCAGGATATACCTCCGGCTCCTCCGGGGCCAGCCGAAGCCAGTGAGGCTATACTATGTAGTCAACTGCTTCCGCTACGAGGAGCCCCAGCGGGCGCGTTACCGCGAGTTCTGGCAGGCCGGGGTAGAGCTTCTCGGGGAGCCCTCTATATTAGGCGACTTCGAGGTCATAAAGTTACTGCTCAAGTTCTACGAGAGCATAGACATGCTTGACCACATAGTGTTAAAGATAGGCAACACCCGGCTCTACCGCAGGCTCTTCGCCAAGCATGGGATAAGCGAGGAGATCCAAGACCATATACTCCACCTAATGGATAAAGGCATGTACAAGGAGGCCCTGGAGGCGCTCATGGGGGCGGAGCACCCCGGTCTAGCCAGTATACTGGAAGAACTATGGAGCAATGCCAGGGACGACATAGACGCAGCAAAGAACATACTCTCGAAGAGCGGCGAAGAGATCATAGAATCCCTAGAGGAGCTTAAGAAGCTAGTAGACATGCTAAAGGGCTATAATAGCAGGCTGAATCTAGAGATAGATCTAGCATTCGCGCGCGGACTAGCCTACTACACCGGCACAATATTCGAGGTAAAGGTGCCGGGGTTCCCCGTGAGCATAGCCGGGGGAGGCCGCTACGACAACCTAATCGAGCTTTACGGCGGTGAGAAGGTGCCGGGCACGGGATTCGCCATAGGGCTTGACCGCACACTAGCAGCTATGGAGAGTTCGGGGCTTAGACCAAGAATAATATACCAGGAGCCGGTGAGGATAGCTGTAATAGTCCTTGACGAGTCGCTGGCACCCTACGCAGCCAAGGTGCAAGACATACTGGCGTCAAAGGATAACGTGTCAGCCGCACTCTACACGGGCTCGAAGCTCCAGAAAATGCTCCCCCGGCTGGCCAAGCAGGGCTACCACTATGCGGCCATAGTAGGCAAGCAGGAGGCCAGGGAGGGTAAGCTCGTTCTACGAGATCTGGCGAAGAGGGAGCAGAGGGTCCTGACCCTTGAGGAGCTCAGAGAGCTAAACCTCACAGAATTAGAATTTAGATGAGGTAATTGCATGCTACAATGCCTCTGTGATGAGTCCAGGCAGTCTACCAGTATTAACCCTCTCTCCTTTGAACCCCTACGGCTGAAGGGGAAGAGGGCTTTTGGGCGCCATTGACGTCAGCTACGAGGACCTTACGAAGAAGGATATAGAGGACCTGGGTAAGCGCGTAGCTGAGCGTCTAAAGGATTACGTGCCTGCAAGCTTCAACAAGCTTCTCAGAAAGCTAAGCAGGGGAATAGAAAGGTCCATCGTGTCCAGGCATAGGAGGCTTCTCGTAGTCACTGGCAGCGATCCAGTAAAGATAGGCGCCACCGTTGCAAGAGCCCTACTCTTCTATGAGAGGGTGTACCGCAGGGTAAAGGGTAAAGAAGAGCTGCCACTACTCTACGTGTTCCACGACGAGTTTAAGGACGCCAAAATAAGGAAGGAGATAGTAAAGAGGACTCTAAAATCTAGAGCCAATATGATAACACACATTATAGCAAGGTACGAGGAGAGCGACCGCTTCCTAGGAACCACTTTCAAGCTACTAGTCATGGATCTCGTTAACGATCTCAAGCCAAACGATGTAGGCAGGCTCGTGGGGATAGTCGAGGGAGGCGGGCTCATAGTATTCATGGTGCCTCCGTGGATCGAATGGGACCGGTGGATGACCATATTCAAGCAGAACCTCCTAGTGCCCGGCTACCGGGAGCCCCGTCACATCTTCATAAAGAGGTTCAAGCGCAAGCTAATAGAGCATGACGGGATCTACATATACGACGTCGACGATGAAGAGGTTATCAAGGCCGACGACTACCCCATGAAGCGCTACAGCAGGGAGGAGATAAAGATCCCTAGGGAGACGCTCTTCCCCCGTGAGCTCTACGAGCTAGCGCTCACCCAGGACCAGGTAAACGTGATAAAGACTATAGAGCTGCTCTTAGAGAGGAACTCAAAGAAGAGGAAGAAAGCAATAGTGATAACCTCGGATCGTGGTAGAGGCAAGTCGGGAGCAGTAGGCATAGCCTCGATAGGCCTAGCAGTAGGGCTCGCCAAGGAGCGCAGAAGAGTCAGGATAGTAGTGACCGCTCCCAACCTGTCTAACGTGCAGTCCTTCTTCACCCTGGCAAGCAGGGCTGCCGAGAAGCTCAAGCTGAAGACCAGGATCGTAAAGCGTGGAGACAATATACTAGAGCTTCACGGCGAGGGCTTCAGCATAGAGTACTGGGAGCCCATACACGTGCCGAAGCTGAAGGCAGACATAGTGGTAGTTGACGAGGCTGCAGGCATGCATGTACCACTACTACACCGTATATGGCGCAGCCACCGCAGAATGATATTCGCAACCACCATCCACGGCTACGAGGGTGCCGGGAGAGGCTTCTCTGTAAGATTCCTCCCCGCCCTCAAGAAGGACCCGAGGACCGAGGTTATAGAAGTCGAGATGCATGAGCCGATACGCTATGCGCCCGACGACCCTATAGAGAAGTGGCTCTTCGACGCACTCCTGCTCGACGCCGAGCCCGCCGAGCTGGGCGAGGACGATATCAAGGCCATAGAGGAGGGCAGGCTTGAGTATGTACGCTTCGACCCCGAGTGGCTCTTCAGCCCCGAAGGGGAGGAGACGCTGCGCCAGCTCTTCGGCATCTATGTCCTAGCCCACTACCGCAACGAGCCCGACGACCTGGCTATACTGGCTGACGCGCCCCACCACATTATACGCGGGGTACGCGTGCCCTCGGGCAAGATAGTGTGCGCACTCCAGATAGCTAACGAGGGCGGCCTGGACGACGAGATGATTGAGGAGCTGCTGCGCGGCGGGAAGACGCCAGGCAACATTATACCCGACAGGATGCTTAAGCATCTCCGCATCCGCGAGTTCGGCAGCGCCCGCGGATGGAGGATTGTACGCATAGCAACCCATCCCGATGTACAGGGGAAGGGGATAGGCTCCTTCGCCCTCAGCAAGGTTACAGAAGAGGCCGTGGAGAGGGGGCTTGACTGGGTCGGGAGCGGCTTCGGCGTCAACGAGCAGCTGCTGAGGTTCTGGCTGAAAAACGGGTTCCTCCCCGTGCACATGTCGCCCGACCGTAACCCCGTCAGCGGCGAGTACACCATACTGGTAATAAAACCCATAAAGGATCTGATGAAGAGGCTAGTGGATCTCGCCAACCGCGAGTTCAAGAGGAAGGTCCTCGAGAGCCTCCACGATCCCTACCGGGACCTCGAGACACAGGTTGCAATACAGATACTGAAGAGCGGGAACCCGGTATTCGAGGACTACTACCCGAGGCTTACGCCGATCCAGGTAGACCGGCTATGGATATACGCCTACGGCCCCATGACATACGAGGCTGTTGCTGACGCAATAAAGGAGGTCGCCAAGGCCTACTGGCTCACGTACCCGAAGACCAGGGGGCTCAGCCTCTCCAAGAGGGAGGAGTACATAGTAGTTGCCAAGGTGCTGCAGGGCAGGAGCTGGGATGCGGTAGCAGAGGAGCTTAAGACCCGCCCTCACAGCGTGATGGTGACGTTAAAGGATGTTGCCAGGAAGGTGCTGAAGATATACTATCAGCTTGACTCAGAGTCGCCTGTGGGTATAGATGCTGAGAAGCTGCTGGAGAAGCTGGATAAGGGAAGTATATTCTTAGAGCCTATTACCGTGCGCAAAGCCCGCAAGAGGGAGGAGAGGAGAAAGCCCAAGAGCACAGAAGAGGATCATGAAGGTGGAGGAGAGGGTGAGGAGGGCGGCCAGGCAGACGGCTAAGGCGACGCCTCTATACGGGCTCCCCTATTCCTCGGCCTCAGCAGGAGGACCCGGCCGCGTCCTCCGAGCTCTTCTCTGAGCCTTCTATGGGCCTTCTCGGCCTCGCGGCTGTCTGGGTAGAAGCCGTAGACCAGGGGGCCCCAGCTGCTCTGCCCCACCCCTCTCGCGCCGAGCCTCCGAAGAAGCCTCGCCGCCTCCTCCGACTCGGGGCAGCAGTAGAGCCCAGACTGGGCGCTTGCGAAGAAGCTGCCCGTCAGCCGCTGGATCTCATCCACGCCCCGGGTGAAGAGCTTGAAGTCGCTCTCAGCGATGCCTGGCACAATCATGCGGAGTAGCGCGTGCATAGCCTTACAGCACATGTCCATGCTCCCGCGGGGCAGCTGCATCAGCTCCTCCTCTACAGGTCCCTCCTCCACGCGCCAGCGGGCCTCGGGCACAACGGCCACGATCCTCCACTCCTCTGGAACTCTGCCGTGGAGAGCGGGCCTCGCAGGCCGGGCGGTGTTGGCGAGCTGCACCCCCGCGTCGACTATGAAGCCGCCGTAGAGGAATGCGCCTACACCTATGCCGGAGTAGGGCCCCCTGCCTGCCGCCTCCACCGCGTCATGCAAGTCCAGCCCCGCGAGCCTGGCGACAGCCGCGTATATGGCTAGGGTCAGCTGAGTGGTGGAGCCTAGGCCTACGTGGCTTGGTATGCACTCCTCTAGCCTCAGCTCCAGGGGCTCACGGAGGCCAAGAGCCCTCTTGGCCTTCTCCAGGATGCCGCGGGCTCTATCAGCGTCGCAGCCATTCACAGCATCGGCCTCCGATAGCTGGGCTAGGAGCCTGTAGCCTACTCCATCCACCGCTATTCCTATGCCTCCTAGCAGCCTCCCAGCGCTGCTGCAGAGCCCGTAGAAGCCGAGGTGGAGGCGCGCTCCTGTCTCAACCCTTACCCGAACAGCCACGGAGTCATTCACCCTTAAGGCGCTGCTAGCGCCTAGAGGCCTCGCAGCACGCCACACGTCAGCCGAGAACCGAGTCATCACCAAGGCCTCTGCTCAGCATAATACTCCATCATCACGCGTACTCCACCCGGGTACCGCGCGCACGCGCGTAGGCGGCGAATAACCTTGCTAGGATACCTGCTATCCCTAGCTTACGCGCCTTCTCTGGCCAGGGCTTTACGCTGCCTCTAAGCCATGGCTTGGACCACCAGCCCGTCGGCTCCCTGGTGTCCATCCCATAGAGGGTTACGCGGGCGGCTCCGCAGAGGACCGCGAGGCCGAGAGCACGGTCTCCATCGGTGAATCCCGGCGCCAGCGACGAGTACCTGCCTGGCATGCACTGGTTTGTCCCAGCCAGCCTCTGAAGCCGCGGCACCAGGGCTTTGAGAGCCGCCACATTGTCGCCATGGGCGTGTACGACTATGATGCTGCCCTCACGCCCTGCCTCGAGCAGGTAGTGCCAGGAGCCGTCGAGGTCGGTGACAACGATATCGGGCAGGAAGCCATTCTGGAGAAGCAGCGCCGAGGCGCCATCGGCGGCTACAAGCCTCTCGCAGCCCTCCAACTCCCCCAGCCTGGCCTCGAGCCCCGCCGCGCCGCCTGCCAGACAGACGTGCTTGTCCCGGAGCAGGCTACAGGCCTCGGATACCCCCGTATATCTCCCCTCCAAGAGGGCCTCGTAGAGCAGGGATTCCAGTACACGGGCTGCGAGGCAGTCCTCCCGGAGGCTGTACCTCATGGTCCCTCGCGCAGCGTCCAACAGCTCCGCCAACAACATGGACTCCCTAATCCCCCACGACAGGTACGTTGAGCTGCTCGCGGTGCTGCAGGCGCCCGGCGAGGCCATGGTTACGCCCCTCGGCATACGGCGCGAGGGAGGCAGGCTTGTAGCCCGCCTCTACCCGGGCACGAGACTACAGCCCCTGGGCTACAGCGTTTACGAGGCATGCCTAGCCCAGCCCTACGACCCGCTGAGCTACTACAGTGCAGTGCTCGAGCACAGCGTTGAACTGGAGCCCGCCAGGGCGGTGCACGCGCCCTGCCCCAGGGCCGAGGGGCCCAGGGTGGAGGCCATAGTATCGTCCCGGGAACGAGCCCCGGGAGGCTTCATAGTCCTCTGGCTAGACCCCATCCATGTGGAGGAAGGCGGTGGCTGGGCCCTCTACTCTAGGAGCCTAGGGTGCAGCATAGAGCTGCTCATAGCCCTTACGAGGCTCAGATTCTGGGCCCGCGCGCGGAGCCTGACACCGGAGCCCCCCTGCAGGACCGTGAGGAGGCTCGCATACACGGTGCTGGAGTCCTTCGACTGCATACTCCACAGCACCTGGAGCCCGGAGCTGCACCGGGCAGCGGCGAGGGCGGCCAGGGAGGCTCTCGACAACGCCTATATGGCCGGCTGCCTGGCCCCCAGCGAGGTGGAGGCGTTTTAGCCGCTGGAGCCGGGCCTGGAGGGGTTAAAGACCCCTCGGGGCCTAGCCGTCTAGACCCGGCTGGCGGGGCTCGCCGCCGCGACAGCCCCGCAGCCGGGGCCCCGGGAAGGCGGATGAGCGGCGGACCCTCACGGCTGGGGGTCGGGGGCGAACACCCTCTCACTCCACTACCCGGGCTCGAGCCACCGGGGAAGGGGGGTCTAGGAGCCCGCGCCGGGCCTGCTTCTAGCCTCCTGCGGGTTAAGAGGGTACGCGAGCTGGTGCCTGCGTCCACGGGAGAGCCTTGAGAGGAGAAGCTGGTGTATAGCAGCCAGGCGGGCAACCTCCTTCTTTACCACAGAGTCCACCAGGTCTATCACCCAGGGCAGCCCGGTGGGCCCCGTCTCCCTAGCCAGCATCGAGACAACCTGGTCGACGGGGTGGCCTGCGCTGCAGAGCTCTAGCTTCACCGCCTCCGCGAGGCCGCGGAGGGGCTTGTAGAAGACAATCCTGCACCCCATGGATGCGAGTGTCTCCTGGGGGTGGGGCAGCTCGAGGTACTCGCCGCGGCGGAGCACGATAGAGGCTACCGCCTTATCGCTCATCCTGACGCCCAGGACGCCCGCCATCTGGGCCGAGTAGCTCCTCTTGAGGACCCCGACGAGGGGTACGCGTCTCCTGGACAACTCTTTTACAAGCATGAGGCTGAGGTTCTCGACATCGACCCAGAGGTCGGAGGCTCCACGCCGGGGCAGTATCTCGCCATCAACAACCATGAGGCCTGCATCGTCCACGACACTGACGGCGTAGCGGCGCTCCTCGAGCCTGGCGAGAGCCGCTACGTAGTCCTGCTCGATGTCCCCAAGATACTCGACGAGGAGCTTGCGGCCACGCCTAATGCTAGTGCCCCTATCGGAGTACCTGACCAGGGCCACCGTAACCATGCTCATAGATATGCCTACAAGGTTCAGAGGAGACCGCGGGAAGGCGGAGTCTACAGCATAGACTGGCTCGAAACGCGTGCCCAGCTCTTTGATCTTCCTTATCCCGATGCTCTCTTCAACGAGGCGGCGCAGGCCCTCATCAATGCTTGGCAGCCGTGACGCTATTCTTTTCACAGCCGCGTGAATATCGTCACCCAGCTCTACGACCTCTACCATTCAGCGGCCAGCCCTATTCACCGGCATCATGTTTAATACCAATAAAGCCTTGCAGCCGGCCCGGCGGCGCATAGAGCCGGGCTACCGGGTGAGAGTTATTGTGGCCGAGGAGTTCAGGCTAGACCCCTGGGCATCGGCGGTAAGGCTGGAGTATGAGAAGCTCTTCCGCTACTTCGGGATAAAGCCCTTTCGGGAGCTTCTGCCACGCGTAACGGAGGTGCTTGGCGAGCCCCTCCACCTCATGCGCCGTGGCGTCATATTCGGCCATAGGGATTTCGACAGTGTGCTTGAAGCATACCGGTCCGGCGAGCGGGTAGCCCTTGTAACCGGCTTCATGCCCAGCGGCCGCTTCCACTTCGGCCACAAGATGGTGGCGGATCAGATAATATACTACCAGAAGCTGGGCTTCGAGATATTCATTGTTATAGCTGACGCGGAGGCCTACGCTGTCCGCAAGCTAGACCGTAGGAAGGTGATAGAGACGGGCCTCTACGAGTACGTTGCCAACCTCATAGCCCTGGGGCTTGAGAAGAACCGGCACACCCACATATACTTCCAGACCAACTACGAGACACCCTACTACCGCCTCATCCAGATGTTCTCCAGGAAGATAACAATGGCCGAGATGGAGGCTATATACGGTGACCTAGAGCCGGGCAAGGTGATGGCCGCGCTCACCCAGGCTGCAGACATACTACACCCCCAGCTAGACTACTTCGGAGGCTTCAAACACGTACTCGTACCCGTTGGAGCCGATCAAGACCCACACATAAGGCTTGCAAGAGATATCGCTGACAGGTTTGAGAACGAGCTAGGGCTCCGGAGGCCGGCCTCGACCTACCATCGGTTCCAGAGCGGGCTGGACGGCAACAAGATGAGCAGCTCTAGGCCGGACTATACCATATTTCTAAGCGACCCCATAGACGTGGCTGTGCGTAAGCTGAAGAACGCCCTCACCGGCGGCCGGGCGACGGTGGAGGAGCAGCGCCGGCTCGGAGGAGAGCCGGAAAAGTGCACAGTCTACGAGTTCTACGTATACCATCTAGTCAGGGACGACAAGAAGCTTGCGAGAATATACCAGGAGTGCAGAGGGGGGCGCCTCCTCTGCGGCCCTGACAAGCAGTACGCGGCCGAGCTGCTAGCCAAGTTCCTGGAGGAGCACCAGAGGAAGCTCGAGAAGGCCAAGGACAGGGTGCTAGAGTACGTGGAGCCCCCAAGCTTCTAGAGCCAGCCGCCGGGCCCCAGGTCCTCTAGATAGTCGAGCCTGCTGGGCCCGCCCCTCCTGGCCCTGCGCCCCAGCTCCCAGGGGGGAGGGTGGGGCGCGGAGGTGCGCCCCGCGCCGCTGTGTACCGGCTTAACCCTCCCAGCCCTTATGGCCTCCAGCACGCTTTCCGGGCTCTTCTCCTCTGCATCAATTATGCTGTAGGCCGCGCCCAGCTCGTCCACTAAGTGGGCATCGCTGTTGGCCAGCCCTGGTATGCCTAGCTCCCGCGCCGCCCGCTCCGCCCGCTGGTTGGAGGCCGGGTCGCTGCGGGCATTGTAGACCTCCAGCGCGTCCCAGCTGCCATGGTATACTAGCTCCCCTATGCCGGCGCGGCGGGTGTCAAACGGGTGGGCTGGAGCCACGAGGCAGCCGTTATCGTGAGCCACATCGGCCAGCTCTAAGGGGTCGCGGGGGATCCTCTCGAGGGGCTCGTCACTACAGTAGACCAGCACGTCGCCTGCAGTGGTACGCACCTCTGCCCCCGGGACTACGACTAGGTCGAGGCTCATACTCCTGGCCGCTCTAAGGGCTCGTAGACCTCCCTCGAACGTGTCATGGTCTGTCACGGCAATAACGTCTAGCTCCTTCTCTACCGCCGCTATCAGTACTTCCTCTGGGCTATTCCTACCATCACTGACCGTTGTGTGTACATGCATGTCAGCACGCAACCTCATAGAGTACGCCACCATGGCCTTGGAGGGGCTAGCTGTGCCTCCCAAGCCTGGCAAAGGGGCATATTTTCCTGTAGCTGCAGTACCTGCACTCCCAGTCGTACCTTGGCGCGCGGAGGTTGTATATTGTTTCTCTCAGCAGAGCCTCTACATCCACGCTGCTCGGCTCCACCTCGAACTCCACGAGCCTGTCGGGAGTTACATAGAGGAGGTAGCCGCGTTTAGCCCCTGTAAGCTCCATGTATATCCTCAGCTGCATTATGTGGTGCTCCCTAGGGCTATTCTCGGGTAGCTCCCTTGAGGTCTTGATCTCCACTATGGTGTGCGGCTTGCCGTCATCATTCCGTTTTAGCAGGTCTATCCTGCCCTTGAGTATATACTCCTCCCCATCTATAATGTACTTCCTCTCTATGGGCACCTCCGTCTCCCATCCCCGGCTGGCGAGAAGGGAGCCCAGGCCCGCGTGGACTAAATCGCCGAGGACTAGGGAGGGCTCGAACCGGAAGCTGAGCAGGGGGAATTGCAGCCTCATTACCCGTTTATAGCTGCATGATACGAGGTCGGTCACATAAACCACTCGGGGATCTGTCATCTCGCGCAGCCTTTCGCTGAAGTCGCGCTGCTTAGCCTTGTAGAGCTCACTAACTATACCCATGGCCCAGCCTGCACCCCTATCCGGCCTCTGCTGCCGGCGGGAAGAGCTATGGTCTAGGGCAGCCTATCTAGGAGGAGACGGAGGTCCTGGAAGTTCCCCACTTTCTTCCGGAGGGGGCGGAGCCAGCGTGCTAGGTTGTAGCAACCCTCCCCCCTCTCTATGACCCCCTTGTCGCGCAGGCTCATGGCTACTAGTATGGGCTTGGGGACTCCATGTATCTGGCTGAGATCCCGCTCAAATATTATCTCTCCGACTGATATATTGTCCCAAACATAGCTAAACACCTTCAGCTCGTCAGAGCTAAACCTTATTATTAGATCACGTAGCTTGTAGAGCGTCCTCCTCTCCTCCTCCGTGAGGCGAGTCAAGCTCTGCACCCCGGTACCTGCTTATCAGCATAACCAGGGCGCGACGGAGAGCCTCGCTACGGTTACGGAACACCCCGCTGCGCACCAGCTCGTCAAGCCTCTCCACAAGCTCCACCGGCGCCTTGAAGGTCACTATCACGGTCTGCGGCAAAAGCACTCCCCGGAGCCGTGGGCTTAGAGAAGTGCAGGGCCTCAGAATTAAGCCCAGAGGTGTAATACCGCAACAACTGCGCGGGCGAAAAAGGGGAGGCCCCTGGAGGTGCTGCGAACGATGGCGATAACCCGCGTCACCAGCTGCCCCAGCGACGAGGAAGTGTACCAGCTGCTAAGGCCCTATGTGGCTGAGTGGTTCCGGAGAAGGTATGGCAGCTTCACCCTACCCCAGCGCTGCGCTATACCACTGATAAAGAAGGGGCATAACGTGCTTGTATCATCACCCACAGGGACGGGCAAGACGCTCGCCGTGTTCCTCGGTATTATAGATGAGCTCTACCGGCTCGCCGAGGAGGGTAGGCTGGAGGAGCAGATATACGTCGTCTACGTATCACCCCTCCGAGCACTCAACAACGATATGAGGAGGAACCTGCTCCAGCCCCTCGAAGGTATAAGGAAGACTGCCGAGGAAATGGGGCTAAGCCTCCCCGAGATAAGAGTGGCTGTACGCACAAGCGACACACCGCCCTCCGAGAAGCAGCGGATGACCAAGAACCCGCCCCATATACTCATAACCACGCCCGAGAGCCTGGCTATCGCCCTCGCCGCCCCAAAGTTCCGCGAGAGGCTCAGCACCACACGCTGGATAATTATCGACGAGATCCATGAGCTTGCCTCAAGCAAGCGGGGCTCCCATCTCAGCCTCTCCGTGGAGAGGCTCGACTACGCAACTGGGGGTAGGCTGCAGCGCATTGGGCTCTCGGCCACCATAGCCCCGCTGGAGGAGGTTGCCAAGTTCCTCGTGGGCTACCGGGATACTGGAGAGCCTAGGGACTGCGTTATAGTGGATGCCAGGTTCGCTAAGCCGGTTGATATACGCGTACTCTGCCCGGTGAAGGACCTAATACATACTCCTGCAGATGTAGTGAACGAGGCCATCTATAGGCTCCTCGCTAAGCTGATACGGGAGCACCGCACCACGCTCATATTCACTAATACGCGGAGCGCAACTGAGAGGGTCGTGTACAAGCTCAAGAAGATGCTCAAAGAAGAGGGCATAGCAGATATTGATGAGATCGAGGCCCACCACAGCAGCCTCAGCCGGGACGTGAGGCTCTCCGTGGAAGAGAAGCTCAAGCGGGGAGAGCTGAGGGTAGTAGTATCCTCGACAAGCCTTGAACTCGGCATAGACATTGGCTATATAGATCTGGTGGTGCTCCTAAGCAGCCCCAAGAGCGTCTCCAGGATGCTCCAGAGGATAGGAAGAGCAGGGCACCACATACGCCAGGTGAGTAAAGGCAGGATAATAGTCGTTGACCGCGACGACCTTGTTGAATGCACTGTGTTGGCCAAGGCGGGCATGGAGAGGAAGATAGATCGTGTTCATATACCGAGGAACCCGCTTGACGTGCTGGCCCAGCACCTCGTCGGCATGGCTATAGAGAGGAAGTGGAGCATAGAGGAGGCGTACAGGCTGGTCAAGAGGAGCTATACTTTCCACACGCTATCGTTCGAGGACTTCATGTCGGTGCTCCGCTTCCTGGCGGGCCGCTACGGCCTAGAAGAGCACAAGGTATACGCTAAGATCTGGCTTGACGAGAAGGAAGGGGTCTTCGGCAGGCGCCGTGGGGCGAGAATGATCTACTACCTCAACAGCGGCACCATACCGGACGATGTCAAGGTGAAGGTCTACACGCTTGAAGGCCGCTACGTGGGAGACCTCGAGGAGGCCTTCGTCCAGATACTTGGGCCTGGAGATATATTTGTCCTTGGAGGCCGTACCTACGAGTTCATACGCTCCGAGGGTATGAGGGTCTACGTCAAGCCCGCGGAGGGCCAGAAGCCTACCGTGCCCAGCTGGTTCTCTGAAATGCTGCCACTGGCCTTCGACTCGGCGCTCCTAATAGGAGCTTTCCGCCGCCGGGTAGCGGACATGATTAGGAATGCTGTGCCGAAGAGCGAGGCCGTGAAGCGTATAGCATCGGAGTATAACCTTGAGCCCCACGCGGCCGAGAACATATACAACTACATACTGGAACAGTACCTGTTTACCGACGGGCTTGTACCCAGCGACAAGCTGATACTAGTAGAGATCTTCCACGACCATGACGAGGAGTCCACGTCGATAATATTCCACTCGCTCTTCGGCAGGAGGGTTAACGACGCATTGTCTAGAGCATATGCATACAAGCTCACTAACATGACCAATACTAATGTACGTGTAACCGTGACCGACAACGCCTTCATGCTCACCGTGCCGGGGATAAGAAATGACCTAGACGTGCACAGCCTCGTGTACAGCGTAACCCCAGAGAACATAGACGATATACTGAGGAGGGTGCTCCGGAACACTGAGCTCTTGAAGAGGAGGTTCCGCCACTGCGCGGAGAGGGGCTTCATGCTACTACGCCGCTACCGTGGACGCACCCGCGACCCGCACTCACTGCAGCTCAATGCGCAGGCGCTGCTCGAGGCTGTGGAGCGTATACCAGACTTCCCACTGCTCCGAGAGGCTTACCGGGAGATACTGGAAGACTATATGGATATAGAGAACGCCAGGCTCGTGCTCCGCTGGATCCACAACGGCGATGTGAAGGTGGCGCTCTTCGGGCCAACCAGCGTGCCAAGCCCATTCGCCCACCACATAGTGGTGAAGGGCTACAGCGACATAGTGCTGATGGAGGACCGGAAGAAGATGCTTATGGAGCTGCACAGCCGGGTTATGGAGCTGTTGGCTGAGAGGCTGGGCAGGGCGAGCGGGGAGGCTGCAGCCGTAGGGGGAGAGTAGGAGGGGCTCGGCGAAGGACCACCTCGTCACTAGCTGTTTCCCTCGGCTCGATCCCGGGGTATCTCCTCAACGCCCCCATGGCTTAGCTAGAGAGGCATTTCCCTTATTACTTCCAGGCCCGGCACTCTACTCCCCAGAACACGGGATCCTTATTGCCGTGCAGCTTGCGCAATAAGTACTTGATACCCACCATCGACGATCTTGACAAATACTTCGGCATTAAGGGCTCCAAGATACTGATAAGGATAGACATCAACAGCCCGATAAAGCCGGAGACCGGCGAGATACTCGACGACAGCAGGATACGCGCACACGCCGAGACGCTGCGAGAGCTCGTCGAGAGAGGAGCCGCTGTCGTCGCTATGTCGCACCAAGGGAGGCCCGGGGAGAGCGACTTCGTCAGCCTGAATAAGCACGCCGAGCTGCTCGAAAAGCATACGGGGATGACAATCCATTTTATAGACGACGTCATAGGCCCCGCCGCCCGCGAGGAGATAAAGAAGCTGAGGACGGGCGAGATACTGCTCCTAGACAACACGCGTCTCGTATCCGAGGAGATTATCGAAGCTACGCCGGAGAAGCATGCTGAGAGCATCTTTGTCAGCAGGCTAGCACCCCTCTTCAACTACTACATTAACGACGCGTTCGCCACCGCCCATAGAAGCCAGCCCAGCATTGTAGGCTTCCCCATGAAGCTCCCATCTGCAGCCGGCCGTGTAATGGAGAGAGAGCTAGTAGCTCTGTCAAAGCTCTACAACCCGGAGGAGAGGCCACGAGTCTTCGTGCTAGGCGGGGGGAAGGTTCACGACACCCTGAGGATTCTCGAGTATCTACACAGCAATAGGGCTGTGGATAGGATTCTCGCCACGGGTCTTGTGGCAGAGCTCTTCCTCGTCGCCAAGGGCGTGGATATCGGCGAAGCTAATATGAAGGTGCTGGAGTCGAAGGGGCTGTTAGCACTCCTCCCACGGGCCAGACGGTTGCTGCTAAAGGGTCTCCCTATAGAGACCCCTGTGGACTTCAAGACACTTGTGAACGATAATGTAGAGGTAGAGGCGATAGGCAGCAGCATCAAAGGCGTTATAAAAGACATAGGGCCCCAGACGATTAAGATGTACGTGGAGATCATGAAAGAGGCCAGGCTAATAGTCCTGAGAGGCCCCGCCGGCGTGATAGAGGATCCCCGGTTCCAGGATGGGAGCAAGGAGCTACTGCGGGCTGCAGTAGAGAGCAGCGCCTATGTGATAGTTGGCGGCGGCCACCTCAACAGCATTGCGGCTAAGCTGGGGCTCAGCGAGCGCCCCAACCTGCACATAAGCACGGGTGGCGGCGCGCTTCTCCTGTTCCTGGCCGGGGAGGATCTGCCAGGCCTGGTAGCCCTGGCTAAGTCAGCCCAGAAGTTCTTCGACAAATTCCTGAAGCAGGCCGCTCTCCCCTAAACCTCTTTGAGACGGGCACCCTAGAGAGAGGTGGAGGTGGCCGGCTTGGCCCGGGTAAAGGTGGCTGTGAACGGATTCGGCACCATAGGGAAGCGTGTCGCCGAGGCTGTTATGAAGCAGCCGGACATGGAGCTGGTCGGTGTCGTGAAGACTAAGCCGGACTATGTTGCCAGGTACGCGGTTTCGAGAGGCATACCGCTCTACGCTCCCAGCGACCGCCTGGAGGCCTTCCAGGAGAAGAGGGTGCCCGTGGAAGGGTCCCTAGAGGATCTCCTCGGCAAGGTAGACGTCGTGGTTGATGCCACGCCTGGAGGCATGGGAGCCAAGTATAAGCCCCTCTACGAGAAGTACGGTGTCAAGGCTATTTTCCAGGGCGGCGAGAAGGCTGACGTAGCCGAGGTATCGTTCAACACGCTGTGCAACTACGAGGAGGCCTTGGGCAGAAGGAGCGTCAGGGTGGTCTCCTGCAACACCACCGGGCTCCTGCGCAGTATATGTAGTCTCTCCCGGATAGCCAGGATAAGGCGGATACGCGCCACTATAGTACGCCGCGCAGCGGACCCCAAGGAGGTGAAACGGGGCCCCGTCAACGCTATAGTGCCGAACCCCGCTAGGCTGCCCAGCCACCACGCGCTTGACGTTAAGACTGTGCTGCCGTGGCTCGACATAGCTACAGCCGCAGTGGTGGTGCCGACAACGCTGATGCACGTCCACGTGGTGGTTGCAGAGCTGGAGCAGCAAGTGTCCCGGGAGGACGTGGTCTCGGCGTTCGAGCAGACGCCTAGGATACTGCTCGCCGACGCTGACACGGGGCTGGCCAGCACTGCAGACCTGGTAGAGTACGCCAGGGATCTCGGAAGGAAGCGCTACGACATACCGGAGCTAGTAATATGGCTTGACAGCGTGGCAGTGCTTAACGACAAGGAGGTTATATGGATGCAGGCAGTGCACCAGGAATCAATAGTGGTCCCGGAGAACATTGACGCGATAAGGGCGGTGATGGAGACTGCTAAGTCAGCCGAGGAAACCATGTCGATAACTGATAAGACGTTGGGCATAACTCATGGCCGCATACCTTAAGGACCCCAGCAGATAATTTATTCGAGAGCAATTCGACCCATACACCTCAATGGACCTCTAATGAAGCAGCCTGAGGGACTCGACCTTGGAACCTACATACACCGTGAGCTTTCTATTCAGGAAGATCCTGGTACCTGTAGACGGCTCCGAGTCCAGCATGAGGGCTCTCAAGGTGGCTCTTGACTTCGCCCAACGCTATGGATCGCGGATAACAGTGATACACGTGAAGCACCCTAGCGAGGACGCCACTCCCATCATTAATGCTGCTAAGAAGCTGGCAGGAGAGAGGGGGGTAGAGGTTTCAGTTAAGGTCAAGGAGTACAAGCCCAGCGCGAGTAGCGTAGCTAGCGAGATACTCTCCGAAGCCATAGAGGGCGGCTATGATCTCATAATACTGGGCGCCCGGGGTAACACCGCTAGCGAGGATATAATCATTGGCAGCGTGGCCCTCTCCATGGTGGTTAACTCGGCGACCTCGATTATGATTATCCGCTAGCATCCTACGAGGGCCCCCGGAGAAGAATAGCTGTTAAGAACGCTACAGAGAGCCCCGGCCTGCTGGGACGCTCGTCATGGGCGAGGAGGAGCAGGCCGTATACATTGTAGTGTGCAGCGAGGGCCTCTATCAAGCCGCGGGGCTTGCAGAGGCGCTATTGACAGCGGCGTCCCGGTGCAGCGGCGAAGCCGTGGTGTACCGTGTTACGCGCGTCCTTCAGCTAGCTGAGAGCGAACTTAACGAGCTGAGGAGCGTCCTACGCACCGCTGCCCGGGAGGGAGGAGAGCCCCGAGGGAAGCATATAGGAGAGGTGCCCAAGCCCTCCGGGAGAGCCCCCGAGTACGCTGTGGTTTTTGACCAGATGTACAAGGGCTTCGCAGACATACTGGCCCGCGAGATAGAGGATCCCCGCGTGGAGTTCCACGAGGTGCTTGGCAGGGGGATAAATAGGCCTCTCAAGGCCGGGGAGAGAGTGTACAGGCAGCCCGCCAAGGATGATTATGATATACTTAAGTTGCTAGAGCAGCTGGCTAACAGGTATAGGGGCGGCGTACTCTTCTTCACCGGTGATAAGAGGCTAGCAAACCAGGCAAGGCTCGTACCGGGGGTACACGTTGAGTACATACCTCCCGGCGAGGTAGCCGGCAAGGAGATGGCTCTAAAGCTTATGGCGCAGCGTATCCGCTCCTGGATCCTGGGCGGCAGACCCCCGGAGGGCTAGAGCCGGGGGTAGAAGCTAGATGGGTGATGAGACACTCCGATGAGGAGGGCTCCATGTGTATGTGTCGATGACTGCAGGGTAGGTTGCTGACCCACCCTCTTCACGTGCAAGCATGCTGGTGGCCATAATGCAGGAAGGCGGCGCGGGCAACGAGTGCGCCAGCATAGTGCAGGGCTTCATCGAGCGGCTCGCTCTCCAGGTTAAGCGGGATCTAGAGGCGGGGACGCCGCAGCTAACCCTGGCTAAGACGGTCGAGGCTGCCATAAGCTATGCCAGGGAGCATGGGGCCTGCGGCAGGCCCTCCAGGCAGCCTTACCACGCATACCTCATGAGCCAGTTTAACGCTCTGAACAGGCTAATACTAGACAAATCTATGGAAGCCTTGTCTGCACACCTTGAAAGACTCGGGGACGATGTCTACTCCGCCTTCTCAATACTCCTTACGAGGTATGCCATGCATGAGATAAGGCTAATAGATTATGCAGCCTCAATGCTGCGCAGCACCCTGGAGCAGGGGGTAGATGCTCTGGAGGCTGTCATCTCCATACTCGAGCCCCTAGTATTTGCGGCAGCTGCGCGGTACCTTGCCGCTATGTACGCGATCTCAAGCCTTCCCAGCGAGGAGGTACTGCGCCTAGCCGCCTCGCTCGAGAGGATAATAGCGGCCTATATGGATGAAGAGAACCAGGCCTTTGCGTCCCTGCAGCTCTACTTTCAGGGTGGTGGGGATGGCCGGGCCGAGTCGCAGAAGGAGAGTGGTCGATGAGATCCTGCGGAGACCCGACCCGAGTGGCCGCTACGTCATAGTTGTGAGGAGAACTAGTACGAGCTGGGAGGAGCTAAAGAAGCTGCTAAAGGGATATGGCCTAGAGGTAGAGGAGGCGGGCGACGTGGTGATACTGAGAACTAGGTCGAGGCGCATCGCCCGGGAGGTGGCGCTGCAGGCGCTAAAGATGGGGATACTGGATTCCGGCTAGCCGGGTCACGGTGCATCGTCTCTAGCAAGGCCTTATGGCCCTCAGCTTCTTCAGCTTCTCGTATATCTTGTTAACAGCCTCGTAGACCTCCTCCTCGCGCTTCGCCCCGGTTATCACCATCTTCCCCGAGCTGAATATTAGCAGGACAACGCGGGGCTCATCCATCCTGTGTATTAGGCCTGGGAACTGCTCCGGCTCATACATGCTGTTCTCCAGAGTCAGGGCAGCCCTCTCAAGGTCTACGCACACGTTTAGGTTGGCCGAGGCCACTATATTCTGTATCTGAACCTTGGGGCGCCCGTAGATCTGGATGCCGTGCTTCTTCAGGTTACGTACGATCTTCTTGACGGCTTCTATGAGGTCGCGCGTGCTCTTGGCCCCAGTCACGACCATCTTGCCTGACTTGAATATCAGTGCTGTTACCTTGGGCGAGTCGAGGCGGTAGACCAGCCCGGGAAACTGCTCCGGATTGTACTCTACCGTCAGTATGCTCCTCTCTATGAGGTTCAGGTCTAGAGTCTGGTCGAGGGATACTGTAGCCACTATGTTCTCTATGTTGGCAGTAGGCTTGGGCTCCTGCTCTGCAGCGCTACGCCTCTGCGGTGTGACAGAAGACTCCACACCAGGGCACCCTTTTAAGCCCTGTATAAAAATCCTATTTAAAACCTGCTGGCTAGGCTTCCGACGTCCTCCCGGGGGATGGAGAGGCGGGCAGTCTAGGACTCCAGGCAGGCGTGGAGGGTGACTGGCCTAGTCTCACGCCGACCCCCGTCTCGCAGCATCCTATCCTACGACACGGTCTCCAGGAGGGAACCAAGATAAGGGGGCTAGCGAGTGCCCTCTCCCACCCCGGGCGGCCCCGAGAGGGCCGTAGGCTGGCCGGAGCCCTTGCCCCTGTGGCCGCTGCGGCCTACAATCCCCTATCCCGGGGCCGCCCCCGGGTGGGGGGCTGATACCTCGTCTTCTCGAGGGGGAGACGACGGTACAGGATAGAGCTGCCTGCCAGCCCCAGCGGATCCTTCAGCACCAGGTGAATGCGGTCCACGAGGTCGAGCGCAGTCATGGATTCGCCGTACTCCCGGTAGGCCAGAGCACCCGCGGCTCCATTTACATAGGCGGCTATGCATGCAGCGTGGAATGGCTCGACACCCTTGGCTAGGAGGGCTGCGGCTAAGCCGGCTAGGGCGTCGCCCGTGCCACCGGTGCTCATTGCGGGGGCTCCGGCCTTGTTCAGCCTGGCACGCCTCCCATCGGTGATAACGTCGACGGGGCCCTTGAGGAGTATTGTGGCATTGCCGTGGAGTCTTGCCTGCTGCGCCGCGTCGGCTACCCGGGCCTCTATCTTCTCCACGGGTGCGGGCTTTGCACCAAAGAGGCGGGCGAACTCGGCCTCGTGGGGCGTGAGAACCATGTTGCCTCGTATAAGCTCGCGGCTCGTGGAGAGGGCCTTGAGGGCGTCCGCATCCACGACTACAGGCTTGCCGGGTGGTAGTCGTGCTAGGAGCTCTCTAACCGCCTCCTGGGTGGCTTCCTCGAGCCCGAGCCCCATGCCTATTGCCACTGCATCGGCCCGCTGGGCGACCGCGAGCAGTCGGTCGACGTGCTCTGGGCTCAGATAGGGGCCTTCGAGCTCCACGGGTATAATCGTGGGGTACCTCGCCGCGGCTTCCACCACTCTTGTAGGAGCCGCGAGGTAGACGAGGTCGAGGCCGGCCCGCTGGGCGGCCAGCGCGGAGATCACGGGGGCTCCCACGAAGCCCTGGGAGCCGCCTATTATGAGGACCCGGCCGGCCTGGCCCTTGTGGGTGCGCCAGCTCCTCCTCGGCACACGGTACGCTACGTCGCCAGGACCTACATATATCTCGGCCTCCGGCGGCGCGCCTATGGATGCCACAACAAGCTCTCCAACCAGGTCGGGACGGCGAAAGAGCCCCGGCTTCGGCTTGTGCAGCGTCACCGTCACATCAGCCCGGACCACTGGGCCTGGCGCCTCACCGGTGTCCGAGTCAAGCCCCGAGGGCACGTCAACCGAGAGCTTCAGAGCATTAGCTCTGTTTACTGCCTCTATGGCCTCCGCGTAAGGGCTCCTGGGCGGGCCGCGGAGGCCGGTGCCGAGGAGAGCGTCGACAACCGCGTCATAGCCCTCGAGGCTTATCCTACGGGGGTCCCGGGCTATGGTTATATCCACAGTGATGTCCATGACCTCCAGTGCCTCGTACATTGATCTCGCCTCCGGACTGCGTATATCCTCGGGCTTGGCCAGGAGTATCACATCCACCCGGTACCCCATGTAAGCCAGGTGCCTGGCTGCCGCGAGGCCATCGCCGCCGTTGCCCCCAGGGCCCACGAGCACAGCCACCCTGGAGCCGTTGGGTACCCGCCTGGCCAGCTCTTCGGCAACGCTTCTCCCAGCGTTCTCCATCAGCTGGAGCCTGCTCACCCCCAGCGCCTCCGAGTTAGCATCTATAACAGCCACATCAAGGGATGATATGGTGTCACCGAGGCCGAGCTGAGGCTTCTCAGCATCCTCCAAGGCCTAAGCCCCCGCCTAGGTCCAGGCAACCTCTATTTCTAAGAGTCCCTCTGGGTTGAAGAGGGCGCCCCGTGGCGGGGAGAAAGATAGGCCTGGGGGAGCTTACAAGCCTAGACTACGAGGGCATTGCCAGGGCCCTCACCAACTTCATTCGAGGCGTGGTAAGGGAGGCTGGAGCTAGGGGTGTTGTAGTGGGTGTAAGCGGGGGAGTAGACTCAGCAACCACACTTGCGCTCGCGGCCAGAGCCCTGGGGCCCGAGAGGGTACTCGCCCTGCTACTGCCGGACAGTGAGGTGACACCACGAGGCGATGTAGAGGACGCCCGTGAGCTGGTTGAATCCCTCGGAGTCCGCTACAAGGTTATCGACATAAGGCCGGTGGTGCGGAGCTTCCTGGAGGCTACTGGGGAGAAGCCGGACCGGAGAAGCCTGGGCAACTTGAGGGCCCGGGCCCGGATGGCCATACTCTACCTCTACGCCAATATGCAGGGCCTGCTGGTGGCAGGCACGGGGGACCGCAGCGAGATACTGATAGGCTACTTCACAAAGTACGGGGACGGTGCCGTGGACTTCCTGCCAATAGGCTCCCTCTACAAGACGCAGGTGAGGAGGCTGGCCCTCCACCTGGGGGTGCCGGAGTCGATAGCCCTGAAGCCCAGCAGCCCTAGGCTCTGGCCGGGCCACCTGGCCGAGGAGGAGCTGGGGATGAAGTACGAGGAGATTGACCTGGCGCTCTACGCTCTCTTCGACCTGGGGCTCGGGGTCGAGGAGGCTGCTGAGGCCACTGGGCTGCCCAGGGAAAAGCTGGAGAAAGTGCTGGATATGCACCGGGCGAGCGAGCACAAGCGTAGGCTCCCGCCGGCCCCGGATCCGGGGGATACTGTGTGGAGGTTCCGTAGGCGCTAGGCGTGGCCCTCCACCTTCCCGGCTGCCTGCACCGTTGCTGGATGGCGGAGCAGCTGCTCTAGCTCGTTGTAGATCTCGCTCAACACGGTTAGGGGGTTCAGCCCGCCGGACGCTATGGCTTCTATCTCCTCGTTGAGGCGGCGCGTCCTCTCCTCGGAGACCAGGTCGCCGTAGTTGGCCTCCAGGTACTCGTAGACTTCTATCCCCAGCTTGGTCGGTACAAGTCTCTTCCTGTACTTGCTCTCCAGCACGTAGCCGTGGCGGGTTAGGGCCTCGAGTATCTTGGCGTAGGTGCTGGGCCTGCCGAGGCCGCGGCGCTTCATAAGGGCTACCACGTCACCGTGACTGTAGAGGTATACTGTAGAGCCGCGGCGCACCACGACCCGGGAGGCCTTGACGCGGTCCCCCTTCCGTAGGCCCGCCAGTGAGGGGTAGAGCGGGGGCTGTGGGTAGTAGCGGTGGAAGCCCTCCACCGGCGCTGCGACGTAGGCCTCCACCTCTGCCAGGGGCCCGTAGCCCTCAAGGCCAAGGAGTATGCGGAGGCGTCTTAGCCTCGCCGGCCGCAGCTGGCTTGCTATGAAGCGGCGGAAGATGAGGCTGTAGAGCCGGTAGTGGCTCTCCCTCACGGTGATGGGTAGCCTCAGCTCGCCGAGGGCTACCATTCTACGGAGGGTCTCAGCGTCCAGGGGCCTGGTGGGCCTTATCGCCTCGTGGTGGCCCTGAGGCCCCCAACTGCGGGGCTGGAAGTCCTCGATGCCCCCCTTGGAGGAGAGGTACTCCCTGGCAATGCTCTGGCCGAGCGCTGACACGTGGGTCGAGTCCGTGCGGTGATAGGTTATCAGCCCAGCCTCGAAGAGCTCCTGGGCTATCCTCATAGTCTTCTGAGAGGAGTAGCCCATCAACCTAGACGCGTCGTATATGAGGGACTCGGTGGTGTAGGGTGGGGGCGGGTTCAGATCCACAAGCTCCTCCGCCACGTCCAGTACTAGAAGCCCCTTCTCCGTGATCTCCTCGGCCACCCTCCGAGCCTGGCTGGGCTCCTCAAAGTGGAGCCTCAGTAGGGGCCCGTCCTCCAGCCTGGCGTAGACGTTGTAGCCTATGTTTGCTCTCCACTCCCGGTAGCGGTCTATAATCCAGCCCAGTACGGGCGTCTGGACCCTGCCGGCGCCGAGCCAGTGCTTGTTGAACACGCTCCAGAGGTGCTGGCTGAGCCCGAAGCCTATCCAGCGGTCTTCTATCCTTCGAACGATCTGTGCCGAGGCTAGCCTCTTATCCACGCTGCGCGGCGATGCGAGAGCCTTTAGCAGCTCGTTCCTAGTAATCTCGTGGAGTTCTATCCTCTTTATACTGCGTGCATAAGGCTTCAGGAGCAGCTCTAGGTCGTAGGCAATCTTCTCCCCCTCTATGTCGGGGTCGGTGGCTATGTACACAGTCTCCACCTCGCTAGCCAGCTGCCGGAGCGCATCAACCACATCCTGCTTGCTAACCACGTTGCTTGAGCCGCAGCGGGGGCAGACGCTGCTGCTGGAAGAGAACTGGTGGCCACAGTTTAGGCAGCGCTTGATAGGCTTATATACAGGGCTCACCCCACCTCCACTAATCTCTACACCGTGCACTCCTTCGCCGTCAACCGATAGGTCGTAGAGGTGGCCGGCGGAGGCTGTTATCGACGCAACGTGTATCTTCCCGGACACGTGGTTATAGAAGGTCGTCTCATAGACTGTCAGCGAGCCTACGCGCCTCCGGACGGGCCTGCCGAAGAAGCTGGCAATTGTCCTGGCCTTGGTAGGGGACTCGACCACTATGAGGCAGGTCTCTATGTCCACCCTCCGGCCCGTGCCGCTGCTCCTGCTGGCACGGGCCTTCTCCATCTCCTCCTCCACCTTACGCCAGTCAAGCTTCTCGAAGTCAACGCTCTCCAGGTACCTGCGCAGCCTCTGGGACAGCAGCTTCACCAGCTCCTCCTCTTCCTCGAAGACTATGCTTACTCCATGGGTCATTATCGAGCCCAGCATGCGGCTAGCACGGCCGCTAGCCTGTAGGTAGGTGGCCGCGTCCGGAGTTATCGCCACGATATCGCTGCCGGTGTGGCGGTAGAGCACGCCCCCGACAACGGTTGAGGAGCCGGGCTCTAGTGTCTCCTGGAGCCTAGCCAGCACCCTCCTTCTAAGAGCCTGGAGGCCTTCCAGCAGCTCGCCCAGTCTCCCATCAAGCTTCTCGCCGGAGGCGAGGGCTATGCGTAGAGCAGTCTGCTCCCCGGGGCTTGTCCTCGAGAGGAGGCGGGCGGTTTCCTCGCTACCCTCTATGCCTAGCTCCACCCCTGCCCTCACTATGCGGAATGGCGACTGTAGCGCTTTCTCGGCGCTTACCGCCTGGCTGGGCACTCCGACAAACACTGTATAGAGCACGCGTCTGGGCATGTCTATGCCGCGTACTATGACGCCGTAGTAGGAGGATATGCCGACCAGGACGTCGTACTCTCCGGAGGCGAAGCGGTCCAGAACCCTGCGGCCTGCCAGGGCGAGGCCTGCCCTCACGCCAGCCTCGTTTAGCGCTTTAACAAGCCTTCTGGCGAGGTCCTTGCCGAACCTCTTGGCTACGAAGACGAGGCCTCCGGGGCCTAGCCTCCTTACGGCCTCCACAGCGTCCCCAGCCGGGTCGCTGCTCACATGGTAGAAGTTGGCTATGCTCCTAGTATAGTCGTAGACCCTCCCTATGTCGAAGCCAAGCAGCTCGCGGAATAACCTCGGCTTCAGCCCCTGGGCTCTCCCCGTGGCTGATGCTATCACCAGCTGGCCCGGCGTGGACGTGACAAGCTTGGCTGAGAGCCTTGCCTGCAGCTCCTCCATCTCGCGTAGGAGCTGCTCGTAGCGCCTAATATTGCCGGAGAGCTTGGCTAGGGATGCCAGTATCTTCTTCTTAACCAGGCTGTACGCCGTGGCCAGGGTCTCCTCGTCAAAGCCCAGCAGCATCAATATCTTGTCTATGTTCTTCGAGTTCCTCAGTACAGCATCCACATCGTCGACCAGCACCAGGTCGAAGCGGGTCCCCTGGAGCAGCTCCCAGCGGCGAGAGAGGAACCCAGTAGTGGTGACTAGTATGTCGTAGTCACCCCTCTCTATGAGGTGTAGGCTCTCCTCCCGCCTGCTCCTGCTCAGGCTGGAATAGTAGGAGACAATCCTTGCAGCGACACCGCCCCTCTCTGCAAGCACGCGGAGCTTCTCCTCGACCTGCCTCGCGAGGTTCTCCGTGGGGAGCAGGTAGTAGGCCCGGGCGCCGGACCTGGCCCGGTAGAGGGCATAGACGCTTAGGAGCGTTGTCTTGCCTACACCGGTGGGAGCCACTATTGCCATACTCTCGTTCTGGAGTAGCCTCTTAGCCCAGGTCCTCTGGGCGCTCCAGAGCCTTCCACCCGTGAGCCGGTGGAAGAACTCCTCGAAGTCCCGGAGCATCGTGACAGTGCTGTAGAGGTACAGGTAGCCCTGGAGGACACCCCTACTAGCCAGCTCTCTGCCGATACGCTCCACGAGGCCATAGTAGTCGTGGGGGAGGCTCTCCGGGGCCGCGGGCATACAGCGGGCGCATGGGAGGCGCTGGGAGAGCCTGTCAGCTGTTATAGGCCCGCCGCAGTTGGGGCAGGCTCCGTGATACAACGGCCTCAGCAGCGTCCACTCCATGCCGGGTCGCCTACCTATCCAAGTGCGCTGGAGGAACTACCCGATGGCTAGGCTTAGCATGGGGCTGCTGTGATTGACTTAGAGTAGCTGGCCCAGTAACACCCCGAAGCCCATGCCCGAGGGGAGTAAAGCCTAAATAGAGGACCCGGCCGGTCTGCAGCACATGACCAATGCGCGAGGGGACATGCGATGGCGCAGGCGAGTGCAGCTCCGAGCAACGTCGTTCTCGTGGGTAAGAAGCCTGTCATGAACTACGTTCTGGCGACCCTAACCCTGCTGAACCAGGGTGTCAAGGAGGTAGTGATAAAGGCTAGGGGCCGCGCCATAAGCAAGGCTGTCGATACCGTCGAGATAGTGAGGAAGAGGTTCCTGCCCGGCAAGGTCGACGTAAAGGACATAAAGATCGACAGCCAGGTGATCCAGAACCCCGACGGCCGCCAGAGCAGGGTCAGCACCATAGAGATCGTCTTAGAGAGGAAGGAGGAGTAACGTACGAACATTCCCGGGGACACATGAGGTATTTTTACGGTGAAGACCTCTGCCCCGCCCTGTAGCCAGTGCCGCGAGAGTGAAGAAGCCTGCAGGAGGCTCGCAGCACTCCTCTCCTATATCGATATGGACCCGCGTATTCTGCTTAGGCTGGTCTGCGACGGTCTTCCCGGCCTCTACCTGGACTTCATGAGGCTCTTCAACGCGTATC
Source organism: Pyrodictium occultum (assembly GCF_001462395.1). Lineage (NCBI taxonomy): Archaea > Thermoproteati > Thermoproteota > Thermoprotei > Desulfurococcales > Pyrodictiaceae > Pyrodictium > Pyrodictium occultum. The sequence continues at coordinate 687,232 of NZ_LNTB01000001.1, forward strand.
AGAGGCTTCGGAAGGGGCTCGGGCTGGAGCTCCTTACCGCGTCTCTAGAAGAGGGGGAGTAGCCCCATACTCCTTACGCCGTAATTCCTTTGGCTAGGATGTGTCCACCCCTCTCTCCTCGGGAGGCGGGAATTGTTGACGAGAGGGCTTGTAAAAACCCGCGCATGTGGCAGCCGTAGGGCCCCTTGCAGAGCTGCCAGAGGATGGTAACGGCGTTCTGAGCCGAAGCCTTAGCGGCGGCCGGCCTGGCCCTGCTGGAGCCTGATTAGGAGGCGCCGGTACTCCTTCCTGTTGCGGACGCGGGGGGCGGGGTTCTTCTTGGGCTTGGCGGGTATGCGTGGGGTCTGCTTCCTAACCTTACCTGCCTTTGTAAGCGAGCCGTGGCTGGGCATGTGCTGCTCCCCAGGGGGCTGGGGCCGCCTCTAGACCTTATATAGGCTTTATCCCTTGGGGGTGCTAGTTCACCTGGGCAAGGCGGGATGGAGGAGGCTGGCTACACTGGTGTTGCGTTGAGGCTTCTCCGGAGGGCCGGGGCTAGGCCCGGCGACCGTATAAGGATTGAGAGGAGCGATGGCCGCGTCTTCGAGGGCGTTTTGATGCCCCGCTACGCTATCTCGGCTAGGCCCATCATAGTCGTGAAGCTTGATAACGGCTACAATATAGGGGTACGGGTCGACGAGGGGACGCGCATAGAGGTTGTGAAGACGAGGGAGGCTATACTCCATGAGGCCGCGGCCGGCGCTCCCGCGGCTGTGCCGCTTCTCGAGGAGCAGCCGCCTCCCGGGAAGAGGCCCAGGGTGACGATACTCGGGACTGGAGGCACTATAGCCAGTAAGGTAGAGTACGAGACCGGGGCTGTGAGGCCGGCCTTCTCGGCTGAAGAGATACTGGAGGCTGTGCCGGAGGTAGGCTTCATAGCCGACATATCCTCGAGGGTTGTCATGAATATACTGAGCGAGAACATGAGGCCCAAGTACTGGGAGAAGATAGTTGACGAGGCCGCCAAGGCTATCCAGGAGGGGGCTGAGGGCATCGTTGTAGCGCACGGAACCGACACCATGGCTTATACCGCGTCGGCGCTTGCCTTCGCCTTCCGGGGGCTACCGGTTCCGATAGCCTTCGTGGGGGCCCAGAGGAGCAGCGATAGGCCCAGCAGCGACGCCGCCTTCAACCTGGTAGCCGCCACCCTGGTGGCCGCTAGGGCGCCCTTCGCGGAGGTCGTAGTGGTCATGCACGGGGAGGCCGGCGACACCTATGCCCTTGCCCACCGCGCCACCAGGGTTAGGAAGATGCACACCAGCCGCCGCGACGCCTTCCAGACCATAAACGGAAGGCCGTTAGCCAAGATCTACCCCTTTGAGGGGAGGATAGAGCTGCGGGACAAACCGCTCCGTGAGAGGGGCAGGGAGGAGCTGCACGTGGTAAACGGGTTCGAGGAGAAGGTAGCGCTGGTGAAGTACTATCCCGGCATGGAGGCGGAGCTGATAGACTTCCTCGTGGACCGCGGCTACCGGGGAATAGTGCTGGAGGGCACCGGGCTCGGCCACGTCGGCGAGTGGCTTGTCGAGAGTATAAGGCGTGCGGTGGAGCAGGGAGTAGTTGTGGTAATGACGTCGCAGACTCTCTTTGGAAGGGTTAACATGAACGTCTACACTACGGGGCGCAAGCTGCTCCAGGCCGGTGTCATACCGGGGGAGGATATGCTTCCCGAGGTAGCGTTTGTGAAGCTCTCCTGGATACTGGCCCATACCCATGATCCCCGGGAAGCGGGTAGGATGCTCCGCGAGAACCTGGCAGGAGAGATAACGTATCGCCACACACTGGACCTCTATCCGAGGTGGCCGCATTGATCGAGCCTAAGGTGGATCCCTCGAAGTATGATCCTAGGGAGCTGGGGCTCCGAGTAGGCCTGGAGATACACCAGCAGCTTGATACGAGGCGCAAGCTGTTCTGCAGCTGCCCGACCACGCTGGTGAGCGAGGACGCTGATAAGGACGAGTTCATTAGGCAGCTTAGGCCCACGAGAAGCGAGCTCGGGGAGGTGGATATAGCCGCCCTCTTCGAGTGGCGCAAGGGCCGGCTATACCACTATCATGCGCCCCGCGCCGCCTCCTGCCTGGTCGAGGCGGACGAGGAGCCACCCCACGAGATCAACCGGGAGGCGGTAGTGATAGGGCTAGCCGTGGCGCTGGCGCTGGGATCCACCCCGGTGGACGAGATCTACGTTATGAGGAAGATAGTGATAGACGGGTCTAACACCACCGGGTTCCAGCGCACAGCGATCATAGCCCTGGGCGGCGGGATAGAGCTAGAGAGCGGGAAGAAGATAGGGGTACAGACAATAGCCGTAGAGGAGGATGCTGCACGCAAGCTTGGCGAGGAGGGCCGCTACACCCACTACATGCTCGACAGGCTGGGCATACCGCTGATAGAGATCTCCACCGCGCCCGACATAGAGACTCCGGAGGAGGCATACGAGGCGGCGCTAACCATAGGCCAGCTGCTCCGCCTCACCGGGAGGGTCAAGAGGGGTATAGGTACGATTAGGCAGGATCTCAACGTCTCGATAAAGGGCGGTGTCAAGACGGAGATAAAGGGTGTTCAGAGGCTCGATCTCCTCCCGAAGATAGTGCTCTACGAGGCTATACGGCAGAAGAGGCTGCTAGAGATACGGGATGAGCTACGGAGCCGGGGGGTCTCCAGGCGCGACGTCGAATCCGCCGAGATAGTTGACGTCACCGGCATTTTCAGAGGCACAAGGTCGAAGATAATAGCTAGGGCCATCAAGAGGGGCGGCAAGGTTCTCGCAGTCAAGCTGCCGGGGTTCCATGGGCTGCTGGGAGTGGAGGTGCAGCCGGGGAGGCGCTTCGGAACCGAGCTGGCGGACTACGCCAGGTTCTGGGGCGGCGTAGGGGGAATATTCCACACCGACGAGCTGCCCGGCTACGGGATAACCGAAGAGGAGGTAGAGCAGCTCTACAAAGCCGTAGGCGCTGCCCGGGGCCGTGATGCAGTAGTGATAGTGGCTGATGAAGAGCCGAAAGCCCGGAAGGCTCTACAGGCTGTGGTCGAGAGAGCTGCTGCAGCCCTCGAGGGCATACCGAAGGAGACCAGGGCTGCTAAGGAGGACGGCACAACCAGGTTCATGAGGCCTCAGCCAGGCTCGGCGAGAATGTATCCCGAGACCGACATACCACCCCTTGAAGTCACAGAGGACCTACTTGAAGAAGCCCGTAAACTCGTGCCGGAGAAGCCCAGCGAGAAGCTGAGAAAGCTGAAGGAGAGGTACGGGCTAAGCGATGACCTGGCTCGCCAGATAGTGAGGGATGTGAGGCTAGACCTATTCGAGAGGCTCGCAGAGAGGTACGGGGATAAGGTCCCCCCATCCTACATAGCATCGATATTCACGAACATATTGAGGAGCCTTTCACGTGAAGGCGTGCCGATAGACAACCTGAGCGATGAGAGCATTGAGGAGGTTGTCTCGGCTGCCGCGCAAGGCAGACTAGCCAAGGACGCGGTGCCTGATGTGCTTGCATACTTGGCTAGAAACCCCGGAGCAAGGCTCGACGACGCCATGAAGGCTCTGGGCATACAGGCAGTAGACATGAGTATGGTGGAGAGCATGGTGGAGGAGGCAGTGAGAGCACTTGAGGGCGAGATAAGAAGCCGCGGCTACGCGGCGCTAAGCAAGGTGATGGGTAGAGTTATGCCGAAGCTGCGCGGCAAGGTGGACGGCAGAACCGTGGCTGAGATAGCCAAGAGGAAGATAAGTGAGCTGCTGGGGGAAAGGAGGGGCTGAAGCTGGTAGTCAGCCACCCGCGGCAATAAAGGAGCACTCGGCTACATATTTCCGGAAGACCCGGCCATTTACCTCCAGGGGCGTCTATCCTAGCTCCATAGTGCTGGAGGCGGTGAAGAGTACTCCCGACGCTGAAAACGGGCCGTGATGAAAAGGCATTTGTCGGAGCCTCTAGCACCTGGCCCTCTTGAACGACTATATGATTGCTGGTACTGTGTCTAGAGCCCGGTGGCGCTCTCCGATATAACCTCCGGGCCGCTTACCTTCTTCCTGCGCTCGACTATGTCTAGTATCCTCTCTATGAAGTCCTCCTCGTAAGGCACGCCGACGAAGGCTAGTACGCCGTTTATAGCTATAGCAGGGACCGACATCACGTTGTACTTGTCTGCTATGTCGGGGTTCTCGTAGGCCTCCACAGTGTCTGCTATGAAGTCGCGTTTCCCATTCCTCCAGGCCTCGAAGGCGAACATGTTGGCCAGGAGAGCGGCGTAGGGGCAGTAGGGGCACTGAGGCGTCACTATTACCTCTATATGCACTGGCTTGTCTATGCTTTTTATCTTCTCTATGGTGGTCTGGTCTAGGCCGCTATCCTCCTGGGATATCCTGATAATTGTCTCAACAAGCCCTCTTATCTCCTCGCCGCTGGGGGTGCCGGTGTACCTTATCGACCCCTCTAGGAGCGTAGTTGTTGGTATTCTTTCAACCTTCTGCCTCTTAAACTCCTCGTCGTCCTTACCCTTCTCGTAGACCCGTACCTTGACCAGCTTTTTCCCGTTCTTCTCCGGGGCTTCTTCCTCAAGCACCTTGGCTATCTTCAGCGACTCGTCGCAGTATCTACAGTTCGGGCCTATGAATACGTTTATTGTAACGGGCTTTTCTAGATCCTGGAATGCCTCGCGTATAGCCTCCCGGGTTTCCTGGTCTATCTCCATGCGTACCGGATCCGACATGGCGTACACCCCTTGCCCAACGCCCCTTCTGTGCCGCCAAGACCGTGCTATTAGCTATTTGGTTCTTTTCTTCTTTTCTCTTAAACGAACGTAAGCTAATTTCTACCGCTAATTCCCATCACACCTATCACAGATGCTCCTGGGTGCTTTGGAGGAGGCTCCGGAGGTGACGCCTCACATACAACCCAGGGGCAGCTGTTATAAGGATAGGCCAGTAACATTCGTGAAAATGGGTCACGAGAGCTATGGCTGGACAGGCAGGCTTTCTATCAGCGCCCTGCGAAATAGCTGTAAAGAAGTACGTGCCATCGATAAGGGCGTCACTAGCCATAGTGCTGCTGCGCGATTATGGTCTGACCATATACCGGGCGGCTAAGCTGCTCCGGCTGACGCCGGCTGCGGTCTCCAACTATCTGCTTAAGCGTAGGGGTGGAAGCTACATAGATGTTATCCTCAGGGACAAAGAGCTATACGGAATGGTCGCGAAGATGGCTGAGCAGATTATAAGCAATAATGCGGATGAGAGGCTGATGCCTCTCTACATATGCGAGATATGCCGCAAGCTTAGATCTAAGGTCGAGCCTAAGGCTGTGCTGCCGGAGCCCCCCTACTAGCGCTTCCCGCTCTCCCATCCCTATGGAGTATTCCCAGAGCATTGGCTATATGCCGCCTTTTCCTCTCCTGCGCAAGAGAGGCGGAAGCTCCACGCCCTCGATTCTTACCAGCGCTGTCTGGAGAGAGGCAAGCGGTATAGCCACCCTATTAAAGCTCGGAATTAGCTCCTCCCATGCTGGCTGAAGCCCCGTGTAGAGCAGCGCCCTTCTCAGCCTGTACCCCTCGACTACAAGCTCGTGCCTCCGGGCCACCGGCGACGGGTTCCAGACTAATAGTACGAGTTCCAGACTCCTACCCTCACGGCGCACGGAGGCGTAGAGCGGTATTAGCCCCGTGGGAGACCATAGTGGCGGGTTCTCGGCATTAGGCCTCGCACCGTCAGCGGCCAGGAGGTTTCCTAGGAGATAGGCTGTGTAGAGCCACGTGGGGCTGCATCTCCTGGCGTCCAGTGCTACCCCTCTGCCTTCCAGTATCTCCAGGACCCCCTTCTCGTCGACCCCTACCCTGCATTGCTCTGATGGGGGTGTGCAGACCAGCGCTAGGTAGCTGCCTCCTCCGCCCACGCAGAGCCATGGCACCCGGTATATGCGGCTGCCCCTGGCGAGTCTCCTCCTGACCCAGGAGAGCATTGTCGGCTGCACTATCCTGGGCCGGTAGACCTTGGAGTATATGCGGCTGCCCTCCTCGGCGGGCCGCGTAGCCGGGGGTCTCGCGGGACGGCTGCAACCCAGCCGGGGCCTGCACACCATACCTGTTGACGGCGTGTAGGCGTCTGCCACGACAGCCGGGCTCTCTCCGGGGCCAGCTAGTGCCTGGAGAGCCTGGCTTACAGCCCGGTAGCTGGGGCCACGGTAGTCCGGGGCCGGCGGGTATAGGGGTAGCTCCGCGAGGCTGCAGCTGCAGCCGGGTATGGGGAGCCTTGCCTCTAGCCAGGTGCCGTTCCTCGCTACCAGCCTCAGCCTGGCCTCGCCGCCGCAGTCTAGAGCATCTACCCCCGCCGCTCGGAGCACCGGGGCGTTGGGCTCCGACAGCAGTGCTCTGCAGCTCTCTCCAGCACCTAGGCGAAGCCTTGAACCTTCCAGGGCGGCGGCCCGGAGGAAGGGGGCCAGGATAGCTATGAGTGTCTCGCGGAGGCCTTCCAGGCTGCTCAAGACCTTGTGGCTTCCTCCGCTATATCTATGGCGCGGCTGACGAGGCTCATGCTCACCCCCTTCGCCTTTGCCCTCACCACCTCCTCGTCGGCGTCCACCTTGAAGCCTAACTTCTCCAGCATATCAGCCGCTCTCCTGGCGCTCTCCCTGCTAGAAGCGTTTATGACGAGCTGCGTGGACGAGGGCGCCGGCCTTATCCTGACCGTTATACGGTACGAGCCCTGCCTCACCCCGGATACAGAGTGGTACTCTAGCATGCCGCCTAGAAGGGTTGTCTGCTGGGACCGGGACTCGGCTACCTCGAGCCCACGGTTCCTGAAGAGCGTGCGTATACTAGATGGGGAGGCCTCGGTGGCCACGGCTCGCGTCACCCCCCAAGGGGTCGTGGGCGTCCAAGGCTTCCTCAGAGGCCGGGGAGGTGGAGGCCGGCCGTCCCGCATATACCCAGAGGCTCCGGGGGTTAGGGGTTGAAAGATTTCAACGTCTCTAGTACAGCTTTTGCAGCCTTCTCTACGAAGGGCTCTAGCTCCTGGTGGTGCTTGAGCTCTTCCTTGCCGGGCACGGCCAGGTTGTCCGATATCACCAGCAGCGCGGAGGCGTTGAAGCCTCTCAGTGCAGCAAGCGCGTAGAGTGTGGCAACCTCCATCTCTACCGCGATTATTCCACGCTTAGACCACTTCTCGACGAACGCTGGATCCTCGGCGTAGAAGGCGTCGCTGCTGAACACGGGACCCAGGTAGACGCGGCCGTGTATCTCCCTAGCTTTCTCGTAGAGCATTGTTGTGAGTACTGGGTTGGGGGCCGCAGCCATGCAGGCGTCGGGCACATAGGAGCCCACGGTGCCTCCATGCATGTAGGCTGCACCGGTAGCTACCACCGCATCGCCTATATCAAGCCGGGGTACGAGTCCGCCAGCCGTGCCGAGCCTTATGATTGTACGCGCCCCAAGCATGTGGAGCTCCTCAAACACTATGGCCGCCGAGGGCCCTCCTATGCCATGTACCGCTACGCTGACCCGCTCGCCCCTATAGTAGCCCGTGTATATGTTGAAGCCGCGCTCCTCGTTAACTAGTTCAGCATCCTCGAGAAAGTGCTCAGCCAGGAACCTGGCGCGGGCGGGATCGCCTACGGCGACGACCTTCTTGGCCACCTTCTCGGGGCTTATACGTATATGCTGCGGCCTCATCTCCATAGGAGCTTCACCGGCTACGCCCCTGCGCCCGCTGGCTTTAAGCTACCACCCGGAGGCTAGGCAGGCTGGGCTATGATGAGCGCCCGTGATGGCAGGGCTCCGATGCCATTGCACGAGCATTCTGAGCCCTCCCTCGAGGAGAGCTTAAAGCCGGGCTGGTGTACTCGGCCATCCAGGAGCTCGTGGGGCTGTGTTGAGCTCTGACCGCTGCTGAGCGCCCCTCTAGTGCTGAGAATGGTAGCCGCTGAAGCCCCTCCTCGCCTTCCACCGTTTGCAGTCAGCGAATCCCCTCGGGGACTGTTATGGGGGAGAAGTTATAGGGTGCATCCGCGGGCCACTACCAGTTAACACGGAGTGAGCCATGGATGAAGAAGCACTAATGCTTATAGACAAATACCTCGGCGAAATCATAGAACACGTTGTTTATAAGTATCATTATAACGTTGATCTCGAGGACGAGTATGAGAGCCTTCTCCGCTACATATACCGGAGGCTCGTAAAGGCGTGGTTCAAGGGCCGCGGGGTCTCCCTCAAGGAGTTTGAGGCTGCCCTGCAGAACGCGCGCAAGAAGAGGCGCCAGCTGGAGATTCTTCTAAGCTATCTAGTGAGCCGCTACGCGGCCAGAAACGGGCCCATATATATGCCCCGGGGAGGAGACTGGTACGACGAGAAGTACTAGCCACTCGTAGAGGGCTACATGGGGTTCTGTTCGCGGTAATGTCGTCATCCCCTATCCCGGGGTCGCGGGGGGCAAGTCACAACATCCCCCGGGGCTACTGGCTCGGGGCCCGGGGAGAGTTATAGAGGCTCCCCGGGGCCTCCAGTTCCTCCACTCGGGCTACTGCCCGGGGGGAATTCTCTCCGAGCAGGGTTCCAAGGGAGTGGGCATCGTGGCTCGCGGCAGGAGGAGATCCACCAGGTCAGCAGGGTCTACGAGACGTAGACACGGGGCCAGCTCCCGCGGCTCCTCGGGTGCTAGGAGGCTCTCCCAGCCAAGGGTGGACCCGGATAAGCTGCTCGACTCAATAGTGGATGAGGCCGTGCAGAGGCTTGGGCTAGGAATACTAGGGCTCGACAGGGAGTCTTACAAGGAGATGCTGAAACCGCTCGTGGAGGGTATAGTCGAGCGGTACTCCTCCAGGCCCTCCAAGGATGCTATAGTGTCTAGGCTGCAGAACGCGGTAAACAATGTCTACATCCTCGCCTCCGCGTACCTCCTCGAGAAGCTTGAAAAGCTCACCCCGGAGCAGCTCGAGTTCGTCGTCACCTACGGGGGCCCCATCGCAGCAAAGTATGCCTCGAGGCTCTACAAGGAGATTGTTGAGAGTAATAGGAGGGACCTCCTCCCGCTGCTGAGGAGCGCATGGGAGCAGTATGGCAGGCCTACCCCCATAGCCTGCCCCCGCTGCGGCTTCCGGGCCGTGACGCCTGACCTGGTGTGCATGGTGTGCGGCTACACCCTCTCCGAGAGAGAGGCTAAGGAGGCTATCGACTTTAACTATAGGCTTGAGGAGTTTGTGGAGCTCTATCCTGCATCAGATGTGCGTGAGGCTATTGAGAGGGGTGTTGTAGTCGTCGGGGATACTCTCAAGCCCCCGTCGGCCCCGCGGGAGCCAACCGATATAGTGCTGCATCTGACGCGCTCGGAGAGGGATAGGCTGCGAAAGCTGCTGGAGGAGAGGAAGGCGAGCTATGCTAGAGGTCCAGGCGCCTAACGAGCTTGAGGAGCTGATTAGGTCTACGCGTATACTCCTGGTCCTCTTCTACGACTCGCGCAGTCCTAACGGGAGGTACCTCGCCGGCATAGTGGAGGATATTGCCCGTGCGGTGGAGCCCGTGATAGCTGTGGCGAGGGTTGACGCCGCTACGCTGCCCGGCGTGGTGAGGCGCTATGCAAGGTCTGTGCCCAGGCTGCAGCTCTACTTTGATGGGGAGAAGGTGTGGGAGCAGATAGGCTTCTTCTATAACAGTGCCAGCGACAGGTACGCCATTAGGAGGGGTATACTCTATGCGCTTCGGAGCCGCAACACCAGCCCTTCTAGGCTAGGCATCTCCCTCCGCTTCTAACCCTAGAGCAAGGTTTATATAGAAGCACTCTGAAGGCAACCTACCCGGACGTAGCGCATCAAAGGGATGGCTAGAGGTGTAGGCTATGGCGCTTGGCGTACCGGTACTCATACTCAAGGAGGGCACCCAGAGGGTTTACGGGAGGGAGGCTCTCCGCAACAACATACTAGCAGCTAAGGTCCTCGCAGAGGTGCTGAAGAGCAGCCTCGGGCCCCGAGGACTCGACAAGATGCTCGTCGACAGCTTCGGCGATGTAACCATAACCAACGATGGCGCCACCATACTCAAGGAGATGGAGATACAGCACCCCGCCGCCAAGCTAATGGTAGAGGTGGCTAAGGCCCAGGATGCCGAGGTGGGCGACGGCACCACCAGCGCCGTGGTACTGGCAGGTATGCTTCTCGACAGGGCCGAGAACCTGCTGGACGAGAACATACACCCCACAACCATCATCGAGGGCTACAAGAAGGCCCTCGACTACGCCCTAGGAGAGCTATCAAAGATAGGCGTAAAGGTCGATGTGAACGACCGCCAGCTCCTCAAGAGGATAGCCTCCACCAGCCTCTACAGCAAGTACGTCGGCAGCGGTGCCACCATGGACAAGCTAACCGACATGGCTGTGGAGGCCGTGCTACGCGTAGCCGAGCCCAGGGGCGACGGCACCTACGAGGTGAGGCTGGACAGGGTGAAGATAGAGAAGAAGAAGGGCGGTAGCCTGCTCGACAGCCAGCTGGTAGAAGGCATTGTGCTCGATAAGGAGGTTGTGCACCCCGGTATGCCCAAGAGGGTTGAGAACGCCTACATAGTGCTGCTCGACGCCCCGCTCGAGGTGGAGAAGCCGGAGATAACTGCTAAGATCAACATAACCTCCCCCGACCAGATAAAGGCGTTCCTCGATGAGGAGGCCAAGCTGCTCCGCGAGATGGTTGACAGGATATACGAGATCGCCGTTGAGAGGATGAAGAGGGATGGCATGGAGCCTGGTAAAGCCGGCATAGTGGTGATAACCCAGAAGGGCATCGACGAGGTGGCCCAGCACTTCCTAGCCAAGAAGGGCATAATGGCCGTGAGAAGAGTCAAGAGGAGCGACCTCGAGAAGCTGGAGTACGCCACCGGCGGCAGGATCGTGAGCAGCCTCCGCGACCTGAAGCCCGAGGACCTGGGCTTCGCCAAGCTAGTTGAGGAGAGGAAGGTCGGCAATGACAAGATGGTGTTCATAGAGGGCTGCCCCAACCCCAAGGCGGTGACTATACTGCTACGCGGCGCTAACGACATGGTGCTGGATGAGGCCGAGAGAAGCCTGAATGACGCGCTGCACGTGCTGAGGAACGTGCTGAGGAAGCCCCTGATCGTGCCCGGCGGCGGCGCGGTCGAAGTGGAGCTGGCTATGAGGCTTAGGAAATACGCTGAGAGCCTAGGCGGCAAGGAGCAGCTAGCAGTAGAGGCTTACGCCGATGCTCTGGAGGAGATACCTATGGTGCTGGCCGAGAGCGCCGGCATGGACGCGCTGCAGGCACTCATGGACCTGAGGAGGCTGCACGCTGAGGGCAAGGTCTTCGCCGGCATCGACGCAGTGGAGGGTAAGATAGAGGAGGACATGACCAAGGTCAATGTGATCGAGCCGATACTAGTGAAGGAGCAGGTGCTGAAGAGCGCTACCGAGGCCGCCACCGCTATACTGAAGATAGATGACGTGATCGCCGCTGCGCCCAAGACCGAGGAGAAGAAGGGCAAGAAGGGTAAGGAGGAGGAGGAGTAACCTCCCAGACCTCAGAGGCTGGATACAGCCAAATCCTATTTTTACATTAGTTCCGGGCTTCTCTGCGTTGCTGCACGCCGCCTCTTAATACTTCCAGGCACATGTGCTCACATCGCCAGGGGCTTAGGCGCACTATCTCGCTTTATACCTCCCGTGTATGCACGCAGACGTCTCCCCGGGGGCGGGAGTTTTGGCTGCCTCAGAGGCGAGTGTAAGCGAGCTTAGGAAGAAGATTAAGATAGGGCCGCCATGGCTTACGAGGTTCGAGAGGGCACGTGTGATAGGGGTCAGGGCCCTGCAGATAAGCATGGGCGCCCCTGTGCTCATAGACCTGGAGAGCGAGCCCGAGCATGTCCGGGAGAGCCCGGTGCTCATAGCCAAGAAGGAGGTAGAGGCTGGAATTCTGCCTCTGACTATTATAAGGTATACACGGCGGGGGGATGCGCAGGCTATACCTCTAAAGTGGCTTGTTGAGCTGGATAAGCTCCGTGTACACTAGGGATGCTCTTCCTCCTTTCTCTGGGCCCTAAGCGCCCCTTCGCTGCTGCAACCTCCCTGCTAGGGGTGTGTCCTAGCGTGGCTGTGGGTGAGTGGCCGGCGTGCCTCCGCGGCGGAGTCTACGGCGCGGTGCAAAGCAGAGCTGTCCTATGGGCCGTGGGTATGTGCTGGTAGTTGCAGAGAAGCCTAAGGCTGCGCGCAAGATAGCAGAGGCGCTTGCCGATGGGTCTGGCGCGAGACTCTGCCGCTCTGGCCGGATCCCCTTCTGGATGGTCTACTGGGCTGGCCGCCTACACGTTATCGCGCCGGCCGCCGGGCATCTTTATGGCCTCACTACAGATGAGCATGGGTTCCCTGTGTTCAGCTACTACTGGGTGCCGCTATGGCGCATTGACAGGGGGGCCTCTCACACTAGGCAGTTTCTCGATGTGCTGGGGAGGCTCGCAACCAGCGCGGCAATATTCGTGAATGCCTGCGACTATGATATAGAGGGCAGCGTCATAGGCTACATGGTTATAAAGAATGTTGGGGATGTTGGGAGGGCCTACAGGGCTAAATTCAGTGCGCTGACCCGGCAGGACGTGAGGAGGGCCTTTAGGAAGCTTGACCCCCTAGACTGGGATATGATTGAGGCAGGGCTGGCCAGGCATGAGCTAGACTGGCTGTGGGGTATTAACGTCAGCAGAGCGCTCATGGACGCTGTCAAACTCGTCACCGGCAGGCGCGTGGTGCTTAGTGCCGGGCGCGTCCAATCGCCCACGCTCATAGAGGCCGTGTCCAGGGACAAGGAGATCAAGCTTCACGTGCCCCTGCCAAGGTTTGCGGTGCGCGTCACAGTAGAGGTCGGCGGCCGGAGCTATACTGGCACGCTCGCAGCATACGAGGAGAGGCGTGCAGCCGAGGCCGCGGCAGAGAGGCTGAGGAGGAATAGGGTGCTCCGTGTGGAGCACTACCGGGAGTGGATGGAGAGGCTGCAGCCGCCTTACCCCTTCAATCTAGGCGACCTGCAGGCGGAGGCTGCCCGGCTCTTTGGCTACAGCCCCATGTTCACTCAGAAGATAGCCGAGCAGCTCTACCTCGAGGGGCTGATAAGCTACCCGAGGACTAACAGCCAGAAAATACCTCCTACAGTAGACGTGGCATCTATAGCGAGGAGCCTGGCTAGGCTCAACGAGTACCGGGAGCTCATAGACTACTTGCTGAAGGCCACCCGGGGGCTGTTGAGGCCGCGCAACGGACCTAAGGATGACCCCGCACACCCCGCGATACACCCTACGGGGGAGCTGCCCCGGGGGGCCCTCGACAAGGCCGAGCGGAGGATATACGATCTAATAGTGAGGAGGTTTCTCGCCTCCATGGCGCCTGCAGGGGTGGTTGCTAAGGCTAGCGCTAGACTGGCAGCGCCCGGCATAGGCTCGATGGAGCTGGCGGGCCTGCGGGTCGAGGAGCCCGGGTGGCTTAGAATATACTACTTCGCAGCGCCCGAGGAGAAGGCTATACCGCGTCTCAAGCCGGGAGGCCTAGTGCCTGTGAAGAGGGTATCCCTGAGCATCTCATACACAAGCCCCCCAGAACCCTATAGTAAGGCCTCACTCGTTAAGTGGATGGAGAGGGTCGGTATAGGCACCGAGGCCACGAGGGCCAGGATTGTGGAGCTCCTCTTTGAACGCGGCTACCTGGAGGCGAGGGGAAGGAGGGTTGAAGCCACCGAGCTGGGCTACGCGGTGGCCGGGGTTCTCTCAAAATACTTCCCGCAGCTCACAAGCGTGGCTCTGACCAGGCACTTCGAGGAGAGGCTCGAAGCTATTAGAGCTCGTAGAGCTGGCCGCAGGGAGGTGGTAGAAGAGGCCAAGGCAGTGCTCCGGGAGATGCTGGAAAGGTTCAAAGCTGAGGCTATGAGGGATGCAGGGATGGAGCTTGCAAAAGCACTCGGCTTGGTCAGACCCGCGAGGAGGTGCGTTATCTGTGGCCGCGAGGCGGTGGCGGATGGCCTTTGCAGCTTCCACCTAGAGGCGGTTAAGAGGCTCGTAAATATGTACGGGGAGTGGCGTAGGAGGGCCGGCCTAGGGTGTAGGAAGTTCCTAGAGAGTATTGCTGGGCTCCGTGCAGCAGGGCAGTGGGTGCGCGAGGCCGCGGAGTACTTTATGAAAAAGGGGGCCTGCCCGCCTGGCCTAGCCGAGTATGAAGCTTAGAAGCCCAAGGTAGGGTATGCGGAGCGGTGCACTGACCCTCCTGCCATCTATGTTCAGGCTGACCTGGCATACTACTCCGACAACATCGCTGTAGCTTACTCCCGTCCAGGGCTGAAGCCCCATGGTGGCATCATCTACCGGGTTGTTATCGCCCTTGGTTATGTAGCAGAGGGGTCTGCAGCCGGGGCCTTTCTCTATCTTCACAACCCGATGGATTACCAGTTCTCCGCGGAGGCTGTGGTATACTATTATGTCGCCTATCTTTATATCGGTTGGCGGGGGCTTGTGTATGACCACTATATCACCGTTGTATAGAGTCGGCAGCATGCTGTAGCCCTCGACGACCACAAAGGGCGATGATATCCCTAGCCGAGAGCCCAGACCGGCACGCAGCAGTACAGCAATAGCTACAACTGCTACTATGACTGCTACAGTCTTCATCTCCTCGCTGTAAGGGTTCAAACGGCCGGCGGGCATAGCAGACATCCCTTAACGAGTTATAATGGGATAGCTAGCTCTCACTCCTCGTCGATGTCGTCTATGTCGATTTCTATCACTTCGCCCCTTCTCTCCTCCTTCTCGCCCGTTATAGAGGCCTTTGCACCCTTACCGGACTCTAGCTCGACCTCGCTGCCACCCACCTTTATCTTGGAGACTACTGCCCTCCACCGATACCCGCAGTTAGGGCAGACGAAGCTACCCATGACGGTTATTGTTACACGGCCCTTGGAGTCGGGGAAGGGCGATACAAGCTGCCAGGTTTTCACCGGCTCTGTTCTTGTACCACACTTGGGGCAGACATATGGGTCTCTTTTCTTCCTAGCCACAGCCACCACCATGCATCTCTGTATTACCGTTGCTAGTCACGCGGCATGGCGTCTAATAACGGCACTGCAGCAGGCCCCTTTAGATTACTGGCTTAAACCTTATTGCTGGCGACAACTCCGCCAGTCCACGGTATAGGTTATCTATTATGGCGTTCACTGTTGCAGGCCTAGGCTCGGCACCCATTGTTGGGATACGCACCTCTAGCTTAATCCTATCACTCGAGGCGCTTAGAACCGTTATGACTACGTCTTGAGGCCTTGTGGCGAGCCTGCTCTCTGCCAGAATGGTCCTGATAGCCTTCTCTATATATTCTATAGGGCTCCCACGCTCAATCTCAGGCTTGTTCACCTCAACCTCTAGTGTGACCACGCTCTGTATGCTGGTAAGCTGGGTAACCGGCTCGCTAACCATTATGTGGTTGGGTATGAATACTATCTTCCCACTGAGGGTCCTAATGCGCGTGTACAAAGGACTTGTTTCTATTATCTTGCCCTTTATCCCCAGCCTTGGCAGCTCTATCAGGGAAGCTCCTCTGAAGCTCTGTTTAGATATCAGCATGACGTAGTAGGCTGATATGTCCGCTATTATATTCCAGTTCGACAGGAATACAACGATGAGCAGGGCTACTAGGGTGTATATTACCGCTGGCGCACTGGTAAACATGTACACTATGATTATCGCTGTAGTCACATATGTTATGAGCGCTATAAGCTTGTAGATACGCTCCGAGAGGACGCTGGGCAGTATCTCGCGCCTTTGGAGCCTTGAAAGTATAGACTTCACTAGCCTGAGGAACAAGTAGACTATGACAAATACGATTATGACCTCTATCAGTGGAGGTATTAGCTTCGTCCTCACAATGATTACTGTCTTTCCGAGGAAGTTAGTCACGTTATTAACGGAGAATGCTTCTGCCGTAGTATTGGTGGCCAAGGCAGGGCTCCACCCCTAACCTGGACCCATGCAGTGCAGATCCTTCTACCTAAAGGCTTCCAGAAATTCCTCTATCACATCATCACGTACTAGTGCAATTATCTGGAAGCCTGCCTCGAGGCGAAGCACCTCGCCCGGATCATGGAACTCCTCGCCATCGAATACTGCTAGTATCTTGACCCCGCTGCGTGGATACTTGACCTCGTCGAGTAGCTGGCCCTCCACGCTGCTGCCCTCTGCTATGGTTATCGTTACTAGCCGGAAGCCTCCCACGTATACCGGGACCAGCTCTACCACGTTGTACTTGCCCTCAATTACCCCCTCTACTATTGAGCCTATTACGCGGGGCTCTACTATTACATGCTCCGCTATTCCTATCCTTGAGAGTATCTGGGCTATTCTGCTGTCCCTAACCTTCACTATTACCCTCGGTACTCCATAGTCTCTGGCTATCAGTGCTGCGAAGAGGTTTACCTCATCCCTGTTAGTGGCCGCCACGACGACATCGATGTTAGCTATGTTTACCTCATCGTAGGTCGATGGGTCCGTGGCGTCCCTAGCATATGATGCCACGTCCGCCTCCTCCGCAACCTCCCTGGCCTTTTTCTCGTCTTTGTCGATTACTATTATTTCATGTCCCTTCTCGGATAGCCTCTTGGCTAGAAGCGAGCCAAGCTTACCAGCGCCAATAATTAGTATTCGCATCCCCTAGGAGCCCCTGGGCCGGCTTGGAGGGGGGTGCGGTATATGGGTTTGCCAGCAGAGCTTTACGGAGACTTTGTAATAGAGGATGTGCGTGCAAGGATGATTCTCGACTCCCGCGGCAACCCTACAGTTGAAGCCGAGGTTGTTACAAGGGGTGGTGGTTTCGGCCGGGCTGCTGCACCTGCAGGAGCATCTAAGGGATCCCATGAGGCTCTGGAGCTCAGGGATGAAGGCAAGGCGTTCAAAGGGAAGGGTGTCAGCCGGGCTGTGTATAATATCAATAGTGTGATTGCTCCACGTCTACGAGGCCTTGACTCTAGGCATCAGAGACTGATAGATTCCCTAATGTGCCAGCTTGATGGCACTCCCAACAAGTCTAGGCTTGGAGCCAACGCTATTGTTGCAGTATCGCTTGCGGTAGCTAAGGCCGCCGCAGACACTGCAAGCGTACCCCTTTACGAGTACATCGGGGGAGTAGGAGGTACTTTCATCCTACCCGTCCCCCTCCTAAACATAATTAATGGCGGCGCTCATGCGGGTAATGAGCTCAGCTTCCAGGAGTTCATGATCATGCCTGTTGGCGCTGACACGTTTAGTGATGCTATCAGGATTGCGGTAGAGGTGTACCATACTCTGAAAGGAGTGCTCAAGGAGAAGTATGGAGCTATGGCCGTCAATGTCGGCGATGAGGGAGGCTATGCACCCCCTATGAAGAAGAACAGGGAGGCTCTTGATGCCTTGATCAAGGCCATCTCTAAGGCAGGCTATACCCCCGGCCAGGAGGTCCTGCTCGCTCTTGATGCTGCTGCCTCCCACTTCTACGATAAGAGTAGGAACGCGTACATAGTTGATGGGGAGCAGCTTAGTAGAGAGGAGCTACTAGAATACTACATGAGGCTTGTAGATGAGTACCCTATAGCCTCTATAGAGGATCCCTTCTACGAGGAAGACTTCGAGGCTCATGCTGAGCTTACGAGCCGTATCGGAAACCGGGTTGCTATAGTAGGGGACGACCTATATGTCACTAACCTGGAGAGGCTGAGGAAAGGTGTAGAGATGCGTGCTACCAATGCGGCACTGCTCAAGGTTAACCAGATAGGTACTCTCACAGAAGCCATGGATTATGCACGCGCCGCCGCGGCTAGCGGCATGAAGGTTATCGTGAGCCACCGCAGCGGCGAGACAGAGGATACGGCAATAGCCCATATAGCTGTGGGCATGAGAACCGGGTTTATCAAGACAGGTGCACCGGCAAGGGGTGAGAGGACTGCCAAGTACAACGAGCTGTTGAGAATAGAGGAGGAGCTAGCGGGCGACGCAGTGTATGCTGGGAGGCTGGCACTCCGCGGACTTATCTACTTCTACACTGCGAGGGGTATCCTACAAGCCTAGGGCCGGGAGGCGCCGAGGATTGTGGCCCGGGGAAGGCTGGTACTTGTAGCGACGGCTAAACCCTGGCATCTTCAGCCGGCTGAAGAAGAGATAGGCGACGCCCTCATAAGATATGATAATAACGTAACGTTGGAGAGAGAAGAGGTGGCACCCCTCCTATATGTCTTCTCCACTAGACTCTCACCTTTCGACGCCTTTAAGATTGTTGTGAGGGAGCCACCAGCCTATGTAGAACGTGTCGTACCCGCCGAGCTCATTATCGGCGTGAAGGTGGAGGTTGAGGACAAGAGGGGCCTCCGGAGCCTCGTGGAAGCCCTTGTGGTGCTTCTCGAGAAGCGCGGCGTGGACTCTATCAGAGTTGAGGCTAAGCCTAGGGGATTCTTCCTTCTGGGAGGTGATGAGAAGAGGTGGAGCCGTGAAGTAGGACGCCTGGTCAGCGGGATGGCGGGGGTTAGGGTGCTCCGAAAGGCGCCCTGGAGCATTAAGCTTGAGGATACCCGATACGGGGTTGTCGCAGCCCTCATGAGGAATCTATGGGATAGAATGCGGCTGTGGAGGTATCGCAGGCTGGGCATTGAAGGCGAGGAAGAGAGTAAAAGGTAGTACAGCGGGCCCCCTACATGGGTAGGCTGAAACTATGCCTACTGCACGTGACATAATCGAAAGTGTCTTGGAGCATCCCTCGGTGTTCAAGAGCAAGGAGAAGCTGTATCCAGAGTACGTGCCAGCCTATCTACCCCATCGAGAGGATCAGCTAAAGAGCCTGGCAACATACTTTCGTCCACTGCTGCTAGAGCCGGGCGCCATCTCGCAGCGTGTACTCCTCGTCGGGAGCATAGGTACGGGGAAGAGCGCGACGGCTAGAAGGTTTGGAAGCGATTTCAAACACCTTGCCAGGCAGAGGGGCATAAAACTCGAGTATGTGCATGTAAACTGTCACCGAGACCGCACGCTCTACTTTGTCGTGCAGGAGATAGCCAGGCAGCTCCACATACCTATCCCGCCACGCGGCCTCTCGGCCCAGGAGATGTTCCAGATTATACTGAAGCACCTCGAGAACCGGGACACCTATGTTATAATCACCCTTGACGAGTTCGACTACTTCATAGAGGTTGCTGGGAACGACGCAGTGTACTTCCTCATACGCACCTACGACGAGCACCCAGAGCTGACCAAGCGGATAAGCTACATATTCATTACCAGAGGGCTGACAAGCCTCAGCAGGCTGGACTCCGCTACAGAGAGCTACCTGGTCAGAAACGTTATACACTTCAAACCATACACCAGCTCGGAGCTCTTCGACATATTGAAGTATAGGAGTGTCGAGGCCTTCTACGAGGGTACTGTAAGCGACGATGTACTCAGCTACATAGCCGAAATCGTTGGAGTAGACACCGGCGGGAGTGGTAACGCTAGACTCGCCCTCGAGATACTAATGCTCGCCGGCACAGAAGCCGACGACGAGGGCTCCCCCATGCTCACCATAGAGCACGTGAGGAAGGCGTTTGCCAAGACAAACCCTAACCTATCAATAATGATAAACGACGTTATAAGGCACTTGCCCCTCCATGAGCTCCTGATACTGCTCGCCGCGATAAGGGTGCTTAGACGCTCCTCCGAGGCCTATGCAAGGATAGGCGAAGTTGAGGAGGAGTATCAGCGCGTCTGCGAGGAGATAGGCGAGAAGCCGAGGAGACATACCCAGGTCTACGAGTACATCATGGATCTAAAGAAGAGGGGCGTTGTGGACGCACGTGTATCCGGTAAGGGCTACCGGGGGAAGAGCACTCTCATAGGCATAAGCGTCGGCCCTCTCGAGCTCCTCGAGAAGCATGTAGCGGAGATAATAGAGTACAAGAGGGAGGGTGAATGAGCATAGAAAGCGACGAGCTGGCGAGGATACTCGGCAGCAAGGGTAAGATCAAGATCCTTAGCCTGCTTGCCAGAAGCGGACAGCTCAACATAACTAGGATTATTAAGGATACAGGGCTCCATCACCGTCTCGTGGAACAGCATCTCGAGGAGCTGAAGAACGCAGGGCTCGTAGAGGAACAGCGCATAGGGAGACTAAGACTATTTAGTCTTAGATACGACAACCCCAAGACAGCTGTACTGATCGAGCTTCTCCGAGCCTTCAACAAGTAGAGCCGGTAGAGCCGGAAACCGCTCGGAGTGCTTTACAAGCCGGGGCTATACCGGAGATCTGGGGGCCCACAGTCCTCTATCCTCGAGGGGCGTGGCGGGTATGGAGCAGATCGTATCCAGCCCGGCCCAGAGCCCTAGGATGATTGACATATCACAGAAGTCTGTCGTGTACCGGGAAGCAGTCGCTTATGGCAGGATAAAGCTGAGAAGGTCCACCATAGAGGCTATAAGGAAGGGGCTCGTGGAGAAAGGCGACCCTCTCCTAGTAGCGTCTATAGCGGGTATTCAGGCTGCTAAGATGACGCCCCAGCTTCTGCCCATGTGCCATCCCATAGAGCTTACAAATGTCGATGTAAAATGCTTCATAGAGGATGAGGATCACGTAGCATGCAGGGCCAGGGTTAAGGCTATAGCGAGGACCGGCGTGGAGATGGAGGCGCTTACTGCTGTTAGCGTAGCGCTCCTCAACGTATGGGATATGGTTAAGAAGCTTGAAAAGGATGAGAGAGGCTTGTACCCGGAGACGGCTATAGAAAAGATAATTGTCGAGGAGAAGGTGAAGAAGGAGGGCTAAGGCGCCTCAGTTCCGGCATTAAGCCTCGTTTTATGGGGCCCTGGTGCTAGATTGGGAGGGTGGTCTGGGACCCGCCACCCTTTCTACGCCGCCTGCTTCTAGAGCTCGTTCTAGACCTAGACCTCTTAGCCGTCTTTGTAGCTGCAGCGGGCTGGGCGGAGCCAGTAGCAGTAGGGCCCTTGCCCTCAGCAGCCTCTCCCCCCGCTGCCCGGGCACCCGCGCTTGCAGGCGAGGGCTTCTCTAGCCTCAGCAGAAGCATGTTAACATGCTCCTTGACCCTACTATACATGGGGCCCGCCAGATACTTAACCATGCTGTCGGTCAGGTTGTAGCCTATTACAAGCCGTGCTGCGTAGTCGGGCCGCTCCCTGAATATGACAGAGAGTAGCGGGATTACCTCGCTCTTAGCCCTTGCCCTTGATATGTGGAGACGCTTAGCTATAACCTCGGCCAGCGCATCCCTGATCTCACGTACTTCCTTTGTGCGTGCGAGCATCATTATCTTCTGGGGAAACTGGTACCTAGCCCACTTGAACTTGCTCTTCTTCCTAGCCAGCGCCACTCCAGGGCCCGCCAGGTCGAAGACATAGGAGAGGAGGTCCCAGGACTGGGTGCGGATTATCCTGCCGAGGAATATGTCGGCCCGGGCCAGGGCCTCATGCGCTCTCCATATATCCTCGGGGTCGCTATACTGCGCAGCGATATTCTCGTTCACCCACTGCAGCATAGTATTATAGTCTAGATCAGTATGGGTGACTGCACGCTTAGCCTGCCAGGCATACCTTGACATGAACAGGTGGCGCAGCATCTCCCAAGGCGTGTACTCGCGATCCCTCGAAGCAATCACACCCCTGACTATGTCCACCGTGACCCTGCCATAGCCCTCAGCTATTGCCTGGAGATCATTTATCGCCGAGCGTAGATCGCCCTCACAGCGCTGGGCTATGAGCTTGAGGGCAGCATCCTCGCATTCCAACCCCTCCATACTACATATCTTCTTCAGCACCTGCACCACATGGCGCTCGGACAGCCTGTTAAAGGGTATCATGAGGGCTGCTTCGCGGAGAGGGCGGAGCTTCTGATCCCAGGGGTCATTGGCAGTCATAACTATCGGGTGACGAGCAACCTTTATGAGATCTAGGATAGCGTCGAGCCCGCCTTTGTCGGCCGTACCAGATATGCCGTCCACCTCGTCGAGTAGAATTATCCTCCTACGGCCAAAGAGGCTGCTCTGCGTCGCAGCCACCTTAGCTATCCTGTTTATATCCTCGCGTCTCCTGAAGTCAGACGCGTTCATCTCTATTAGCTCAAGCCCAAACTCGTGAGCGGCTGCCTCTACGAGGCTTGTCTTACCCACGCCAGCAGGCCCATAGAGGAGGGCCGCCTTCTTCTCCGGAGGCCGCCCAGAGAGCCACTGGCGCAACCATGGTATGAACTTCTCCTTCGCCTGTTCCTGGTTAACCACATCATCTATCCTACGGGGCCTATACTTCATGATCCAGGGGAGGTTCCTTGTCGTCAAAACCAACCCCTCATGCCAGGGGATGATACGCCGCGGAGCTGATGCCCCCGTGACAGCGGAGGCCATGGTAATAATAACGTGGCATGGCTTATGCGCTCATGGTCTACGGGAGCTAGGAGCCCTGCAGCTTCTGCCCCAGCAGGGTCAGCCATGCCAGGAACGCGTTGAGCTGTATCTCGTCGTCGGCTCCTTCTACAAGCCTGAACTGTATCTCCCCCGTGTAGTCTGCTATCATCACCCTTACCTCCTCGGGTATTTTCAACTCCTGGCTGAATATCTCGCGGTGGATCTGCTTTATCACATCCGTGCCGCTCAGCCCGTAGTTTATCATTAGGCCCCTCAGCTTCTCGCGGGCCTTCATGAAGTCTCCGCTTAGGGCTAGCTGTATAACCTCTCTTATCTCTCTGGGATGAGCTAGCCCCACCACCTTGTACACCGTCTCGGGGGTTACAACACCCAGGGCCGCCGCAGCCTGGAGGGTGTTTATGGCGCGCCTCATATCGCCCTCGCTGATCTCGTATATGGTCTCCAGGCCTTCCTCTGTATACTTGCAGCCCTCCTGCCCGCATATCCATTTTAACCTGGCCACCACGTCCTCCTTCTTGAGCGGCGTGAACCTGAAGAGGGCGCAGCGGGACTGTATGGGCTCTATTATCTTGCTGGGGAAGTTTGCTATTAGTATGAAGCGGCTGGAGGCAGTATACATCTCCATTAGGCGGCGGAGCGCCTGCTGAGCGTCGGCGGTCATGTTGTCGGCCTCGTCGAGCAATACTATTTTGAAGGGCACGTTAGGCGGCGTTCTGCTACGCGCAAACTCCTTAACCTTAGTCCTTATCGTGTCTATACCCCTCTCGTCGCTGGCGTTTAGCTCGAGCATATACTGCATATAATTCTCTCCATAGAGGTCATGGGCCAGCGCGTGGGCCGCTGTGGTCTTACCGGTACCCGGCGGCCCTACGAAGAGGAGATGAGGCATGTTCTTTTCCTCAACAAACTTCTTGAGCCTCCTAACTACCTCCTCCTGATTCACTATCTCATCCAGCGTTCTAGGCCGGTACTTCTCCGCCCAGAGTAGCTCGGAGAGGCTCGTGCTCAAGGCTGGATCCTCCATACCCCGGTATACTGGACTCTACACCAGCTAACGCCTATATTAGAGCGGTTACGCTAATTCCCGCACCGGGCCCCTACATGGGCAAGGACAGGCTTAGCCTCATGTTGAAGATCTCCGAGATAGCGTATAAACTCCGGCCAGTACGCGTAATGGTGCTCCGGGACGAGAAGCCGTTCACCGTCGACGGGCAGAAGGTGGAGCTGCAAAAGGGCATAGAGATGGAAGTACCCTATTGGCTATCAAGAGTACTTATAGAGGAGGAAGTCGCCAACACTACCGAGATGCCAATAACCATAGAGGATATAGCCCGTGTGCACTTCTCCGCGCTAAGCGCCAGAACGCCAGCCGACCTGGAGCCCCTGCCCCAGAACTTCTACAGGAATGTAAAGGATCTCATAGAGAGCCTCGAGGAGAGGATTAGACGCGAGCTGAACCCCGCCCTACTGGAGGAGAAGCAGAAGGCGATCCAGTACCTGGCCGAGATTGTGGACAAGAGGCTCCTCATAATGCTTCAGAGCTTGAGAAGCCCCACCGCGATAGCTGAGGTCTCATCAAAGCTAGCCCCAGAGGAGGCTATGCTCCTCGAGACGTTATATAAGACCATCGAGGAGTGGAAGCGTAACATACTGCCAGAGCATCAATAGATTCATGTATGGGAAGGGTTAAGGAAGCAGCTCTGCGCCAGCTCTACCTCCAGGACCTGGAGCCGGGGACACTAGAACCATGGAGCCCCTGTCAACTAACATTGAGCGGGAGGAAGTTATCGATGTACATGAAAGGTTCTACGAGTTCATAAGAGGCTTCAGGGATCGTAGCGGCTCCTATAAGTATAGGGAGCGTCTAAAGCAGATGATAACTATGGGCCAGAAGAGCTTGATAGTTGACTATAACGACCTCTACTTGTTCGACAATAGGCTGGCCAGGCTGCTGATAGACCGTCCCGACGAGGTACTCCGCCAGGCTAGTAACGTTGTGAAGGAGATTGTTGAAAGCGAGGCGCCGGAGTACGCGGAGACTGTGGAACACTTCTATGTACGCATACGTGCCCTGCCGAGGACTGTGCCGCTCCGCCGGCTCCGGAGCGAGTATCTGGGCAAACTGGTTATGCTTGAGGGCATCCTCGTTAGGACTACACCCGTTAAGGAGAAGGTGGTTAAGGCAAAGTTCATGCACTGTACAAGGGAGCATGGCTGCCATAAGTTTGACTGGCCCCCGGAGGGCGAGCTTATAGGAGACGTTCTCGAGAGGCCGCCCGCCTGCCCGGTCTGCGGCTCCTCCAGTGGCACCTTCCGCCTCCTCCCGGAGGAGTCCAAGCTGATAGACTGGCAGAGGATAGTGCTTCAGGAGAGGCCGGAGGAGGTGCCTCCGGGCCAGCTCCCGAGGAGTATAGAGGTGGTACTGCAGGATGAGCTCGTGGACACTGCTAGACCAGGTGACAGGATAAGTGTAGTAGGTATTGTAAGGGTTAGACCCGACTCGGTGGCCAAGAAGAAGGCCATCTACGACCTATACATAGAGGCTAACCACATAGAAGTATCGCAGAAGATCCTCGAGGAGGTAGTGATAACCAGAGAGGACGAGGAGAGAATAAGGGCTTTAGCCAAGGACCCCTGGATACACAAGAGGATTATAGCCAGCATAGCACCCGCCATATACGGCCACTGGGAGATAAAGGAGGCCATAGCACTGGCGCTCTTCGGCGGCGTCCCCAAGGTGACCGAGGACGGAGTGAGGATACGTGGCGATATACACGTGCTGATAGTAGGCGACCCGGGCACCGCAAAGAGCCAGCTCCTCCAATACGCTGCGAGGATAGCGCCTCGAGGAATCTATACAACCGGTAAGGGAGCGACTGCGGCAGGACTCACAGCCGCTGTAATAAGGGACAAGACCACCGGCGAATACTACCTCGAGGCGGGCGCGCTCGTCCTAGCTGACGGGGGCGTGGCAGCGATAGACGAGATAGACAAGATGCGCGATGAGGATCGCGTAGCCATACACGAGGCAATGGAGCAGCAGACCGTGAGCATAGCTAAGGCCGGCATAGTTGCTAAGCTGAACGCTAGAACAACAGTTATAGCCGCCGGCAACCCCAAGTTCGGCCGCTATCTAGCCAACAGGGCCCTCGCAGATAATATAAACCTGCCCATCACGATACTCTCACGATTTGACCTCATATTCATACTTAGAGACCAGCCTAATCCGGAGGAGGACCGGAAACTAGCTAGGCACGTGCTCGAAGTACACCGAGAAACCGAGAAAACTAAGCCTGAAATAGACCCTACGCTGCTGAAGAAGTACATAAGCTATGCCCGCCGCTACATGAGGCCAAGGCTAACCCTTGAGGCGAGCAAGCTGATAGAGGACTTCTACGTGGAAATGAGGCGGATGAGCAGTGAGAACCCTGAAGGCCCCATAGCTATAACGGCTAGGCAGCTTGAGGCCTTGATACGCCTCGCCGAGGCCCATGCTAAGATGGCTCTCCGTAGCGAGGTTACTAGGGAGGATGCGGAGGCTGCAATAAGGCTTATGAAAACATTCCTGGAGAGCAGTGGCATGGACATAGAGAGTGGGAGAATAGACATAGACGTTATAATGACCGGGAAGCCGCGGAGCAAGCAGGAGAAGCTGACCAGGATAATGGAGATAATAGAGGAGCTTGAGCAGGAGAGCGAGGACGGGTGTGCGAAGGTTAAGGAAGTGGTCAAGAGGGCTGCCAGCGAGGGCATAGACTCAAGCCTCGTCGAAGAGGCTATCCGCACGTTCCGCAGGGATGGAGTCATATACGAAAAGAGTCTCGGCTGCTACGCCGTGGTAAGGTAGTGCATAAAAGCAGGCCGGCGAGCATATGTATTATCTCTAGTATTCAGCTGGACCCGCTGGCCTCCTCTCCAGAACCGCCCTCGAATAGCTCTAGGCAGCCCTCCCTCTCCAGCCTCATCCTCCACATGTTTATGGGCATCCACATTATCCATGCAGGGATGCGCTTTATGAACTCGTAAGCCTCCTCCCAGCTCTCCAGCCCAAGCTTGCGGGCAAGCTCCTCAAGGCCCATTGGGCGGTGGAGGTACTCGTGTATAACCTCGAGCACCTGCGGCGTTATGAATACCTGCTTCTCACCCACGGGTATGATGTACTCACGACACTTCTCGCTCATACCCTGCTGCACCCGAGGCAGCCATGCGGCTCCCGGGGTAGTTTAAGCATTATATGCAGGCTGGGGCGGTACCCGGGGGCGGAAGTTAACAAGGCTACATCACCGCCCCCGGGGAGGGCTTCAGCGCTGGAACGCGCGGGCATCCCGCCCTCCAGGCTCCCAGGGGATGGCCGGGGTAGGGGCTCTAATTTACCGCTGGGCCTCGGGAAGCCCTCACTGCATGGACTATGCTCTTCACAAACCTGTAGACCTCGTCTACGAGGCTGTCCCTGTTCTCGAGCGTTACCCTGAACCACCTGCCGCGCTGCTGGAGCTGGGGTAGGACCTCCCGGTCGGAGAGCCTCTCATGCACCACGAACAGCCCCGGCTTCCCCGAGCGGAGGATGGATAGGATTGACCCCCGGATGCCGGGGAGCTTAAGCTCCATAGGGCCTATCTCGTCTATGACCACCAAGTCCGCCTGGCTCGCCTCCTCGGCCGCCCGGCTTGCAACCTCCTCGGCCTCTCTACACGTATTATACCGGCCTACACGGGGGCCGGAGCAGCCATCCACCCTGGCCAGCCAGGCTTCATGGCGGCCATCGAGGCTCATTATCCTGAAGCCTACCCTCCTACCTCCCCGGCGGACCTCGGGGCAGTAGAAGCCGGCTAGCCTATAGCCCTCCTCTCTGAGCCTCTCCGCCACCCTGCGCACGAGCGTGGTCTTGCCCACACCAGGCCTCCCCGTGACGAGCGCGTAGAGGTACACGCCTAGGCACCCCAGGGGCGGCGGGGATGGGAGCCCGTTAGACCGGGTATGGCGCTATTTTAGCCCCCTCTGTGCAGCATGGAGCTTGTAGCTGCTCTTCCTGGCCATGTACTCCTCCGGCGGCACGTAGAAGAGGAGCTTCCCCGTGTGGTAATCACGTATCACTGTGCGGGCGGCCTCCTCTATGAGGGGCTCACCGTCACTCTTATACCTCCATCCACGCTTCAAGGCTATAAGCTCGAGTATCCGGTATGGATCCTTCTCATCGATACCGTAAGCCTCCTTGACAGCTAAGGGGTTGTACCTCAACGCCCTTTCGAGGAGCATTACAGCAGGGCGGACAGGGTCTTCCAGCTGCTCAGGGGGCCGGCCACGTATGATAGCCTCCAGGGGGCCGCCCTCAACCGGTATGACGCCGGGCGTGTCAAGCATGTAGAGGTTTTCGCCTATACGGTAGAGCTGGGCGTGGGTAGTGTAGCCGGGGCTCCCAGGTATAGGGCTTGTCGAGGCGCTATGCCTGCCTTTCAGAGCATTTATTATCGTGGACTTACCGGTCTTGGGGAACCCAGCAACAGCCACTATAGCCGGATAGGTCTCAACGACATCTCTTATGGCCCGGCGCAGAACCCTGGTACCCTTGTGATCGCGGGCAGCCATGTAGACAGTACGGTAACCCTGATCCTCGAGGATGCGCTTCCACTTCTCAGCGACCCCGCGGGGCACCAGGTCAGCCTTATTGATGACTATTAGGAGGCGCTTCCCTAGGCTCTGCACCATCCTCTCTAGCCGCAGGCTCCTTGTCGAGACCGGGTCGCGCGCATCGACAACCTCGAGTACTACGTCGACACGCCTTACTATCCACGCCAAGGATCTCCAGGATGCGAGGATCATTCCAAGCCACCCAAGAGCGCAGCGGCCTCGGCGGAGAGGCTGGCTCTATTGCACCCCTTACCCTCCAGGCCTCTCGGAGAGCTTGTGCCTACGCGTTTAATAAAGCTAGCCGGGTGGAGGAGCTATTTCTTTGAGGCGAAGAAGTCGAAGAGGCTTCTCTGCACCGTAGCCGCCGCCTTGAGCTGTTTCTCGGTGACTCCGAAGTAGGAGAGTATCCTCAGAGCAGCCGGCACTATCTGGTGGTCAATATAGTAGTTGACGTCGATGGTCGATGGATCAACCATGAAGTAGGGGTAGGCCCTGCTGGACACACTCCCGCTACCCTTAACTATGACGTAGCCCACCTTATCGCCGGGAGACACCTCGTAGCCTGCCTCCTTCATACGCCGTGCAGCCATCACATGAGGCGCGTCATGCTCGTACTCCTCTATCCTCTTGCTCAGCGTCTTCCATATGATAAGCTTTGTTATTGGCACCTTGCCCTCGCGGAGCTGCTTTATTACCTCCCTTATGTAGCTTATAGCCTTGTCCACGTTCCCCGTATTCAACACTATCTCAGCCGCCTTCTCCTGCACCTCCTTAGCCAGCTCGCACCAGTCGCCGCGGACTGCTTCAAAGCCCACGATGTCTATACGTCCGTCCTCGAGGAGACCTACATAGCGCTTCTTAGCCTCCGTGAAGAACACTTTCTTGTAGATCTTGTCTATCTTTATCTCAAAGCCCAGCTCCTTCTCGACAAACTCTATCAGCTTCTCAACCTTCTCCTTGTCATAGACCACGAAGAGGGAGTCGGTGTCTCCATATATAACCTTTAGGCCGAGCTTCCTGGCATACTCGATAGCTGTCAGTATAAGGTTACGGCCCCAGGCTGTGACAGCCTCGGCGCAGCGTTTGCAGTACCAGCGGGCATGGCTCCACCCCATGTAGCCATAGCTCGCGTTCGCAAGAACCTTGAGCGCCTTCTGGCGCTCATCGTAGAGCCTGTACTCGGGGCTGTCAGGCGGAAACTCCTTCATCTTCTCCTTTACCTGTCGGCGTAGCTTCAGTAGGTTCTCGAGCACGGTCTTGAAGAAGCCTGGCGGGGAGCGACGGAACCGGTGCCCGACCTCGGGGGCTACATAGCAGCCGCCGTACTTTGGGCACTCCGAGGGGTCGTCGACTATAGTGTCGGGGCCCACGTTGTACTTTATCATTATGCTCGGGTACATGGAACTGAAATCGAGCACCACAACATTCTCATGGACTCCCTTGAGAGGCTTTAACACTACTGCACCCTTGTAGCTCTCCCCCCTCCTCTCCACCCGGTTCGGCACCAGCTCGTTCATATCGTAGGCTGCACGCATGAGATACCACTCTAGGCGGAAGCCTACGCCCATAGCACCTACCTGGTCGAGAGGCACACCCGTAACAGTGGAGAGCTGTATGGCGAACGGTAGCATCTTTTCCGCGAGGCCGTAGGTAGCCCTCACATCGTCGAGCGCGTAGCGCTCTAGCAGCTGCCTCTTCTTCTCGTCATCCCAGTACTCGGGTATCCTCCACCACTCTATTATCACACGCTCGCTCTTCTTCATAACGCCTAGGTACTCCGCTACCTCCTCAAGCGTCTTCATCTTTATCTCCGGCATCTCCTCGGCATAGTCGTAGAGGTCCACGTTCAGCCTACCCTGCACCGAGACGTGGCCGTAGACGCTGGTGGTGGGCTCTGCCCCCACACGGCGTGTAACGTCGAGCTTAATCCCGAGCCTACGGGCGCGCTCCATTAGGTAGGGCCAGTCGAAGTGGTTACTGTTATAGCCCACTATTATGTCGGGGTCGAAGGCTCTCACGTACTCTACGAACTCCCTCAGAACCCTCCTGTCGTCATGGCCTTCAGCTTCTATGAGCCTCTCCTTGCCCTCGCTGTCCCTCAGCGACACTATTATCACTGGATCCCTTGCAGGGTTAGGGCTCCCCCTCCTGCTATACACCTCTATATCAAAAGCTACCAGCCTCATCGGGGGAAGGTCGATCCGCGTTATATCCGCTAGGGGCTCCGGGTCGCCAGCAACCTTGTAGACACGGTCAACACGGAAGCCTGGATTGCGGCCCGCATCCTCTACGGGGATCCGGTAAACCGTGAACGGGTAGAGCCTCTTATCTATCAGATATCTCATTGCAAACCTTATATCTGCCTCGAGGGAGTCCTCCACACCCTCTATCTTCTTCACCGCCTCGCGGTAGTGTCTAACAGACTCGGGTATCATAGTGGTAATCTTCACCGCCTTACGGGGCCTGCCGAAGTACCTCTTATCAAGAGGCTTGGCATCTATTATCGGACTCTTGACCACACTAAGCCTCCTTATGGAAGCTGCTATCTCCTCCACCATATCCTCATAGCCCCGGGCTATGAGGGCGTAGAAGTAGGGGCGGAAGCGGTGGTCTAGAAGCACGACACGTTTACCGTCAAGCGTTATCCCCCAGAGGATTACTACCGGCTCCTTCCCCAGTATCTCGTAGCTAGAGTCTAGCAGCACGAACTCTATAGTCTCTGTCATGGGCTGGCTCTGCCCTGGAGAATCTACCACCACCCGCCCCTACATAATCGTATATCATTGCCTGCCTCTGCCCGCTAACGCATGAGGACGGCTAGCCGTCTAGGCAGCAGGGCCTCTCCCCCAACAACGCCATGACCACAGCGTGCCGGCCCTCGCCATAGTAGTCGGGCACTATCATGACGGGCTTGAAGGAGCTTCTCGCATATAGGCTCTGCGCTGGATAGTTGCCGGCCTCCACCTCGAGCACGAAGGAGCTGTAGCCCCGAGAGCTGCAGACCTCTACTAGGCTCTGAAGCAGGGCCGTGCCAACACCCCTCCTGCGGCACCTCTTCTCCACAGCTATGGAGGCTATGTGGCAGGCGCCAGAGGAGAGAGGTATACCTATTATGTAGCCTGTGATCCTTCCCTCAGAGCCCTGGGACACGAGAAAGTATTCACCACCGCTGAGCCCGTAGAGCAGATCGAGATACCACCGTGGATAGGGCTGGTCGAACGACTCCGCCTCTATGCGGTAGACCTCGTCAAGCTCGTCGGGCTCCACCGGCCGGACTGTTTTACAACAGGTCATTCCGGCCTAGACACCATGGCTGAGAGGGGGGCTGGCGGGGAATGAAGATTCTCTCCAAGAATCTCAAACGGGGCTCGGTGAAGGTTGTGCCGGAGACGACTGACGACATCTGGGTGCTCCACACAGTCATCCAGCCGGGAGACCTGGTTAGGGCCCGCACTGTGCGCGAGGTGCACTTCGGCGAGAGGGGCTCGGGTAGGAGCAGCAGGGTGCCCATGACGCTCACCATTAGGGTTGAGAAGACGGAGTTCCAGGCGTTCACTACGAGGCTCCGTGTGAGAGGCGTGGTTGTCGAGGGGCCTGAGAAGTACGGTGTGCTAGGCAAGTACCATACCATGAGCATAGATGTTGGGAGGGAGCTCGAAATAGTAAAGCCCAAGGGCTGGCCGAGGTCGCTGCTAGAGAAGCTAGAGTCTAGAGGCCCGCAGCCCGCTGCCGTGATAGTTGCGGTGGATTACGACGAGTACGCTGTAGCGGTGGCGCGGGGCCAGGGGGTTAGGGTGGTGGCCGAGGGGAGCCTGCACCTGCCCGGGAAGGATGACCCCTCAAGGGAGGATGCTTTGAGGGAGTCTGTGGCCGTTATAGCTAAGACTGTGGCGGGCGTGGTGGAGCGCGAGAATCCCCTGCTAGTGGTGGTCGCTGGCCCAGGCTCGCTCAAGGATATTGTGGCCGAGAGGCTCCACCCCCTCCTGCCCTCGAGGGTGAAGCTCTACACGGACAACGTGTCCATGGGGGGCCACGCGGGGGTGTTGGAGGAGGTCCGGCGGGGGGTTATGAGGAGCGCGCTTAGAGAGGCTGCAGCAATTCAGGCCGAGAGGCTCATGGAGGAGTTCGAGAGGCTCCTGGCCAAGGAGCCATGTAGGGTCGCGTACACGCTCGACCAGGTGCTTGAGGCCGCCTCCATGGGCGCTGTGGAGAAGCTGCTGGTTCTCGACGAGATGCTGCACCACCCCGACCCGGAGGTCCGGAGGAGGGTCGATGAGCTGCTCAGGCTAGCCGATAGTACGAGGGCGGAGATACACTTCGTGAGCGCCGAGGCCCCTGCCGGAGCGCGGGTGAAGTCGCTAGGGGGAGTTGTCGCGATTCTCCGCTACGCTCTGCAGCTCGGAGGGAAGGCCTGCGCCTAGCACGGCGGGGTAGCGTTTCCTCAGCCTCGCGCCGGGGACCGCCACCCCGGGGTGGAGGAGCACCCTTCCCCCCAGCAGCTCGCCGTACCCCCGCCTAGCCAGCTCCAGCGCCGGGCCCACTGGCTCGGCCTCCACAACAGCCACCATACCCTCCGGCGTGACCTCCTCGTAGGGCCTAGCCGTGCGGAGGGCCTTACGGATAAGCCTTACACGCATCTGCACACTATCCTTGTAGACGGCAGGGCAGTAGTGGACGGTTATCCTCCTCGTATGGGCCGCCGCCCACTTCACTATCTCCATAGCCGCCTCCTGGCTGCCCTTGACCACGGGCCTCGAGTGGCTCGGCAGGTAGCCGCGCAGGATGAGCTGACGCACATTAGCCTCCGACACCTCGAGCTCGTTTAGGTTAATAAACTCTACCCCCATGTCATCAAGCCTCTTTATAAGCTTCTTGGTCTCCTCGACCCTGTCGGGGAGCACCGGTATCTCTACGCCAACCCGCACCCGCTCTAGAAGGTGGAGGGCGGCCTCTATGCGCTTCAAAACCCACTCTCCGACCACATGGAACCGTATCTCGTCTAGCCCGGCGCGCTCGAGCTCGAGCAGGGCCGATGAGGTGGCGTAGCGGCCGCTCGTGTAGAGGTGCACGTGGAATCCGTCGCCGAACACGTCCTTCAGGAGCCTTATGGCTCTGACAGTCCTGTCAAGCCTTACGAGCGGGTCCCCGCCGGTTATGCTGGCCCCGTCGGCCCCTATACGGTATGCCTCGAGAACTATGTCCTCGAGAGACTTAACCGGCTCCTCGTCTACGGTAATTACGTCGTGGTGGAGCTTTGCGGGGGAGACCGGGCAGTAGAAGCAGTTATCGTCACAGAGCCCGGTTATGAACACCACTATCTTTGAGCCCCTTACGCAGTATATGCAGCCGAGAGGGAGGGAGCCCACCAGGGAGTATACATCCTTGACCAGCTTGACTCTCCTCAAAGCCGTTCACACCAGCGGCGAACCTTTAGCCCGGAGGGCGCGGCGGAACAGGGGGTTCTCGCGTGCAAGCCTGCGGACAGCATCCTCTATGCTATCCCAGGGCTCAAGCTCGTGCTTGACAAACACACCCGTTCTACCGAGCGCGTCGCGGCGCGTGAGCACCCTGACCCTCTCCAGCACCGTGTCTACGCTAACCCCGACCACCCTAGCCACCTCGGCCTCGCGGCCTATAACGGGTGATTCTCTATGCCCCTCCGGTGTAGGCTCTATCAGCACTAGCCTCTTATTGACCCCGGGGACGCGTCTCCCGGCCACCAGCCCGGCATAGTCGAGGGCTCCGCCAAAGTAGTAGAACTCGTATTCTCTCTTAGACAGCTTAGCCAGGGGGAACGATACTACTCTCTTCTCGTAGGCGTCGAGCGCTATGTAGGCCTTAGGGGTGCTCTGAGGAGTGGCCTGGACTATAAGCTTATGCGATATACGCAGCCCCGCCCTCTCGAGCCCCAGCTCCACCATGTAGGAGGGCACCACCGAGGGTATGAAGACGTCGATATCACTATCCCTATGAACGTCGCCTCGTGCGATACTCCCGTGCACCAGGGGCGCCAGCCCAAGGCTAACGAGGGCCTCCATCACGCTCTTAGCCTCGCGGCGGAGGCTCTCAAGGAGCCTCCAGTGCTCCTCGGTATAGACTACGGCCCTGTACTCGCCCCGTCTCTCAACCTTCTCGCGGGGCATACTGCTACCCCTCGTGCATCTCCACGACTGCCGCGGGCACTGCGCAATGCAGCAGCTCCACGCAGCCCCGTTAGACGCCATGGCTTCCTAGCTACTTATAACTCCAAGGCGCGCCCCACCCAGGCCAGGGCCGCTGGCATGACTGCCGCCGGGGAGCTGCTGCTCTACTACCTAGCAGCATGGCTGGCAGCCACCCTAGTCCTATCCAGAGTACTGGGGGAAGGCTCTAGACTCACAGTCACCCCGTTGATGATCATGCTCCGTATACCCTCGGGCTTCAGCCCGTTCGAAAGGCTCCGAAGGTATAGGTGGCTGGGGCTGCTCTTTGACGCCGGCGTGCTGGCAGTGTTCGCACTCACAATAGAGTTCTACCGGGTTATGGTATCCAGGATAGCCGGAATGTTCGCCGGGCGCCCCCAGGGCGCCGCGCCGGTTGTGCCGCTAATACCTGGAGTAACTATAGGCCTGAAGACCTTCCTCTACCTGCTTCCAGGGCTCTCCGTGGCTATAATACTTCACGAGCTCTCACACGCCCTCGCGGCCAGGTACGAGGGTATAAGGGTAAAGTCGGCCGGCTTCCTCATAGCGCTCGGCATCCTACCCGCAGCCTTCGTGGAGCCCGACGAGGAGGAACTTACAAGGGCGCCTCTCCGAAGCAGGCTTAGGGTCTACGCGGCCGGTATCCTAGCCAACGTATTAATCTTCGCCCTTATAGCCGGGGTTAACGCGGGCCTGCAGCACGGCGGAACATACATAGTTATACTCCAGGTTAGCCCCGGCTCCTTCGCCGAGAAGGCTGGCATAAAGAGCGGCGACGTGTTCCAAGCAATAATAGTGAATGGCACAAAGTTCGATAAAGTGAGCAGCTTTATAGAGTACGTGAGTAGGCTGAGAGCGAGCAACGGCGGCACGCTGGCCAATGTGACGCTTGAGGTCGAGTTTGTGAAGCCGAGCGGCGCGAGAATACTTGTTGTGAAGCCCGCTGCACCACCCAATGTGCGGGACAGGGAGCGCTACGAGCATGTGGGCGTCTACCTGAGCGAGATACCCAGGACCCTACTAGGCCTAGGCATGAGCGCCGGCACTGCCTACACCCTCTGGACCGTTAGCATCCTCGCCGCCCTAGTGAACATAGGGCTAGCCGCGATTAACGCCGCGCCCCTCTTCATAACTGATGGCGCCCAGATAGTGAGGGACATAGCCGTTGAAAGGCTTGGCGAGAAGCGGGGGAGGCTAGTAGCATCAATAGTGTCGGGTATAACACTGATGATGCTGCTGCCAAACATACAGCTTTGAGGCCGAAGAAGCCTCCACGGAGCCCGTAACGCGGGTGCGCAGACAAGCTCCTAAAAGAAGAGTGAGGGTGGTAGTGCCTGGAGCGCCAAGGGGCGAGAATCCCTTAGGAGGCTACGTCGCTGAAGGTTAGCACGCTAACCCCTGGAGGCCTGCGCTCTATCGAGCCTAGACGGTTGGCTATGAGCAGCTTCACCTGCTTCTCTGACGCGAGATCAAGCATGCGCTGGGTTACAATGCCGTCATAGACTATCGCGTAGACCTTGCCCGGCTCTATCTTCTCCAGCACATTGTATATGTCTCTCACCGGCACCTTCTCCAGGGGCCTCCACTCCCTGTCATATAGGATTGCCTCAAGGGTGCCGCTAAGCTTCTTTATCTCCTCCACCACGTTAGCGGGCAGCTCTACACGCTCGACCTCCACCTGGACTACCGGCTCCGCCTTGGGGGCTGCGGCGGGTGCCGAGGGCTGCTGAGGCTGAGGAGGTGCAGGCTTCTCGGCAACCGCCTCGGGCTGCTTGGCCTCCCTCTCCTCGGGCTTAGCCTCAACCGGCTTCTCGGGTTTACCCTTAAGCTTACGCTCCAGGATGGCCAGGTACTCGCGCGCCGGCACAAGGTTGCGGAGAGCACGGACTATCTCCTTGCCCGTTAGTTCCTCCACCTCCTTGCCGGGCGGGGCCCTGGCAACATAGTCTATGTCTGCCGTGCGGAGGAGCTCCCAGAGTATCAAGTCGCCTCCATGGTCGCCGTCCACGAAGGCTATGGCTTTCTTCGTCTTGGCGAGCTTTATTATGGTGTCTGGTATCTTACCCCTGGCGCCCTCGAGAGCTATCACGTTCCGGTAGCCGTAGCGGAGCAGGTTGATTACATCGGCTCTACCCTCTACTATGATTATCTCGTCGCTCTTGTCCACATCGGGACCCGCCGGGAGCTTCTCGGGCCCATAGGATATGACTTCGCCGCGCTTAACCGACTCGCTTATCTCCCTGAGGACCTCTCGGAGGTCCGGCGTCTTCTCGAGGGACCATATGCGGAGTATCTCCTTAGCCCTCTCCACGATCTTCTTTATCTTCTCCGCCCTAACGTCAATGATGTCGTAGACATGTACCCTGGCCTTGTAGGGGCCTACCTTCTCTACAAGCTCGAGCATCGCTGCTACGAGCGCTGTCTCTACCCTGTCGAGATTGGAGGGTACCGTTATCTCGCCGTAGGTCTTAGTGCCCTGGTGCCGCACCTCCAACTGAACGCGGCCTATACGGCCCCTCTCTTGCAGCTCGCGGAGATCGAACTCCTCTCCGAAAAGATTCTCTGTCTGTCCGAATATAGCGCCTATTATGTCGTGCCTGTTTACTAGGCCCTCTACTTCCACCTTCGCCTTTATAAGGTACTTCAACTCCAACACCCTGGCGCTGCTTCGTGTATCCTGCGCTCCTCCCTCCGCCACCTCGGGGTGGAGCACCCATTCATTTGGGGCGAGAGCCTTACACGGGCCTCACATGGAGGCCTTCTGGCCGCAATGGCTGTGAGGCATTAACCACCAGTCTCCGTTAAACATTATCGTGTGATGGCAGCCTTTTTTAGTTCTTCCAGTATCCTCCGGGCCTCCGGGTTCTGTTCAAAGTATCTCCTCACGGGCTCGAGCATCTCCGCTAGCGCCTTAGCAGTAGCCTTCTTGAGGTCCAGCGGGTGCAGCTTACCCTCCCGGTAAATCTTCTCGAGATCCTCATAGCTCTCAACAACTATTGTGCCACCGTACTTCTCGGGCCTCTCTATTACAAGCTTGAAGCCCGGCCTTGAGAAGAGGAGGTATCTGTTTATCTCCAGCACCGGGTTGTAGCGGACCTCCCGGGCAGGGCAATAGGCGCGGCGCAGCTTCTTCTCGATCTCCTCTGGCGGGTCGTAGACGAATATGGCGGTGTCGGGCTTTGACTTGCTCATCTTGAAGTTTACCGCGTGCTCCTCCTCGCTCACCTCGCTGGGATTCATCCTCCCTATGCCCTGTAGCCCTGTGAGCAGCGGCGTGTGGATAGCTATAGGCTTCTTCCTGCCGAGCTTCTCCGCTGTATCTCTGGCGAGCATGTGGGCCTTGCGCTGGTCGGTGCCCCCGAGGGCTATATCGACGTCCAGGTAGAATATGTCCGTCACCTGCATAGCCGGGTAGATAAGCTTGGAGAAGTCCAGCTCAGCCTCCTCGGCCCTACGCCCCATTATGGTGAGCGCCCTCTTAATCCTCGCCAGGGTGTTGTGCTTAGCCACGCGGAGGAGTATCGCCCAGTAGTCCTTGTCCGACACGAGATCCTCGGCGTCAACAACCTTTACACGGGAGCGGGGCACCCCTATAGCCTCCAGCACATCTATAACATGGCGGGCGGCCTTGCGTATCAGATCCATGTCGCCGCCAAGCTTGTCGTTTATCCACGCATGCCAGGTGGCAGCGAGCAGATAGAACTCAACCCCTGCATCAATCATATCCCTTACCTTGTTGGCCCAGACGAGCCAGCCTATGTGGAAGAGGCCGCTGGGCTCAAAACCTATGTAGCCCTTCAGCTTCTCCCCGGCCTCAAGCCTGGCCTTCAGCTCCTCGAGCGTGACGACCTCCACGGTGTTCCGCGTTATGAGCCTCAGCCTCTCCTCCGGCGTCACGGCTTGCCTCCCCTCTCTACCTTCTCAGACCCCGGGGGCCTGCCCCGGACGACTGTTCAATAAACCCTGGGCAGGGTGTCCCTCAGGCCCTGGAGGGGCCGGGGTGCCGCGCCGCCCCGTCACCCCCGTCTAGAAGAGCCCGAGCGAGGCCCCCACGCGGGGGCTATGAGCCCGGGTGTTAGGGGCGGGGGACAGCGGCGCCCGGCCCGCCTGGCTCGGCTAGCCCCGTGTAGTCTAGCTCCGCGACAGCTACGGGGTATACTATGCCGAGCTTCTCCAGCACCTCCGGCCTAACCTCCCCCATGACCCCGTATACACCGTCACGGCTACGCAGCTCCGCCGCCCGGCCCTCTATGAGTAGGGGGTGGCTCGTAGGCCTCACCTCAGCTATCTCATCGCCCAGGAGCCTTAGGAGGCTGTAGACGACCGCCTGGATATCCTCGTAGCCGGCCTTCTCAGCCATGTAGAGCAGGGCTAGCCGACGCCGGTGCTCCACCCTCCTCTCCGGGTCCCCGCCGCCAGCCAGGAGCACCTCGCCGGCCTCGAACACGCGGAGGGGCACAGCGTGCTGGTTGGCGGCCGCGGCGCGTAGCAGCTGGGGGAGGAGGGAGGCCCGGTAGCAGCCGCTCCCCTCTCCTACAGGGTTCTCGATGACCACCAGCCTCGACTGGTCCACGGCCGCTAGCTCTACCTGGTCCCTGCAGCTCGTGAGGCTGTAGGAGTACATCTCCACAAAGCCGTGGCCCACCAGTATGAGCCGTGCCTCCCTCTCCCAGGCCCTTACGGGGAGCAGCTGGCCCCGGAGCATGAGCCTCGGCTTCACGGGGGCGAGCCGGTCGAGGCCTATGGCGAGCGCTATCTCCTCCACCAGGTCCACGGGGTGGAGTATGTCCACCCTGTAGCGGGGCACACTAGCCATGACGCGGCTCTCGTCGAGCACCGTGGCGCCGAACCTCATCCTTCTAAGCGCCTCGGCGGCCTCCTCCGCACCCATCTCCACGCCTATAATCCTCGAGGCGTAGCGGACCTCGAGCTCCATACGGGAGGGCTCTAGCCGTGGCTCGCTGAGCCTGCCCCAGGGGGCGTGTACCTCCACTAGGCCTATTCTCCGGCTCCTACTCCTCTCGGCGAGGTTCGCAGCCAATATGGATAACACGTCCAGCACCGGCTTCAGCTCAGTGCCAGTAACATCTATGAACAGGTGCCTTGTTCCAGGCTCCACTTTCGTCAAGTCAGCGTTTATCACCGGGGGTGCGCTTATCACCTCGCCGCCGGAGTAGAGGACCGGGTGCCTACCGTCCACCAGCGATATTGAGCCGTACTCTCTCCCCTGGCTGGTCTCTGAGAGGACCTCCTTGAGCGTCATCACCTTGTCGCGGTGAAGTGGCCGAAACCTCACCTCGCCGACGCCTGCCAGCTCGTAGCGAAGGCTCCTGGACGGCAGCTTATCCAGGTCATGTATGCCGATGGCAACCCTTCTGCGGCGGCCACCGTGGCTTACATGCAGCTTCTCCTGGAACTGTATAAGCTCCTCCAGGAAGTCCTCGTCCACGTTGACGTCCCATATGACGGCCCCGGCTATGTAGGGCCTGGAGGAGACCTCCCCGGCTTCTATGCGGTAGCCGCTCTCCACCACCGTGTACCGTGGGAGCCCGGTCTCTACACCGAGGAGCCCCTTGGCCTGCCTAGCTATGCCTTCTAGGCTGTACATGTCAGGCCTATCTACCTCTATCTCTGCCTCAACGTAGCCCTGCTCGTCGACCTCAACCCCTATCTTGAGCTTCTCCATAACCTCTAGTGCCTTCTCGAGGCTTACGCCGAAAACCTCCTCCACCCTGCCAGGTTTAAACCGGAGCACCGGCATAGAGACGCCACCTTGAGGGTATTGTTGAGAGGAAGCGCGCGTCGCTGCTATAGAGCTGTCTTATGTCGCTGAGCCCGTAGAGGGCCATGGCCAGCCTCTCTATCCCCATACCCCAGGCAGCTACCGGGTAGTCAATACCC
Source organism: Pyrodictium occultum (assembly GCF_001462395.1). NCBI lineage: Archaea > Thermoproteati > Thermoproteota > Thermoprotei > Desulfurococcales > Pyrodictiaceae > Pyrodictium > Pyrodictium occultum. The sequence goes on from NZ_LNTB01000001.1 coordinate 727,355, forward strand.
AGGGCAGCGAGCATCTCGGGGCGGAAGAGGCCGGCTCCAAGTACCTCCAGCCATTGGCTGCCGACGCGCACGTAGCCCTCCAGAGAGGGCTCGGTGAAGGGGAAGTAGGCTGGCCGGAACCTGTACTCCCTGAGCCCTAGCCTCTCCAGCAGCTCCCCCAGCATGCCCATTAGCCAGCGGAGGCTTACCCCATCCTCGCTAGCTATCCCGTCCACCTGGTGGAACTCGGGCAGGTGGTGCGGGTCCACCGTCTCCACCCGGTAGACCCTGCCTATCGAGAAGAAGCGGAAGGGGGGCCGGGGCCTCTGGGCGAGCACGCGGGCCGAGACGGCCGTGGTGTGGCTCCGGAGTATCAGCCTCGCCGCGCGGGATGGGTCCCAGCGGTAGCCCCAGCCACGGCTCCCCGCGAGGCCCTCCTCGTGGGCCCTCCTAACCATCTCAGCGAGCTCTCGGGGCGGCTCTCCCTCCCTGGGCTGGCGCAGGTAGAACGTGTCCGTCGGGGAGCGGGCCGGGTGGTACTGTGGCTGGAAGAGCACGTCATAGTTCCAGAACTCCAGCTCCACCGGCGGCTCCTCGACCTCCACGAAGCCGAGCTCCTTCATGACATCGCGTATATGCTCTATGAGCTGGCGGAAGAAGTGGAGGCGGCCCGGGTAGAGGCGCGGCGGCTCGGCGGCGACGTTGTAGCGGCGCAGCCTAACCCTACGCCACTCGCCCGTCTCGAGCATCCGGCGTGTTAGCGCACCCACCTCCACCTCTACCCTGCCGAGCAGCTTCTCCGGCGGCTCCTCCAGGGTGATAAACGTCGCCTTCTCCTTCACCGGCTCGACCAGCCTGCGGCGGCGGAGCATCCTGAGGTCATCGCCGGAGACGCGCTCACCCCGGCTAAGCCTCTCCAGGAGACGACGCTCCTCAGCAACCAGAGGCGGCTCGGCGGCGAGGACTATCTCACCAGACTCGACGCGTACCCAACCCTTCCGGGAGGCGTTAGCCATAGCTATGCCGAACTCACCGCCCAGCAGCCTCCTGGCCTCCTCTACAGGCATTCTCCCCCCGTGCTCTGCTAGGAGGCGGGCCAGCCTCTCCTCCGGGAAGCCCTCGCGGAGGTACCTCTCAGCCTCCTCGGTTAGCCTATAGCGCTCAGAGACACGCTCCTCCAGCTGCAGGAGCCCCTTCTCCGCCAGGAGCCTTGCCAGAGCCTCCACCTGGCTGCGGTCGAGGCCGGTAAGCCTCGCCAGAGCCTCCGTGGTGTAGGGCTTCCCCGGCTCAACCCTGCCTACAAGCCGCTCTAGAAGCCGGTACTCAGACTCTGAAACGGGTATCCTCGCTCCCAACACAAGGGGCCCGGGACGCCAAGCCCAGGGCCAACTAGGGGTTAAAAACTGGAAGCAGGGCCTGGCCCTAGGCCCTCCAAGCGCTCTAGAACCGGTAGTACTCGCCGGGCTTCAGCACCACCACCTTGGTTTCCAGCCCCCTCTCCGCGACATACTTTGCGAACTCCTGTGGATCCGCCTCTATAACAGGAAACGTGTTATAGTGCATAGGTATGGCTACACGCGGCCTAAGCAGCTCGACAGCCTTAGCGGCCTGATACACATCCATGGTGAAGTGCCCGCCGATTGGCAGCAGAGCTATATCCGGCCGGTAGAGCTCGCCTATGAACTGCATCTCGGCAAACAGCCCTGTATCACCAGCGTGGAACACCGTGGCCTCCCTGCCCGACACTACAACGCTCGTAGGTGTCCCACGCCCGCAGCTGTGCGTCGCGGGGAAGAACATAACCTTTAGGCTGATGCCGGGCAGCTTCAGGGGCCCGCCTATATTAGCGCCAATTATCCTTCCACTCCTATCGCCCAGCTGCTCGGCCACGTAGTTAGCGAGCTCGTAGACCGCGGCGAACTTTGCATCGGGGTTTAGCTTAAGCAGCTCCAGCGCGTCACCCAGATGGTCTGCATGGTCGTGGGTAACTATTATCAAGTCAATCTTACCCTTGTACTCCTTGACGCCCACTGGCGACATAGGATTGGTCAGCCAGGGATCGATAAGTAGGCGGTAACCATCTATCTCGAGCTCGAAAGCCGAGTGACCAAGCCAGCGCACATACCCCATAACAGCCACCCCATCAATAGGCGGAGTGCATGCACCACCAGGAAAGCCAGGAAACCGGATCCCTAGGTATAAGCGCTTCCCAGGAGCCCTTCAACCCTTGAGGAGCCGCTAGGGGCTGCGCGGCCACAGGATGAGCGAGAATGAGGGGGATCAACCACACGAGGCGGCCCGATCCCGGCTTGGGGGCGCTGCGGGGCCTCGCGGACCCCACAGCATCCCCCAACGCGGCCGGCTTAACTTCCGGGTTCGACATGAGTCCGGGTGTTGCCCGGCCGCTATGGCCGGGTCGGGCCATGCAACAGTGGGGCTCCTCCTGAGCTATTTAAGTCTTACGCAGCCCAGCTATCCCCACAGGATCTTATTCGAGATAGGCTCGGCCTTCTCCTCATAAATCGCCTCTATGACCATCTTACCACCGCATACAGGGCACTCCTCGTCCACAATCTTACCAACGTAGTCTCCTTCACGGAACCCTCTCTTCACAACACCGTCGCAGGATAGGCAGCGGAGAACGGTAACTATGCGCCTGCCGGCCTCACGGCGCCTCCTCACAGTAGCTATGGACATGTAGGCTACGACAGCCGCCGCGGTGAGCAGCAGCGCTACATAGCCTAGGGCTAGAGGCTCATTCACCCAGGCGGCCAATGGAGGTCCACCCCCGGGGGTAAGAGCTACTGGGCCACACCCAGTGTGTTGCCAACACCTACAACTATCACTGTGTCGCCGGGCCGCGTAGCCTCGAGTATCAGCTGCTTTACCCGCTCTACAGCCTTCTCGACACCATCCACAACCTCCTTCTTTATAGCCGTTATAGCCTCCTCGAGACCCATCTTTATAGCTATGGCGTAGAGCGGGGCCCCATGGGCTACAGCTATACGCTCTATACGTATCTTCTCGGGCCCCGGATCGCCCATCGCAACCCCAGTGCCCTCAGCTATGGAGCCCGTCTCCTCCCCCTCGAGCTTTAGAGCGGCATCCACAGTTATTATGGCGGCAACGTTGCCCTGAAGCTCCTCGCTCACAATCTTCTCTACAGCCTCCCCTGGCCTCCCCACGGTGCTCCCCGGGCCGCGGGCCTTCACGATCACTACCCTCCGGTCCTCATACCTATGCACGCTGTAAACAGTGTCCTTGGTCACCTCGCGCGGCTCCGATTCCACCTCAAGCATTCTCATCAGCTTATAGGCCGCAAGCGGGCCGGCTGCATCGCCTATAGGCACACCCTTACTCACAACACCTACTGCATCATAGTAAGCCTTAGCTATCCTCATGTAGAGGGGGAGCAGCATCCACAGCTGCGCTACGAGCATCGCATTTCTAGTCTTCACGCCCAGGAGTAGTATATGGCGTAGGTACTTGTAGAGCATGTTTAGCGCATTAGCTATCACTAGCAGGGTTGCAACATTCTTCTTCTCGGCATCGTCAACCTCTCGTGGCAGGCTGCGGGAGATGACCTCCTCTATCCGCTCCTCCTCCGTGCGCAGTATTCTCTCAAGCCTCTTGGTTATATCCGTGGGCTCTATGGATACAGGCTCTATAACAAAGTAGTCCATAACAGTGTTCAGCACCGCATCGGGATCCTTGGACCCCAGCTTCTCAAGCTTCTTACGCGCCTCTTCACGAGCCTTGTCCCGGTAGCCGGCGAGTATCCTTAGCCTCGACTCTATCTGGCTCCTCCATATCCTCAGCTGCAGGCCCTGAGCGGCCCCGAAGAACGCCATTATCGAGAGCACCGTTGAGATAAGTATGCTTATTGCTATTATCCAGGTGGCTATGTCCGATGAAGAGCCGGTCAAGGCTGCTGCGGCAGCCCCGGGCATGCCAATACTCCCTCATATATACCTACACGCGGGAGACGCTGTTTCCCTCACACAGCTCCTAGCCCCTATATAGTGTAAAGCGGGGTCAACTGGTCGTAACTATTACCTCCCCGTCATCGGTTATCACTATGGTGTGCTCGAACTGTGCCACAATACCCTTAGCCTTCTCTATCAGTATGGGGTATCTAACGAGAAAGCCCATACGAGACAGCTTCCTGAGACTCCTACGCAGCTTCTCGATGTCGGGTTCGACGTCGGCTAGCCATCTCTCGCTAAACGGCAGGGTTTTGAATCTATCGCGTATAGCTGCAAGTACCTTCTTACTTACATTATCGAGTCTACGCCGGAGCCCAGTACACACGAGGGCGTAGATAGCCACTATGTCTCCCTCGTACACGAGGCCGGAGCCGTTGGTGCCGAAAGGCTCTATGGCGTACGCCTTTCCGGCAGAGAAGCGGCCGCGCGTCATAGGGTCATAGGCGTTGGGTATGCTCTCGCCCGCGTGTATAGTGTAGCGCGCAAGACTATGGCCCCCCAGGTTAACTATGGGTTTGAACCCCCTACTCCTGATAGTATTCTCTATGACCCGGCCTATCTCCGCGAAGCGTACCCCGGGCTTTACTGCATCGAGGGCCTTTGAGAGAGCCTCCTGCACCGCCTCCAGGAGGGGGTTCCACCTGTCGTCAAGCGCAACGGTCACTGCAGTATCAGCTATGTAGCCGTCCACGTGGACTCCCACATCCAGCTTGACGACAGCGTTCTCCGGTATGGTTGACTCGTCCCCCACCAGCGGAGAATAGTGGGCGGCTACCTCGTTCACAGATATGTTGCAGGGGAACGCTGGGGCTGCGCCGAGCTCGCGGGTCCTCCTCTCAACATGCTCGCAGACGTCTATCAGTCTGCGGCCAGCCTCTATCAGCTTAGCGCCCTCGTCCCTAACAATCTTGGCTATACGCCCGGCTTCAATATACTTCTTCAAGGCCTCCTCCATCACTTCCAATGCACCCGGACCGGCATCCTACGCTCTATGCCCTAATTTAGCAAATGTCCCGCATAGCGGCACACGGCCGACGCAGAAGGGGCTGCGGCTCAGAGATGCGGGGTACTACACTCACCGCCCCCAGGGGCCCCTGCCCCGGGAGGGCTCGTTCCGTGGTCCATTCTTCACAGCCAGGCTGGGAGAGGGCCCCAGCGGAGCCCCCGGCAGCCCTCTCCGGCGCCCGGTATCCCAGCCCGAACTTAACCCTGTCAGGCATTCCTCTGGATAATGATGCTACCAGGCCGGGCCTTCCCCCTAAGCCTGACAGGCTAAACTGCACAGGATTGAGGGGAGGCCTCCTACGTGCTACCACGGCCAGAGCCGGGGCTTGAGGGCCTCCCAGGCTTCCTGTACAGCCTAGCACGCCGGCACCGCTTCAGTAGGCGCTCCATACAGATGCTGCTATACATGGGCTCTCCGGGGAAGACAGCCTGAGGAGAGAGCGCTGAGGAGATCAGGATGAAGGCGAGGGAGAGGAGGGCCAGGGCGCTGGCCGAGGCCAACGAGGTGCTACTACCACTCCTAGGGGGAGCCCGTGCTCTGGTGAGAGTGCTAGAGGCTGCAGGTAGAAGCCCGGCCAGGCCGGTATCGCTGCACAGCTCCGGTGATAAGAGGCTTCACGCACTTATCCTTGAGCTGCCCGGCTCGAGCCCCCTCGTGGTGGCGGTGTACTCGTCGACACAGGAGTCCAGGCCCACCTCGCCCCAGCAGCTCGCCAAGAGAATGAAGAGGCTTGCCGGCTTCGTGGCGAGGCTGCGGGGAAGGTACTTCAACGCAGCGGACGTGGCCTACATCTACATATCCCCAAGGGGGCTCACTAGAGGGGCTAGGAGGCTAGCCATAGGCCTCAAGACATTTTTCGCCCAGAGCGGCAGGGAGGCTAGGCAGAAGCTAGCAAAGTTCCTCGCAACCCGCTACTACAAGCTCCTAGCGAGTCTCCGCGGGAAACGAGTCTGGGGTCCCGTCCCGCTTCTCCTATACGCCCTCTCCATCCTAGCTCAGCGGCTCGGGGCTCACGTCGAGCCAGTCTCGGCCGCTCGAGCTATCGAGCTGAGCACACGGGGAGGCTTCATAAATGCTATAGCTCCCTCGCAACCCTTAGGCTGACCCAGCCCCAGGCTTTCAGCCCCGCTTCTCCCAGACCGGCACTCCTCATAGTCCTGTAACCTGCATGATCCCCGGTTTATTTGAAGGGGCTAGCAGAGAGTAGAATTAGACCCCAGCACGCGTCATAGCAGTATAGTTATTCTCATACACTATAACCCACACAACAATATGCAATGTGTATCCTTAAGCATAGCTAGATGCGAAGTATCTAGCTAGGGTCAACGTGTTCTATAGCAGCCAGCCCATACCGGGTTGCGAGGTTCATGCTGCCTCGGGTGCCCCCCTACCCCAACCCGGAGAGGGCTACATCGCCTGACGCCACGTGCCACACCACTTATATCAACTAACCACGAGGTTACACAACGTAAATTAGGCAGCGTATTACATAACATATAAAACAGATGGACAACCTATTGAAATACACTGCTCATGCATATTACCACATCGCTTCAGGACAGCTCCGGGAAGGCTGTACGTGCAGCCCAACTTCGCCTGATCCCAGCAACACGGCATGAGAACCTCCATGGCTAGTAGTAATTACAAGATTCTTCTTGCAGCTAGAGCTTTGAGAGCGACCCATGTTAGGCACGATAATACTTGACCTTTTTCTATAATAACATTTAAAACAATTTATTTTATAAATGTACATTATTGGGTGGCTATGCGGCAGCCGTGCCCACGGGCTACATGGTCTCCGCGATGCTACATGCCTCTTTTCCGGATTTTACCACGTCTCGTATTAGAGGTTCTAGCACAGCCATCTCACCATATTCATGTATGAGCTTCTCTATGCTCTTGGCGGATGAGCATGCTATCTCCGCGACATCGGTGAAGCCCTGGCTCATATATCTCAGGCTCTGCAGGAGCGTTGATAGGGTTTCAGCTAGCTTGGCTACGTGTGCCTCTAAGCTCTTCTGCTCCACATACTCCATCATCAGCTTGTATACTACACTATCGTTGCCGAGCAGCTCGCTGGCTACTTTCAGCTCAAGCTTCTCCTTCCTCTCCTTTCCTATGGCGTCGACGGTCAGCTTCACTATATCGCCCACAACGGACTCTGAGAGGTCATGTACGGCCGATATAGCTGCCGCGTAGAAGGGATCCACCTTCACCCCGTGCTGGCTCATGTAGTCGGCTAGGACTAGCGCTAGCACTGTCGCCTCGGACATGTGTTCTGCAATGCTCTCGGCTATGGCAGCGTGCACGCCCCTGAGCATCCAGCCGGTACGTGGTGTTGCCTTAAGGGCTGCCAGCATGCGGTCGAGCCTGCGGAGCCCCTCGCGGCTCAGGGACATCGCATGGATCCCTCCCTTGGATCCCGGGGGTTCGATGCAGAAAGAATGCTATAATCCAGCTCCCGGTGGGATGCACGAGAAGCCTTCCTGACCCAGGGGCTCTAGGCCCCTCTCCTCGGCCTGCTGGGGGCGGCGCTAAAAGCCCAAGGGTATATTGAAGGCCGGGAGACCCGGGGTCACTGCACCGCCCGCCGGCGGCCTCTTCCCCCGGGCGTCGCGGCTCCAGGCTCCCCAGGCTCTCCTAAGGGGTTAAAGTAGCATCTTGAAAGGAGGGTCAGGCGAAATCCGATACATCACCGGTTCAGCTGCTCGGCTCCAGTCATCCCCCCTCTCTGGGCGCCAGTGCCTCCTCGGAGCCCGGCTATGTAGGCTCCCTCTGTCAGCTTCTCCGCCGTCTCGGGCGGCTCGCCTACAACGGTCTCGATACGGTGCATGTACTCCAGGTCCTTGGCGAAGGGCTCCATCTCCTTGCTCAGGTATAGCTTGTAGCCCTCGACCTTCTGGGACAGCTTGTAGCCGTGGCTGCGCTTCCAGGTCCATAGCGCGCTATTCAGCTGGAGCACTTTGTCGAGCATCTTCGCGTATGCTGTGTCCCATTCGGGGTTGGGCTCGGGGAACTTCTGCCGGTGAACCGAGTCTCCGTAGAGCCTGCGGTAGAGCGCGTCGGTTATGAAGGGGAGTATAGGTGCTAGCATTCTCAGCAAGGCGTCCAGTATAGTGTGGAGTGTGAACCAGGCCCCCCTCTGTTCCTCCTCGCTGAACTCGCCCTCCCTATTGTAAGCCCTCGTCTTCACTAGCTCCAGATAGTGGGCCGCGAATATGTTCCAGGTGAAGTTATAGAGCTCGTTAACCGGCTGGTGCACGTCCAGCTCCTCGCCGTAGTAGTGGTCTACTCTCCTTATCAGGTTGTTGAGGGCCCCGAGGAACACTAGGTCGATAGGCCTCAGCCTGTAGCCGTCCGTGGGCCTCGGGAAGCTGGATACGAACCTGGCGATGTTCCATAGCTTTGTGAGGAAGAGCTTACCGGTCTTAAGCGTCTGCTCGCTGAACCGGTAGTCGTCTCCCAGCCTGGCGGCCGCTGCGGCCCAGAACCTGAACGGCTCGGCACCGTAGGCCTCTATATAGGGCTCCGGGTCTATCACGTTCCCCAGGCTCTTGTGCATAGCCCTGCCCTTAGGGTCGAGCCCCATGCCGGTTACGCGTACCCAGCGGAACGCCGGCTTGCCGAGCAGCTGGTAGACGCGGAGCACGCTGAAGTAGAGCCATGTCCTTATTATGTCGACTCCCTGAGGCCTCAGGGTGTATGGTAGCTCCTCGTCCCGGGAGAAGACCCGCTCGAACAGCTTGAGGTTCCTCATGTAGCCGGAAGCATAGAGCACGCTTATGCTCGAGTCGAACCATGTATCGAACACCCTGGTCTCGCCTTCTAGCTCGCTTCGTGGGGCCCCGCAGCGTGGGCAGCGCTCCCACGGCGGCTCCTCTAGCCAGGGGCGGTAGTAGCGGCCAGGCTCTGGGACGAGCTTTGCTCCACACCGACGGCAGGTCCAGATGGGGATCTCGGTGCCATAGTACCTTGTGCGGGATATGGGCCAATCCATCTTCAGGCTGTCTATCCAGTCCAGTAGCTTCTGCCGGTGCTTCTCCGGCTTAAAGTGCATCTTCTTGACTATCTCGCGCAGCTTGTCCTGGAACTCGAGCTGCTTTAGGAAGTACTCGCGCACATGTACTATCTCGACGGGGGTTTTGCAGCGCCAGCATACGGGGACGCTGTGGCGTATCAGCTCCTTCTTCGCTATGAGGCCCCTCTTCTCCAGCTCCTCCACCATGCGGCGCCTGGCTTCGCGTACGGGCAGGCCTTTGAGGAACCCTGCCTTCTCGTTCATTGTGCCGTCCTGGTTTATTATCACCTTGGGCTCCAGCCCGAGGTCCTTTATCATCTGGACGTCTGTCCAGTCGCCATAGCTGCTCACCATCACAAGCCCGGTGCCGAAGTCGGGCTTGGCGGCTGGGTGCTCGAGTATAGGCACCTCGTACTCGTAGATAGGTACAATTGCGTGGAGCCCCTTTAGCCTCTTGTAGCGCTCATCCTCGGGGTTGTATACCACCGCCCGCGCTGCGCCTATCAGCTCGGGCCTCGTCGTGGCTATCAGTATCTCCTCCCCGGTCTCCTTTACCCTCCACTTTACGTAGTAGAGGTAGGAGTCCTCCTCGCGGTGCTCTATCTCAGCCTCGCTGAGCGAGGTGCGGCATCGGGGACACCAGTTGACCGGCCTCTCGTCCTCGTAGATGAGCCCCCTCCTCCAGAGCTCTATGAAGGTGGCTTGGGTGATTCTGCGGTACTCAGGGCTGTCGGTGCCGTTCCTTATGTAGGTGAAGCTGCAGCCCAGCCCTCTCCATATCCTCACGAGCTCTTCCTCAACCCTGTCAAGCTCTTGGCTGCAGAGCTCTAGGAACTTCTTACGACCCTCCTTGGTCTTGGCCATCTCGTGTGCTAGAATGTTATACTTCTTCTCGATTGTAACCTCTACCGGTAGTCCATTACGGTCGGCATACCAGGGCACGAACACGTTCCAGCCCTTCATACGGAAGTAGCGTGCAATCATGTCTATCTGAGCGTAGTGCGCCGCCCCGCCCACATGCCACTTGCCGCTAGGATAGGGCGGTGGGGTGTCGATTACCAGCACGGGTCCCTCACGGTCCGGGTCGAATTCGTAGAGACGCTCCTCGCTCCACTTCTCTAGGAGCTCCTTCTCCAGCTCCTTGCTCCATCGCTTCTCCTTTATCCTAGGTAGGAAGCTCTGCCCAGACGAAGGCTTGGCACCCACGCTGCCGCACCTCAAGGCGTCCTGGGTAAAAGAGGGCTCGCCGCTGCTGGAGGCTTTAGTAATAAACTCCCGCTGGCCTCTCTGCGTGCGTTACCGGGCCTGCCGGTCCCGCCTAGCACTGGGCTGGTGATAATACTGGGCTGGCTCTATTCCGGAGCGCTGTGCCCAGGCTCCCCGGTAATACAAATGTATTCCTAGTGCGTGCCGGAGGGGTAGGAAACTCCTCTAGCGGCCCCCAAAGTAAAGCCTATAAAAGAGTGGAAGAGCACTCTACTACCGGAGTAAGGGGAGTTAGTGGGGGTGTTTGTGCTTGGCGTGTGAGAAGGCTGTGAGGGTTCGTGACCCCACGACCGGCAAGGAGGCGGAGCTGGTGCCGATCAAGGTGTGGCAGCTAGCCCCCAGGGGGAGGAAGGGAGTAAAGATAGGCCTATTCAAGAGCCCCGAGACAGGCAAGTACTTCCGCGCCAAGGTCCCAGACGACTACCCGATATGCAGCTAGCACCAAGGCAGCGCTGGGGGTGGAGCCACTCCCGCGCTTTTTTCACTGCTGGGGTGCCTTCCCGGCTCCCCTCCTGGGTGGGCCCCAGCTGCGGGCCCCGCGAGGCCTGGGTATTAGAGTTTCTGTACCCTAATTGGGTACTCCCTGCTCCCCGGGCGCTGGAGGGGGGCAGGGTCTGGCTCTTGAGGTGCCGCGCCAGGGCTCCCGCGAAGGTCATACTCTTTGGCGAGCACTGGGTCGTCCATGGGGGTAGGGCGCTTGCCGCTGCGGTAGGGCTCTATTCCCGCGCGTACGCCGAGCCTGCTGATGATGGTGTGGTGGTGGAGTCCGTCAATCTCGGGGTCCGTGAAGACGTCTTGCACGGCTGCCAGGTCTTCTGTAGCCTTAGGAAGGCGTTCGAGTACATATCGAGCGCCAGGTCTAGCGGCAGGCTGTGGCCCGCCAGGCTCATCATAGACTCTGAGATACCGGTGGGCGCGGGGCTGGGGAGCAGTGCAGCGGTAGCGGTCTCTGCCTCAGCGGCTTACGCGTGCGTAGCCGGCCTCGAGGTGGCACCGGAGCTTGTCTCACGCGCGGCTTTTGAGAGCGAGAAGCTGGTCCATGGGAACCCTAGCGGGGTCGACAACACGGTATCCTCGTACGGCGGGTTCCTTCTCTATAGGCGTGGCGAGACGCCTATGCCGCTGGATTTCGGCGGACTTGGCGACGTGGTTGTAGTAGTCATAGACACCGGGGTGAAGCGCTCCACGGCGAGAGCTGTTAGATTATTCACGGAGAGGCTTCATAGGCTTGGGGGGCTGGGCCGAGAGCTGCTCGAGGTGGCTGAGGGGATTATTGATGAGGCTCTGCGCGCGCTTCGCCGTGGAGACGCGGCGGGCCTAGGCCTCCTCATGGATGTGGCGCACGGGCTCCTGAACGCCATGGGGGTCTCGCATGTTGAGCTGGAGAAGGCTGTGCAGGCCGCCAGGGCTAGCGGCGCTCTAGGCGCTAAGCTCACGGGAGCAGGCATGGGCGGATCAGCCATAGCTCTTGTGGAGAGGGAGAAGGCTCCAAGGGTTTCGGAGAAGCTGAGGGAGCTAGGCCTACGAGTCTACGAGGCCGCCCTCGGCGCTCGAGGGGTCAGCGTGGAGCATGGCTAGCCCAGGGCCCGGCGGAAGTATTGTAGTGCTACTACAGTGTTACTAGCCCGCCCGTTTCTAGCTTACAGTCAATGCTAAAGCGCCTCGCACTGGGGGGCAGACGTGCTAGGGACACTGGATGACAGGCTCGTCATCTACACCGGTATAATACTGACCGCCACGGGGGCGTCCCGCTGCATAGAGCTTGAGGCCTATGCGTCGCTTACCCTGCTTCCACGGGTGGCGAGCCTCGGAGTAGCGGTGGCGGTAGAGGTGCCCGTGGTAGCGCAGGCATGCGGCATGGGGATGGTAGGGGTGGTTGAGGACGTCGAGGCCAGGGTGTGGGGCCGCGGCCTATACTACTCCAGCCCCCTGCTCGGGGGCCTGCTCAGCCGCGTAGTAATGGATGCCTACGCGGGGGAGGGGAAGCTGCCGGTGGAGAGGCTCCGCAGCCCAGCCGCGGGGACGGAGACCCTGATATCATCCCTGGAGGGCAGCACGGCGGTGCTAGGCACTGCAGTGATGCCGTTATACGACCTATCCGGGCTCTGGGCAGTCGTGGTGAGACTGGAGAAGCCGCTGGAGAGGAGGCTGGCCGAGGCAGTCTACACGAATATAGGAGCACTAGAGAAGGCCGCCTACGACACCCTGGATAACCCAGTAGACATGATAGACTCTATCAGCGAGAGGCTGGCAAAGCTGACCGGCTCACGGAGGCTCCAGCGCCTCCGCGAAAGGCTGCTGAAGCAGGGTGCCATAGCCGTGGGATTGGATATACATGGTAGCCATTTGATAGTGGTGGCTGAGGACGCGGAGACCGCTTACACGATCTCAGCCCTCAACCGCGAGCTGGGAGACAGAGTTGAAGCCCCCATAGCCGTGCCCACGGCCTAGGGCCGGTTCTACATAGGGGCCAAGGCGCCCGCTCCACGTAAACTAATATTCAAGCAGCCTTAATCGTTCTTAAGGCCGGGGCCCGCTGATGCTGTTCAGGGTCACAGCCCGCTGCATAATCCTGCAAGACGGCCTCCTCCTGGTCCAGCTGAGCAAGAAAGGCGATTTCTACCGTCTACCAGGCGGGCGTGTACGGCCAGAGGAGACGGTGCTTCAAGGTCTTCAGCGGGAGCTCATGGAGGAGCTCGGTATACCGAAGATAGGTGACGCGCGCCTCGCATTCATAGTAGAGTCTTTCTACCGCCGCCGCAGCGGGATAGTGCACGAGCTGGGCTTCTACTTCCTCTGCAAGAGCCCCATAGGCCCTAATGTAAAGCCTAGGGAGGACCACCTAAAACTACGCTGGATAAAACCAGAAGAACTCAACGCCAAGAACTTCAAGCCCTCCGCGCTAGCCAGCTACCTCCGCAAGCTAGACGGGGCCAGGGAGCTCCAGCCCAGGTACATCATAAACGTGGATGTGGGCCAGGTATAGCCGAGCCCTCTCCACGCCCCGGCCACCACCCCTGTTATCACAATGGGCACAGAGTATGCGGGCCAGCCATGGCGCGGCGGACACTGCGCCCAGTATCTACACGCCTATGGCCTAGACCTGGAAAAACACGAGGTATTTATTTAGAGTTACTCACCATATGTATTGGGCTGCTGGTGGCCACAAGCTTGTCGATGGAAATGGTCAATTCCCTTTAGGAAGTGCGATGGGGGCGCGGAGAAGACGGACTACATAACGACTTAAAATACATATGTCGTACATAGGCGGGTTAGCAGAAAATCAACGATCATTCTGCAAGATCTAAGCTCTTCTTTGCCGCGGCACATGACCTAAGCCAGGAGCTGGGCCTTAGCAATGTTCCACATATACTATTTCCCCAACAGAGATTTCATGCACCATAATTTGCTTGAATAACGTATCCTAAGCGGCATCGTAGAGCCCCTGAGGGAGAGAGGAGGTTAGCGTCCAATTAGACATTGACAAGTTCGTTGTTGTCCCTAAGAAGAATATACTATACTGCTCTATGCAACCTTACAGTAGTTACCGGTGGACTCTTCGACCTCTACCGGGTCCACGTTACAACGAAGGATCCTAACAAGAAGAGCCATAGATCGTTTGAAAGAGATTATCAGTGGTTTTGAGCGGCTCGTCCAGGCTATATAGGGTGGAGAGCATAGTGCGCCGGACATACGGGCAGCGGGATCCTGTCGTTGGAGTGCTCCTAGATCTTCTAAACCCTGTGCAGTATCCTCTTTCTCTTCCCTCTCTACTTCTTCTGCTCCTCGAACACTAGCTCGACGCCCCGCGGGTAGATGTAGACGTTGCCCCCTCTCGCCTGGCCCGGCAGGTTTGGCTTAAACACGGCTATAACTACGCCCTTGTTCCCGTGGACACGTACTATCTTTCCACGGTACTCGTTACCCTTGTTGTCGCGGTAGAGGACGCGCCAGCCGATGAGCTGCGCGGCTTTCCTGGAGTCGTTTACCCCGTCAACCCTTATCAGCACCTGGTTCTCGTACTGGGTGTTTGAGCCAAGCCTATAGCCTATGACTAACCCTGTATAGACCTTCGCGGCCTCTCCGCTCAACCTTGTTGCCCCGGGCAGCACCGGTGAAGCCGGCCCTGGGTCTTTAAAGCTGATAGCAGTGCCAAAGCGGCTGGGGGTATAGGGGCGCTTTGACCGGCAAGCTCAAGGAACCCCGTATAGTGGTGGAGCCCCCCGGGCCCAGGGCTCGAGAAGTTATTGAGAAGGATAGGATGTATCTTATGCAGAGCTTTGCCAGGTGGTACCCGCTTGTTGTTGACCGTGCCGAGGACTACGTAGTGTATGATGTTGACGGTAACGCCTATATAGATCTTAATGCTGGCATAGCTGTGCTCAATGTAGGCTCTACCAACCCTGCAGTAGTCGAGGCCGCCGCCTCTCAGTTGAGGCGCTTCACCCACTACAGCCTCACAGACTTCTACTATGAGGTGGCAGTACGGCTCGCGGAGAAGCTGGTAGGGATAGCGCCAGTGGAGAAGCCCGCCAAGGTGTTCTTCACCAATAGCGGCGCGGAGAGCATTGAGGCCGCTTTGAAGGCCTCCAGGTACTCGACCGGGAGGCAGTACATAGTAGCCTTCCTCGGGGCATTCCACGGCAGAACCATGGGCGCCCTCTCGCTCACGGCCAGCAAGCCGGTCCAGCGTCTCGGCTTCTCACCCCTCCTCCCCAGCGTGGTCCATGTGCCCTACCCCTATCCCTACCGCTGCCCTTTCGCGGCGGAGGAGCCCGGAGAGTGCGGAGAGATGGCTCTAGGCTTCGTAGAGGAGTGGGTGCTGGGTAAGCTGGTGGATCCCAGTGAGGTAGCTGCATTCGTGTTCGAGCCTATACAGGGCGAGGGTGGATACATAGTGCCTCCCGACAATTTCCTTCCAGGCCTCGAGAAGCTCGCCCGGCGCCACGGCATTCTACTGGTCGCGGACGAAGTGCAGACAGGGTTCTGCAGGACCGGTAGGAGATTCGCGGTGGAACACTGGGGAGTGAAGCCCGATATAGTGGCGCTCGCCAAGGCGATCGCGGGCGGCCTCCCGCTCGGAGCGGTGGTGGGGAGCGATAAGGCAATGACTATAAGGCCCGGCGGCCATGCTACAACCTTCGGAGGGAACCCTGTCTCCTCGGCCGCAGCCATAGCAGCCATAGACTATATGGAGAGGGAGAGGCTCTGCGACCGCGCAGCGAGACTGGGGGAGAAGACGCTTAAGAGGCTCAAGGAGGCCATGGACGAGACCAGTATGATAGGTGATGTCCGCGGCAAAGGCCTTATGATAGGCGTGGAGCTGGTTAAGAGCCGCGAGACTAAGGAGCCGGCTTCCCGGGAGCTTGCAGAGGTACTGATGAGGCTGTTCAAGCGCGGCTACCTGGTGATAGGGGCCGGCGTGTCGACTATACGTATATCCCCGCCGCTCACAATAGATGAGGAGGCCTTGATGAACGCTGTAGAGGCTATAATCGAGGAGGTAAAGAGGCTGGAGCGAGAGCGTGACTAGGGACCGGGCCCTGGGAGGCGTGATGAGGCTTACAAGGGGCCTAGCCCCGTCGCCGGGGTGATGGGCTATGAACCCGCGGCTGACCTCCGTCTAGCCTTCCCTCTAGCCTTCCCCTCCTTCTCCTCCATGCTCAGTATCCTGGCAAGCCTTCTCCTCGGTACTTCGAACACTGTGGAGGCTATGAACGCTATGTACTCGTCGTCAGGCATGATCTTGTCCAGTCCGATTCTCGCGGCCAGGGCCTGTTTGAAAGCCTCCTTCTCTATGCGGGAGCGTATAAGCCTGGCAGCTATGGCCTGCGCCACCCGGAGGGCTATGAAGTAGCGGGCGTATTTTCTCACGGTGCGCTCGTGCTCCGGGAACACTTTTACAAGCTTATGCAGCAGCTCTATGATAGTGTTCTCGCTCGCGAAACCCATTATTATTGTTGTGGCCACGATCCTTAGCATCCTGGCTACAGTGTTATCGTTTATGCTCCCACCGAGCATGAAGAGTGCTAGCTTCCTCGCCTCCTCCGGCGGCTTCTCCCTTATCAGCTCTGATGCCTCCTCGAGGGTCTCCTCGTAGCTGAATAGCTTGTGGAACAACTCCGGGTTCTCCTCGTTGAGGGCCAGCGCATACTTCGCTATAACGTAGAGGGTGGCCATCTCCTTGTCCCAGATATCCTCCGGCCATGCCTTGCCGCGGATTGGCTGCACCGCCCTCTCCTTGTAGACCTCCTCGAGGAGCTTGACGGCCTTTCTGCGGTCGGATGTGCCCTCCTGTAGGAGCCTGGAGAGAACCTCCATAGCCGCGTCTATCCTCTGCTTGTGCGTCTCTCTGGCTCTCCGGGGCTCAATGCTCTCCAACACCTAGCACCCTTTCAGCTATTGTCCTAAGGGCTATGGCCAGGCCCTCGGGCTTCCCGAAAGCCCTTACCCTCCCATCACGGTGTACTATTAGCTTAACCACTCCGCCGCCAACCCTCACGTAGAGTATCTGCTTGCCCCTCTTCTGCACTATCCGGAGCACCTCTGCGTCCCGCCAGCGCTCCCTAATCCTCTTAACGAGCTTCACGAGTGTATCGGCGGTAAGCCAGCGCGCAGACACTTCAACCCCCTCGAAGGCCTGGCTACCGGCCTCGCCTATGCCCGAGCATCATCACGCGGCCTCAGCTCTGCGTGAGCCGCTCACCGGCCGCCTTTAGTGAGGAGCGGCTAGCCCCGCTGGCTCCAGGCGGCACGTCTACATCTACCCCCGGGTGAGGCTAATAGGCTGACCGGGTCCCTCCACGGGGGCTCGCGCCAGCCCGGGGGTGCCTCGGCCACGGCCCCTATGCTCTGGCGCAGGGGTAGCCGCGACGTGAGCCTCCCAGAAGCCGCCGCTATCTATAGGGCTAGGTGCGCCACGGGCCCGTGCTACATAATAGCCTTTGTCCTTGACGGCAGGCCGGTGGTGGCCATAGCCCCGGCCCAGCCTACGCCTCTCTGCATAGGCCTTGAAGCAGGCCTGCTGCGGGTAGTGAAAGCCATACTCAGCGACCTAGGCGTCGAGACCCCCTATATCACGGCCTGCCGGGTGGCCAGTAGCCTCGTTGGCGGAAGCCTGCGGGAGACCCTTGAGAGCATTAGGGAGGCCGGCTTGATCATATCGCTGGAACGTGGCTAGAGCTGTGGGAAGGCCTCTCCGGGCGGCTCCTCGCTCCCGCCCGCGCAGAGCCCCGGGGCGCTGCAGGCCACACGTCTATACACATCCACTACTATACGGTAGGCGAGGCCGCCATGGTCGCGTATCTCTACATTCTCCCCGTCGAACAAGACCTCTACCCGGCCGGCCTCCCGGAGACCCCTGGTAGAGTAGGCGCGGAGCACTATACGCTGCCTAACCCTGCCCTCAACAACGTCTATATTCATTGTGGCCTCCTCGGGATCCAGCGCTATACCTTTGTTGATGTATACCCTGCGTAGCGTGTAGGCTACAACACTGGGCTCCAACACGGCGTAGTTGTCGAACACCTGGAGAGCCTCCAGCAGCTTCCGCGCTAGGTAGAGGCCGCTCCTCAAATCCCTCGAGAAGGCCCTAGAGTAGTCGGGCCTCCAGCTCCTCCTCCTTATGAAGAACTCATACACCAGCGTGACGGCCTCGTACGTGAGACTCGGCAGCCCCAGGCCGCGCACCCTTCGGGCCCCTCGGAAGGCGGAGGCGAAGGCACCCCCATAGTCTACTATCAACGTTCTAGGAGGCTCCATGCTCCAGGCAGGCTCGCCCCTGGCATCAACTATATAGATGGGCTCCTGCGGCTCAGAGGCAAGCTCCATCGATATATTGCTCTTGGCAACGCTTATTGGGAGTCTGGATTCGGTTACAAGCCGCAGCGGCAAGCGGCGGCCCATACCTATAACGGTGAGCTTCCAGCCGCGGGTCCCTAGGGCCGCGTACAGGGTGCGGGCTAGCACGGCCGCGTCGAATATGGATGGAGGGGTGGTGACCACGATATGAACCTCAGCGTCATCTTCTACCATCCTAAGAACCCCCAGAACTTACATGACGTGGCAGCTTTGGCCGCTTCGCTCCGCGCCAGACTCTACGTTGTGCCCCGGCCGGGCGTGGACTATAAGCTTGAGATGCTCCAGGGGAGGCTGCGCAGCCGCCTAGTAATGGTTGGTAGCCTGGCTGAGGCCGTGGATAGGATCGGTGATGCAAACTATATCGTGCTGGAGACGTATGGGAACAAGTACCTCCACGAGGTGAAGATGGAGGGGGATAGCATAGTGCTTGTAATAGGCGCCGAGGACTATGGGATACCCCCTAGCCTGCTGGAGGCCCTCAAAAGACCCGTTACCGTAGCTAAGATACCCACGGCTGTGCAAGGCATGAGCTATAATGTGGCTGCCTCCCTGGCTATGGCCCTCTATGAGGTGTATAGACGGCTTAGAGCGGGAAGCCCTTGAAGCGGTGGGGCGCTATTATCTCGTACACCTCCTGCTTCAGCGCAGGCTCCTTGGCAAAGGCGCCGCGGAGCGCTGCTACCACAGTCGGGGCCGGATTCCTAACTCCACGCATGGCCATGCAGAGGTGCACAGCCTCGGTGACCACCATTACATCAGGCGACCCTGTCGCCTTCTCCACCTCGGCGGCTATCTGCTGGGTCATCCTCTCCTGGATCTGCAGCCTCCGCGCATACTTGTTCACAATCCTCGCTATCTTGGAGAGCCCTACCACCCTGCCCCTGGGCAGATAGGCGACATGGGCAACGCCGAAGAAGGGCAGCATATGGTGCTCGCATAGGCTGTAGAAGCGTATCCCAGAGACCACGACTAAGTCGCTAGTCTCCGTGAACCATGCGTACTCCTCGTTGTTGTGGTATCCCTCCAGAAGCTCCTCGAACATATCCGCTACGCGGCGGGGCGTATCCCGGAGCCCCTCACGCTCTGGGTCCTCCCCGATAGCCTCGAGGATCATTCTCACAGCCTTCTCGATCTTAGCCTTATCTATCACGGCTCAACGCCCTCGCTCCCGCATCTCCAAGCGCGCGGCGGACAACACTCAAGCAGCTTTAAGTGGCTAGTCCAGCCACCATGCTGGCATATAGCAGGCGGCCAAGCACCATACCCTGCCTAATAGTCCTATTGGCCTAAGTACTCCACGCGCCTGCCCGGCTCAGAGTATAATGATTTAATACCCTTGAGAAGGCTCCAGCTGTAGGCACACGGTGAAGCGAATGTCCAGCATACATGGGAGGCTAGGACCCGGGAAGGACGCCCCTGAGGTAGTAAACGTCTTCATAGAGATTCCCATGGGCAGCAACGTAAAGTACGAGTATGACGAGGAGGCAGGCGTCATAAAGGTTGATAGATTCCTCTACACCTCAATGGTGTATCCCTTCAATTATGGGTTCGTGCCAGGCACTCTTGAGGAGGACGGCGACCCCGTCGATGTACTCGTTATAACTGCTCAGCCGGTTCTCCCCGGCACAGTTATAGAGGCTCGGCCTATAGGAGTACTTGTTATGGAGGATGAGGAGGGCCCCGACAGCAAGATAGTAGCTGTGCCTAAGGACAAGCTCGACCCGAGCTTTAAGAATGTAAAGAGCATAGATGATCTGCCAGAGGTCTTGAGGGATAGGATAAAGCACTTCTTCGAGCACTACAAGGAGCTTGAGCCGGGCAAGTGGGTAAAGGTGCGCGAGTGGCTAGGCCCCGAGGAGGCCAAGCGCAGGATAAAGGATGCTATCGAGCGCTACCGCTCCAAGAAGGGCTGAGCCCAGGTCGAAGAATAGCCCTCTAAGAAGACCCCGTGCTGCTGTGGGGCCAGTGTTTTTGGCCACCCCTCTCGGGTCTAATAGGCTCCGGGGCCGCAGTCTCGGCAAGGCACGGGGTAGCATGGGCGGGAACAGTCCTGATGCGCAGGTGTCATTCTTGCATATAACGCCCTACTGTACGGCATGCATATCAATGAGGAGAGCTGCTGAGCTAGAAGCCCTCCCCATAGATAACTCCGAGAAGCTCGCCATATACCGGCAGCTGCTTGACGCGGTAAACCTCTATATTACACCTGACACCGAGGTAGTGGAGCTTGCTACCGTATCGTTTAGGAGGCTCAAAGCACTAGTGAAGCAGAGTACACCCTACGAGCAGCTTATAGAGCAGAACCTCAGTAAAGCCGTGGCTAGAGCAAAGAGTATAGAAGACTTGATTGCGGGCAAGCCTATAGATGAGAGGCTATCCCTCGCCCTCCGGGCGGCAAGCCTTGCAACCGGCTACAGGGCTTTCAACACCCCAGATAAGATTCTAGAGGAGCCCCCCTCTACAGTGGACTTGACAGCTCTTGGCACCTCCCTGCAAGTAGGGCGCGATGATACAAGGCGAGTGGTAAGGCTACTCCACGACCTACAGCGGAACGGTGGGACCATCTACTACCTCTTCGGCTCGGTCTTCGAGCTGCCCTATGATGCGATACTGTTGAGGATTCTCGTGAACGATTTGGGGCTTAGCGTTGCCGGCATTACACGTAGCGATAGGTACGAGGACTACGTGGTTACCGAGGACCTTGAGTCTATAGGGATAGCAGATACACTATCGGAGGTAATAGACCTGGGGAGCGATGATGTCACGGTGACAATTGATAGTAATGAGCATTTATACGAGCAGTTGAATAACGCCTCGCTGGTTGTCGTCAAGGGAGAGCTTCAGGCAACATACTTCCATAACAACCCGGTTGAGGCGCCCATGCTCTTTCTCTTTGCCGTTCCATGCCCGGTTATTGCTAGAGCCTTCAACCTGCCTCCAAGGAGCTTCAACATAGTGCTTCAGGAGAAGCCTCGGCAGGGCTAAGGCCCGGCAGGAGAGGATAGTCCTTGCACAGTGTCAGTAAGGATAGGACCTCGTCATCCCTCCGTGGCGAGGCTGGGCCGGACGGAGGCTCAGCCGGGGTTCTTTCACTCACCCACTGCTAGCCCCTAAGCATCTCCAGGTATATAGTATGCCCCTCTCCGGCAAGTGTCCAGGTGCCCGGATGGCCTCAGCCTCCAAGGGCGAGGGCTCCAGGGCCGCCCGGCCCAGGTTGAGGGGCTTTGACCCCGTAAAGCTGGCTGATGAGATAGAGAAGAGGGTGGTGAAGGGCGAGCTCCGGAAGTACTACCGGTTTAGGGGGAGCCGTTTCTATGGTGGAAGCGCTGTAGGAGATGTAGTCGGGTGCAACCTCCGCTGCGCCTTCTGCTGGACTGGGAGGCCCCGGGATGATCTAAGGCTAGGCTTCTTCGTGTCACCCGAGGAGTCGTATCGGAGGCTCACGGAGATAGCCTCCTCGAGGAGGTATAGATACGTAAGGCTGTCCGGCGGCGAGCCTACTATAGGGTTCCAGCACCTCCGAAAGCTCCTAGAGCTTATTGAGCAGGATGGGCGCTTCACCTTCATACTCGAGACCAACGGGGTGCTCCTCGGCGCCCGCCCAGGCTATGTGAAGGCTCTGGCCGGGCTCCGCCGGCTGCATGTAAGGGTCTCGATCAAGGCGTGCAGCCCCGACCTCTTCGCCCTCATAACGGGGGCCCGGCCCGAGTTCTTCGAGTACCCCATCCGTGCTATACGGTACCTCGCAGACTATGGAGTATCCTTTCATGTAGCGCTATTCGCTGCCTTCGGGAGCGAGGAGTGCTGGGCGAGGCTGCTGGAGAGGCTCGCCGAGGAGGCGGGGCCGGAGGCCCTGGAGGGTGTTGAGGTGGAGCCCCTCGTGCTCTACCAGCCCGCCAGGCGCCGCCTACGCCTTTTGGGGCTGAAGCCCAGGTTCTCCTACGAGCCGGGGTAGGCTTTTGGCTGTGAGGCTGGCCAGGGTCAACATCTTCGGGGGCTTCGCCTCTCTCGATGAGGGCGGGTCTGCTGCTCTCGACGCCTACGACTCGCCGGTGGAGACTCTGGCTAGACTCTCCTGCAAGTACATAGGCCTCCTAGCCTGCGGCCCTAAGCCAGCGGCTCTGCGGGCTCTGAGGCTCCTGGCGGGAGACCTCTACGCCGCCTACACGGGTATGGGCCTCCAGGGCCTGGTTGTGGAGGAGCGCCGGTACCGGGATCTCGGCACAGTGCTGCTGGTCATCCCTCCAGGCTGTGAGAGGCCGGAGATAGAGCTGAGGGCCGGCGGTGAGGGGGTTTTCGATGTCCGTGTATCCTGCGGCGGCGCCGGGTATGAATGTGGACTAGTGTGTCAGTGAGGTGGGCGCTTTCATCGCCGCCATGGTTGCGCGGGCTCATAGAGTGCGTAACCTCATCACCCTGAGGCTTCCCTAAACGTTGCACCCCTGGAGGCGGGTCCGTGCTGCGCGGCTCTTCACCGCCTTTTCTGCCGGCATGGCATCTGCCCTTTCGAGCTTCTTCATCCCCCTAAACCCAGGGCTCGGAGGGAGGGCTTATAGCCATAAAGTTTAACTCGCGTTTATTATACCCATGGTCTTTCCTCCGGATAACGGCTTTAGTCCATGAGGCCTCTGGTATTGCAGTAATACTGGCGTATCACCATGGGCGGTTTCAAGCTGATCCTCGGGACGCCGATCAACGCCGTGCCGCAGCCATGGTTTATCCTCAACGTCCCGGGGGTGATGGTCAACGCTTATGACATAATGAGAGTTGGTCTCAGCCGTGTGCGCGGGAGGGGCCTACGCAAGCTTCTAGGCATAGACGATGATACCGAGCTCTGGATAGACAGTGGCGGCTACCAGTTCCTCAAGAGAAGCATGGATCCAGGCACCTACAAGATAGCTAAGATCTACCGAGAGGTCGACGCCGACTATTACATTAGCCTCGACTACCCCCCGGGCCCCATGGACGACCCGAGCATGCGCGCCAGGAAAATAGCCAAGACGATATCCAGCTTCATGTCGCTCAAGGGTATGCTTAGAAGCCTGGTCGAAGAAGGAAGGCTTATCCCGGTATTCCACATATCTGTAGGCGAGTCGCTAAGGCTCCAGCTGCGCTGCTACGAGCCCCATAGCCCGGTAGCCGCGGCCGGCGGGCTCATCCCGTACTTCATGCAGCGGTCCGGTAGATACTCAAGGCTCAAGGCCGTGCTCTTCCTAATCCTCCTACGCAAGCTGTGGAGGGGGAGGCTCCACGCCCTCGGCCTAGCCTCGGCTGCCGTGATACCCCTCCTTCGGGTGGTTGGAGTCGACAGCGGGGATACTCAGACGTGGAGGCATAAGGCGGCCTTCGGAAAGATAATCGTGCCGGGCCTTGGCGAGCGCCATATAAGCGGCCAGAGGGTCCGCTTCGGCCCAGCAGTGCTCCGGGACGAGAACGAGGTAGCGGTGTACAGAAGCTTCGTCGACAAGGCATCCAAGCTGCTCAACGTGAGCCATGAGAGCCTGGTCTCAAGCTTCGAGGCCCGCGCCTTGTTCAACGCCTGGGTGCTCCTACAGGTAGCCAGCAACGGCGGCACCTACAACGGGGCCAGCAAGCCATTTGTAAAGCTCTACGAGTCGGCCAGGGCTCTATTCAGGCTTCCGCCGGAGGAGCTTGAGGCGAAGCTCGCAACCCTGCTCAGCTATCAGCCTGGCACAGTCGAGATGGAAGCTGGCGAGGAGGTGAGAGAGATAGCCACGGTAGAGCGGCTACCCAGCTCCACCCCCGGCAGCGCGGATATGGCAACCTCCATCGAGAGGGTCTAGCCAGCGCCTATGCTATGATTAGCCGGTTTCCCCCGCGTCTTTTGGCCTCGCGGAGCAGGGACGCCGCATAGCGGCGGAAAGGAGTGGCTGTGTAGGCCTCCCTCCTGCTCCTAGCCGGCTTGCCGAGGACATAACCCTTTACAGCGACTATTGTGACGCCCACGCCTATACTGTTCAACTCCCTCTGGATGCGCTCGAGATCTCTTCTCAGCTCTACCGGCTCCACCAGCGGTATCTCTATAACCGCCTCCTCGGTGCCCCTAGTCTCGTCTAGACCATACACTATCACGCCATGCCACTTCCTCAAAAACGACTCCACAAGGCTCGTAAGTAGCCCTGTAGCAGGGTTAGGCTGGTACTCGCTCCAACCTCTCTCCTCTACAACCTCGCCGAACCGGTCCAAGTCTATCATAACTATGGAGCCCTCGACGGCAATGTGCCCGCTTGACTCTGCCCTCCTCCTCATAGGGGCCCTGCCCTCCGGTGGCACAACCTAAGCACCATAAACGCATAGCGTTAAATCCCACCAGCATTATAATAAACACGTGGAGGTATGCCTCTATGTCCTCCTCAGAATCTAGGCGGTCCTCTGCCAACTCGAAGCGCCTCCTCCAGGAGGCGGAGAAGATTCTTCACCACGCTATAGAGCTGCTAGGCTACGATGAGAGCATCTACGATATGCTCCGCCTGCCCGAGCGCGTTATAGAGGTCAAGATCCCGGTGCGCATGGATGATGGCAGTGTGAGAGTGTTTATTGGCTGGAGGAGCCAGCATAACAGCGCCCTCGGCCCCTATAAGGGCGGTATACGCTTTCACCCCGGCGTAACTATGGAGGAGGTCGAGGCACTAAGCATGATGATGACGTGGAAGAATGCACTCGCAGGCCTCCCCTATGGAGGCGGCAAGGGTGGTGTAAGGGTTGACCCACATACCCTCTCCACCCGGGAGCTAGAGCAGCTCTCCCGCGGGTACATACGCGCGCTGTACAAGTACATAGGCCCCGACACCGACATACCGGCGCCAGATGTCTACACCAACCCGCAGATAATGGCCTGGATGATGGACGAGTACTATAGGCTCACCGGCGAGAACGCCTTCGCAGTGATAACCGGGAAGCCTAAGCAGCTGGGAGGCCTGGAGACCAGGGTCTACTCCACCGGTTTCGGGGTAGCTGTAGCGGCTAGGGAGACTGCTAAGAGGATGTGGGGAGGCCTCGAGGGGAGGACTGTGGCTGTGCAGGGCTACGGCAATGTGGGCTACTATGCTGCCAAGTTCCTCCACGAGATGGGCGCTATAGTGGTTGCTGTGAGCGACAGCCATGGAGGCATATACAGCTCCAAGGGGCTCGACCCGGACGAGGTTAAGCAGGTGAAGAACAAGACAGGATCAGTCATCAACTACGAGAAGGCTGAGAGGAGGATAAGCAACGAGGAGCTGCTGGAGCTGGATGTCGACATACTAGTACCGGCAGCGATAGAGGACGTTATAACAGAGGAGAACATGTCCAGGATAAAGGCCAAGCTCATCGTGGAGGGTGCTAACGGCCCCGTCACGGCGGAGTCGGACCAGTACCTATCCAGAAAGGGCGTGGTCATAGTCCCCGACATACTAGCCAACGCGGGCGGCGTCATAGCCAGCCACATAGAGTGGGTTAACAACCGTATGGGCGGCTGGGTGAGCGAGGAGGAGGCCCGCCGCCGCCTCGAGGAGAAGATGACCCGTAACACGGTAGAGGTCTGGGATTTCTGGCACCGAGCGCTCGAGCCCGGCAAGCACAGCATGAGGGATGCAGCCTACGCGTTAGCGGTGAAGAGGGTCGTGGAGGCTATGAGGCTCCGCGGCCTCATATAGTCCCTTTTAGCCCTGGGTGCTGAAGCCCGGCTTCCTCTTCTCCACAACCTCTGGGTTCACCAGGTTCGGCGGAACCTCGCCCCGCTTGAACGCCAGCAGGTTATCGAGCACGGCGCAGGTCATGGCCTCTCTGGCCTTCCTGGTGGCGCTCCCTATGTGGGGCGCCAGGACCACGTTGGGGAGCCTTGTGAGCGGGTGGTCCGGTGGCAGGGGCTCCTCCTCGAACACGTCTAGCCCGGCACCAGCTATCCAGCCCTCCCGAAGGGCCTTCACCAGCGCTTCAGTGTCTACCACAGCCCCCCGCGCCGTGTTGACGAGTATGGCTGTAGGCTTCATTAGCCGCAGCTCCCGCTCACCTATCATATGCCTGGTCTCGGGGGTTAGCGGGACGTGTATGCTTACAACGTCGGACTCGCGTAGCAGGGTCTCCAGCGGGACGTAGGTAGCGTTTAGCTCCCGCTCAACCTCCTCGGGGGCACGGTGCCTGCTGTAGTAGAGCACCTTCATCCCGAAGCCCTTCGCGCCGATCCGGGCTACCGCGCGGCCTATCCGGCCGAAGCCTATGATGCCTAGAGTCCTGCCCTCAAGCTCCATGCCGAGGAGCAGCTCTGGATGCCAGCCCGTGCCACTCCTATACCACTCCCCGCTCCTAACATAGTGGTCCGCCTCCACTATCCTCCTCGCCGTGGCTAGTATGAGAGCCCACGTGAGCTCTGCAGTTGCCTCTGTGAGCACGTTAGGCGTGTTTGTGACGTAGACCCCGTTGCGGGTGGCGCAGTCGACATCTATGTTGTCGTAGCCGACGGCGTACTGGGCCACTATCCGGAGCCCCGCCCTAGCCCCCTCGGTGAGCAGCCTGCAGTCAATATTATCTGTCAACAGCGATACTATGCCCTCAAACTCCACCGCCTTCTGGAGGAGTATGTCGTAGGGCGGGTGCCTCCACTCGGGCCAGACCTCCGCTTCGAACTCCTCTAGGAGCCTCTTAAAGCAGGGCCCCGGGAGCCTCCTGGTAACGAATATGCGGGGCTTCATAAAGGCCGCCCTCCTAGGGCCTTACGGGCCCAGGCCGGTGGTTCAAGGGTTTTACGTAGCCGCCGTGGTCCGGCACCAGCCTAACAGAGCCCTCAAAATGCTCGATGTCGCCTAGCACCTCTACCCTCAAGCCTCTCGGCATCTCTGTGTAGCGGAGCCGGTGGGTGAGCAGGTAGATCCAGTTATAGCTCCCCAGGCCTAGGCGGAGGGGCTTCTCGAGCTCCAGCTTATAGAGGGCCGGCACTGTGTAGGGAGAGACGGGGCGCAGTACACCCCTTACGAGGGCCCCCTCGGCTAGTATCCTTATGGGTGTGCAGCGTGCGGGCCTCCTGCAGGGCACGAGCTTAACATTGTACTCGAACCCGCCCATGTATCCTATGAGGACACGGTCCCCGGCTATGGCCCTGTTCAGCTCCATGTCAGCCCTGCTCCAGCCATGGCCTCTCCCGTGGTAGGGCCTCGTCACCCCCTCAATCCTTAGATCCTGTAGCAGCTTGTAGACCTCCTCAATACCGGTACCGTAGACCACGATGTCTATGTCGCCTGCCCCGGCGGGGTTGTAGGCTAGCCCTCCCGTGACACCCGCCAGCTCGGTGTAGGCCCTCAGCTCGTCGAGCAGCTGTAGCGCGGCCCTGCAGAGCCTCGTACTGCAGGAGCGCAGCCTCTTTGCAGCGGCTACTGGAGACTCGAGCCTAGCCCTCCCGGGGCGTAGGAGAAGGGTCTCCCGGCCTCCGAGGCACGGCTCCCTCCCGGCAGCCAAGCCCTCGTCGGGCGGCACTGTCCTTGGGAGGATCCAGGTCTTCCGTCCGTCCACTATCCGGGGCGTGTAGAACAGCAGGGGGAGGGGCTGGAAACACCCCTTCACAAACCCTATAGTGTGGCTCGTGTAGGCTATCCAGCCCTCGACCGGGCCTAGATCCTCGTGCAGTTTGGCGCCTCCCTCCTGGCACACACGATGATGCTCTCCAGTGTCTTCCTGACATTGTTGGATATGCCGCGGAGGAGGTAGAATATCTGAGGCAGCTCCTCCACTATCTGCCTCCTATCTGCCGGGTCGAACTCCTTGCAGTAGCTGAGCTTGCAGAGCCTTACCCTGCGGCCCTCTGCCTCCAGGCGGGTGTTGCCGCGGTGGAACACTAGCCTGCCGCCGCGCAGCGAGATAACGGTCTCGGGCTTTACGCGTACAAGAACTAGGCCGCCGTCCTCTTCGAGCGCCCTCCAGGTGACGCAGAGTGGCACGACACGGTCCTTCGCTCCTCGGGCCTCGGCTATGCACCTAAGCCTCCTCAAGGCCTCGGCTATATGATCTACGGTATCAGCTATGGCGCTTATGGCCGTGTTAGCCCTATTCTCGATAAGGCTCTCCGCCGGGCCTATACCCCTCCTTATCTGGCTGGCAAGGGCCTCCAGACTCCTGGCAGCCTCTTCAAGCCGCTCAACGATTGCCATGATTCCACCCGGCCGCTCCAAGAAGCGCCCGGCTATAAAACGGTGTCTAAGTAGCGTCATTAGAGCCTAGCGCGCCGGGCCCCATAGTGGTACGGGAGCCTGGGATAAGGGGAGGGCGGGGAGGCCCGGTGGCAGCGCAGCGGGGGCGCAGGCTAGGGCTCCGCGACATACCTGGCGTGGGCGAGAAGGCCTATGAGAAGCTGGTAGTCTACTTCGGCTCCGAGGAGGCGGCTATCCAGGCGCTGCTACGCGGCGAGGTAGCCAGGGTGGCGGAGGCCCTCTCCTCGCCGCGTAGAGCCCTACGCCTAGTCCAGCAGGCCAGAGGGCTCCTGGGCGGCTACAAGCCCGGGGAAATGCTGGGCACGCTGGACGCGGCCAGGCTTTACGACACGGCTCTCAGGCTCTTCACTCGCTACATGGCCTCCGAGCCCGGCAGGGACATAGCCGTGTCGCTAGCTCCTGTCCCCGCCAGGGCCTGGCCGGAGGTGGAAAAGAGCATAACGAGGACCAGGAGGCTTGTCGAGGCGGCCTCCCGCGTTTCACGGGACGTGCGGGGGAGGCTGAGAGGAGCCCTTGCAGGAGCCTCTTGGCCTAGGAAGCCCCTGGTGAGGCTAGACCGCGTCATCCTGGTGCCCCCTGGCAGGGGTGAGGAGGCCCGCCGCGCCCTCAGCGGCCTCGCGGAGGGCGTAGTGGTTGTTGAGGCGGGCTTGGCCGAGGAGGCTCCAGGCCATGGCCTAGTCCTCGCATACATGGTGGACACGGCCGGCCGGGAGGACGTTGTGGAGATAGACAGCCTCGACCCGTACACGGTGGTGCCCGAGGCCGTTATAGAAATACTGAGGGCTAACCGCGGCATACTCGAGGCCTTAGTCCAGCTACACGACACGGCGCCCGCTCTCCTCTCGGAGGCGGCGAGGGCTGCAGGGCTGGATCCGCGCGGGGTTGAGACGGCGGCCAGCCTTTCGAGGGAGGCGCTTGAGGCAATCAGCCTGCTTGAACGGGGCGAGGTGGACCCGGACTACCAGCGCCTCTCCTCCGCGTTGAAGAAGCTGGACTCCATAGTATCCGACATCGAGGTCTGGGTTAACGAGGAGGCCCGCCGCCGCCTCGAGGAGCGCGAGCTGAGGCTGAGCGCGGCCGAGCTACTACGGCTCATAAGCTCGCTGGAGGAGGGCCAGATACGCGTGCCCGAGGAGCTACTCGAGATATTCGAGGAAGTGAGCGCCGCGGCCGAGGAGAGGCTCGCCCAGGCCCTCGGCCTTGAGCCAGAGGAGCGCGGCCTCTTGGAGGGCCTTGTTGAGCCGAAGCCCCAGTTCCCGATAGAGGTTAGGAGAGAGCCCGTGGAGAGGCTTAGAAGCCTCCTGGAGCGCAAGAGACAGCTAATACTCTACATGTTCGCCAGGAGGCATGCCCGCAGGCTCGGGAAGCTCCTCGACCTGCTGCCGGCGGTAGCGGAGACGCTTGCCTGGAGCGACTTCGCCCTGGCAGCCACCGAGTTCATCGAGGAGAACCATGGGTCAATACCCATGCTGGACAGAAGCTTCACGGGAGTTGGATTCACCGGGGCCGCGGAAGCAGGGCTGCTGGCTGCGGGCGCCGAGGTGCAGCGCGTCGACTACATGGTTGGCTGCATCCCCTACCGTCCCGAGGGCACGAGCTGTGAGAGGGTTATACTCTTGACCGGTGCCAACAGCGGCGGGAAGACCACACTTCTGAAGACGATAGGCGAGATAGTGCTTGCGGCTCACGCAGGGCTCCCGGTGCCGGCCTCCAAGGCGTGGATAGGCGGCTTCGACCGCGTCTACTATATATCCAAGCCTACCGGCATGCTGGATGCGGGCGGCCTGGAGGAGACGCTGAGGAAGATAGCCTCTATAGTCGAGGAAGCCAGGAGGCGCCGGGTCCTCCTGCTCGTAGACGAGCTGGAGGCTGTGACCGAGGCCCACGCGGCGGCGAGGATAGTAGCTGCAATAGCGTCGTCAATAGCTGAGACAAGCGAGTCGGTGGCAGTAATAGTAAGCCATCTGGCCGGCGAGGTGATGGAGGCTATACCGGGGGATCTCCGGAGCCGCGTCAGGATAGACGGTATAGAGGCTAGGGGGCTTGATGAAAACTACAACCTGATAGTCGACAGGAGCCCCCGGTACAATTACCTAGCCCGCTCCACCCCCGAGCTCATAGTAACCAAGCTTCTCCGCCGCTCCAAGAATAGCGGCGAGAGGGCGTTCTTCGAGAAGGTGCTAGAACTTCTCACCAGCTAGCCGCTCTCCCTGGTAGAAGCCCTCATACCTAGCCCCCTGCTGCGGGTAGATCCGGATCAGCACAAGCTGAGCCACCCTTGCCCCGGCCTCCAGGCGGATTCCGCGGGGATTCCCCACCACCAACAGTGACTCGCCCCTACCACGGTAGCCGGGGTCCCAGACGGCGCAGGAGAGCAGCGCCCCCATGCGGAGCAGGCTGCTCCTCGGGAAGCAGAGCCCCAGAGTGTCCTCTGGTATGCTCACCGGGTCCATGAATACAACCTTGTAGAAGCCGGGCCCGAGGGTCCAGCCTCCCCCGTGGGGCTCAAGCGGCCTGGAGGCTGGCAGCCTCCTACCCCCGGTCCCCAGGAAGCCCTCCTCCTCGAATGCATGGATCTCGCCGACTCGTAGATCCACGCCGGCGGGCTGCACCTGCCCGGGAGCCGCTCCCGCGAGGAGACTGGCAGCTGCGAGAGCCCCTGGAAGCGCCAAAGCCGCCCAGCCCCGGCCGCCCCAGGGCCCAGCTAGCAGCTAAGAAGGCTCGTCCGGAAGCCTCCCCCATGCACCCTCCCCCGCGCCAGGGAGGGGCCCAGCTAGCCTGGAAGGGGTGGACGATGCCTCTGGGCGTCTGCGTCTCCACGTGGATATCGGTAGCGCTCCGCGTCGAGAGCCTTGGGGGTGCAGCGGCCTCGCTCCACGGCCACGACTACCGGGTAAAGGCCTGCGTCGAGGACAGCCTAGCCGAGGACAATACTGTGATAGACCATTACAGGCTCCTCAGCATGCTTGAGGAGTGCGCCAGCAGCCTGGACCATAGATACTTGAACGAGGCTCTCGGCGTGAGAGACGCAACAGCCGAGATACTGGTCTCGAGGATCCGTGGCTGCCTTGAGGAGAAGCTGGCGAGCACCGGCCGCAGCCTACACCTCGTCTACCTGGAGGCCTGCACGGCGACCGGGTACTGCTCCTACTACCGCGCAGGAGTCCCCGGGATTCCAGAGTAGCCAGTAGCCAGATTAGCCGCTACCAGCCGGATCAGGGATTATAGGCAGAGCGGGGCCGGAATGGAACGCTCTCGCCGCCCCTCCTCTGGCAGGACTGGCTGGTGCGGGGTGCCACACCAGTAATGGTGGAGATTGAGCGCCTGCCGACAGGGGTACCGGGCTTCGATAAGCTTGTGCAGGGAGGCATACCCCGGGGCTTCTTCGTAGCCGTTGTAGGAGAGCCGGGCACGGGCAAGACGATATTCTCGATACACTTCATAGCCGAGGGGATAAGGCAGGGAGACAAGAACATATACGTGACCACGGAGGAGTCAAGGGAGAGCATAATAAAGCAGGCTGCAATGTTCGGCTTCGACTTTGAAAAGGCGATTAGAGACGGCAGGCTAGTGGTAATAGACGCCCTCATGGGTAGAAGGGACGACCCCTGGAGCCTCCAGGAGCTGGACGTGGAAACCCTTGTGAACAAGGTGATAGAGGCCAAAAAGTACCTAGGCTACGGCAGGGCACGCCTCGTAGTAGACTCTATGTCGGCCTTCTGGCTCGACAAGCCAGCAATGGCGAGAAAATACAGCTACTATGTAAAGCGCGTCCTCTACCGATGGGACTTCACAGCACTCCTCATAAGCCAGTACGCAGTCACCACAAGCCTGGGCTTCGGCTTCGGCATAGAGCATGTAGCGGACGGCATCATAAGGTTCAGGAAGTCCATAGTAAGGGGGGAGCTGAGGCGGTACGTGATAATAGAGAAGATGAGGCAGACGGAGCACAGCCTGCAGATGCACGAGATAGAGATAAGGAACGGCTCCGGTATGAGAGTCAAGGCGCCCACCGTATATAGGAAGGAGGACACCACGTTACCCCCATCAGTGGCCGCAAGGATGCTAGCAGCAGAACTCCAGAAGCTGCTTGAAGTCCCCGATAGCGAGAGCGAAGCATAGAAGAGCATCCCCGGCAGGGCTGCGAGGCCCCGGGGCTGCCTCAAGGAGGATGCAGGGATGGCGAAGTACGAGAACTTCTACGTCCGCTGGGGGCCGGGCGCGCTAGAGCTACGGGTTATGAGCGATGCCCTCGAGCTGCGGGCCGCCAACGCCAGAATGCTTTTCGAGCCAAGGAGCATACTATTGGAGGCGAGGTACAGCTACAGGAAGGAGGTCGAGGACAAGAATAGGAAGACACTCTACATAGGCTTCGCTGAGCCGCTGAAGCCTCTGGAGGCCCCCCGCGTGGATATCGTGGGTAGGACGTATGTAGGCTACTTTGAAGTGATCTATACAGACCTCGACTTCGAGAAGTACCTCACAGTTATAACACCCGCCAGCTTCCTCTACGATTATTTCGTGGTCACTACGAGAGATTTGATGGTGCATCTACAGGCTAAACGCAAGCTATACTACGAGGAGGAGCCTTATGACAAAATTTCAGTACATATAGTATAATGCTCTTCGGGCGTAGTTGTCCTGCGGCCGTGGTGCATGGATACCCGCAGCCGTATGAGGCATCCTGGAGAAAGTGAAAGTGATTGATGGCTTGGTTATTATGCAAAGGTCGCGCGGCTATAGCCAGGAATTAACGTATTCAATAATATTCAATTATATGGAGTGTGGAGCTCACACTGCAGCCCTTGTAGCCCTGACAGGCTGAGAGGAGTACTGGTATTGCCGCGTGACACCCTAAGGATCAATGCGATCCCGCATGCCCCTTATCTAAAGCGTTATAATGCCTAAGGCATCCCTCTGAAGCATAATTCAATGAGTATTACACGGGCTTCTTAGAGGGAATCTGGGTAAGGGTTCCCCGGCAACTCCAGTAAAGGGGTGTCTCAGTGGTGGCAGGCACCAGCGGTAGTGATGAAAGGCAGTTGGAGCTTATCCGCGAGTCTCTGTACCGGCCCGAGGCGGAGGAGGAGGCTAAGCGGCTGCTCCTCCGCGAGGTCTACGCGCAGGTGGTTAGGGGGTACAGGGAGAGGGCTCCTAACGGCGGCCTGCTGGCTCCGCTGCCGGAGTGCGTGGAGAGGGCTGCGGGGGCTGGCGGGGAGCCCTGCGGGGACGATATGGGCTTCACCTATAACGCTGTGCGAGTGCTGATGGCCAGGTACATGACGAGGAGCGAGCACGGGGTCTACATGGAGACCCCCAGCATGGTTATGGCCAGGGTGGCCCTGGGGTTCCGGGAGAGGGTTGAGCCCAGGCGGCTCTACGAGCTGCTGATCCGCCGCCGCTTCGTGTTCAACTCCCCCACCCTCTTCAACATGTACGCCGACGGCGCCCGGGGGACGCTGAGCGCCTGCTACGTGACCCCCGTGTACGACGATATGGGGGCGATAATGGACGCAGCCACCGTGCAGGCGATGACCTTCAAGTGGGGCGGGGGCCAGGGCTTCTCCTTCAGCGAGCTGAGGCCCCGCTGGGACGTGGTGAGGGGCACCAGCGGCCAGGCCTCGGGGCCCATGAGCTTCATCCAGATATTCGACGTCGTGACCGAGATGGTTAAGCAGGGCGGGAAGCGCCGTGGGGCCAACATGGGCATAATGCACGCCTGGCACCCCGACGTCTACAACCCCTGGTTCGACCCCTGGGCGGCCCTCTGGAACAAGCTCCCCCCGCAGCTCCAGGAGCTGCTCCGCCAGCTGAAGGAGATAGTAGACACCATCGAGGGGGACGGGGAGTACGAGGTAGACCCGGCGGTCAAGGAGGCCCTGGATAGGCTCACCAGGGGCGGCTGGAGCACGGTGGAGGACGCGGGCTTCATCCAGGCCAAGGAGCCCCCCCTCCAGGACGCGAACATAACCAACTTCAACATAAGCGTGGGCGTCAACGACGCCTTCA
Source organism: Pyrodictium occultum (assembly GCF_001462395.1). Lineage (NCBI taxonomy): Archaea > Thermoproteati > Thermoproteota > Thermoprotei > Desulfurococcales > Pyrodictiaceae > Pyrodictium > Pyrodictium occultum. The sequence continues at coordinate 761,678 of NZ_LNTB01000001.1, forward strand.
TGGAGGCCGTGCTGCGGGACGGGGAGTGGTGGATGGTCAACCCCCGCTACAGCGACCGGGGCGACGGGGTGTACAGGCTGCACTACACCGTGAGCAGGGCCACGGGCATGGGGAGGCTGGGGAAGCTGCTGGCAAAGCACCCCTGGCTCCTCGACAACCCCTATCTCAACGTCTTCGAGGACACGCTGGAGGAGGCCCGCGGGAGGGCCCTGGAGGCCCTCCGGGAGGAGGCCAGGCTGAGGGGCGTGGAGGCCAGCGTGGACGAGAAGAACCCCCACGCCTGGCGCCACCCCGCCCGGAGGCTCTGGGAGAAGATAGTGGAGAACGCCTGGGCGGGTGGAGATCCCGGCCTCTTCCTTGCGGACAACCATAACAAGTGGAACCCGACTCCCTGGCTAGGAGCGGTCAACGCCACCAACCCCTGCGGGGAGCAGCCCCTCTACCCCTTCGAGAGCTGCAACCTGGGCAGCATGAGTCTCGACAAGTACGTGGAGGCCGGCCGCTTCAACCTGGAGGAGTTCGCCCGCGACGTGGAGGCGGCTGTCGACGCTATGGACGCGGTTATAGACCTCAACAGGCACCCCGACCCCAGGCAGGATAGGGCCAACAAGTTCACCAGGAAGATAGGCCTGGGCGTCATGGGGCTCGCGGACGCGCTCGCCCGGCTGGGCATGGCCTATGACAGCGACGAGGCGGTAGCCTTCACCTTGGCCGTCATGGCCGCGCTGGAGGCGTTCAGCTGGAAGAGGAGCTGGGAGCTGGGCGCCAGGCTCGGCCACGCCCCCGCCTTCGAGTGCCGCCGCTGGGACTGGAGGAGGATGGAGTGCCTGGAGCGCGCCGAGCCCGATGAGCTGGCGGAGCTCCACACCCCCGCCCTCGTCAAGGCCGCCGAGGTGGCCAGGATAGAGGACGGCTGGCTGGTGCTCCACTACCACCAGGCCGCCCTGCCCGAGGAGGTCAGGGAGAGGCTGGTGGGCCTGGCCAGGGAGAGGGTGGGCGGCGACGGCTCGGTGAAGCTGGTGCCCGCCGAGACGCTGGAGAGGGTGGCGGCCAGGGTGTTCGGGGTGGAGCGGAGGCACCTGGAGGAGGCCCTGTCGATGAGCCCGGTGGAGGCGGCGAGGAGCCCGAGGCACCTGCTGGCCCTAGCCCTCTGGGCCCCCGGCAGGGCGTGGGAGGTGCTCAGGCAGTACGGGAGGAGCCTGGGGGCGAGGGCCCCGAGGAACACAGTGACAACGACGGTGGCGCCCACGGGGACTATAAGCATAATAGCGGGCACCAGCAGCGGGATAGAGCCCTACTTCGCCCTGGTCTACAAGCGTGTGGTGGCCGTCGGCGAGTTCCTGGAGGTAGTCCGCCCCTTCCGCGACGCCCTGCTGGAGGCGGCCCGCCGCTACAACGCCCCGAGGGAGGCGGTGGCGGCCGTCTACGAGGCGGTGGCGAGGCATAAGGGCAGCCTGCGCTGGGCCCTGGGCGAGGTAAGGGAGAGGCTCATGAACATGGGCATAATGAACGGCTTCCTCGCCGAGGTGGAGAGACTGGCCAAGCTCTTCACCATGAGCATGGACTTCGACGTCTGGTACCACCTAGCCCACCAGATGGCAGCCCAGCTCTACGTAGACCAGGCTATAAGCAAGACAATCAACCTCCCCAGGGACGCGCCCAAGGACGCGGTGTACACAGCCTACCTCCTAGCCTGGCTAGGAGGCCTAAAGGGCGTAACAGTCTACCGCGACGAGAGCAAGGGCAGGCAGGTCATCTACTTCGGGGGAGAACAGTACACGCTGGAAGCAAAGCCCATCAGACGCCGCGGGGGGAACGGCCACCGGAAAACAATGAGGATGACCCACCTCCGGAGGAGGATGAAGAAAGAGGAGCTAGAACGCGACACCAGAGCCAGAGAGCTCTTCGAGGTAAAGGAGAGGAAGACGGAGACAGGCGAGGTAGTGGTAGAGCTCACCGAGAACAGCACATGCAAGACATGCGAGATATAGCCCCACGGCTCCAGGGAAGCCCTGGGAGGCTCTCTGTTAAAGCCTGGGGCCCCATGACACTTGATCTCTAGTTTTATATACTTGCTCCCGCCCGTTCCACAAGACATAGTTCAAGGGGCATGTATGCTAGAAGCCCAGGCTAACGCTATGCAGGCCTTGGAGCCTCCTGTCAGGGTTCGGCTCCTGCGCTATACCCGGGACGGGCCGCTCCTGGTGGCCGCGGCGGCCCGGATAACGGTTAGCAAGAAGCCCGTGGAGCGGGCCATGGAGATGGGGCCTGGCGAGGTGGAGAAGTGGATCCGGGAGCTGGTGCGCCGGGGCCACGGGAGCCCGCTGGAGCACGCCGTCTACACGTTCGAGGCGGAGTGTAGCAGGGTCTGCAGCCACCAGCTCGTCCGCCACCGGCTGGCGAGCTACACGCAGCAGAGCATGCGGTACACCGAGGGCTTCCTCAGATCCATGGCTCTGAAAGTGTGTAGTATCATGGGAGTTGGCAGCTGCCCCGAGCGCCCAACCAGCGCCAACGACTACAGAGTCTATGAGACTGTTCTACGAGAAGCAGCAGGGAGGCTCGAAGGCCCCGACGGAAGCGGCTGGGCGCTGATTGTGGCCGCGAGCAGGGGCTACGTGTTCAACCCCTCCTGGAGCCCCGAGACCATGGCTCGGGTCGCGAGGGCCTACCTCGGGGCCACTGCGGAGTACTACGGGCTGCTCGCCGGCAGGGTGCCGAGGGAGGACGCCCGCATGGTCATCCCCCAGGCGGTCAGGACGAGGATAGTCTTCACCATGAACGCCAGGGAGCTGCTGGAGTCCTTCCTCCCGCTCAGGATGTGCAGCCACGCGCAGTGGGAGATACGCATGCTGGCATGGGGCGTGTGGAGAGAGCTCATGAAGGTGCACCCGGAGATATTCCGCTACGCGGGCCCCAGATGCATCCTGGAGGAGAACAGGGTGAGGCCCGAGCCCTGCAGCCTAGAGCAATACCTGAACGGCGACTGCGACTTCACAATCCCGCGCTGCCCCGAGATGGTGCCGAAGCCCGGGATAAGAAGCTGCCTAAGATACGCGGCGGAGTCCTCCAGGGCCTCCGCAGGCCCGCGGGGTTTAAGGGGCTAGCCGCTCTCTTCAAGGGATTTCCTCACATACTCCATGAACTCCTCTACGGTCATTTCATCCCTGTGCCTTGGCAGCTTTATCAGCACAACTTTATTGTCTGGGGTTAGTACCCTTATCTCATCGTGGTCCTTGTACCTGAACACGTCTAGCTGGCGTAGCTTGAGCTGCTCCAGCGCCTTCCTGTATGCAGTGTACTTGCGGCTCACCGGCATTGGGCTTCCACCGGCCTCCCGGGGCCGGGGCGTTCTCCTATTATAACCCTACCTCGTGGCTTGAGGCTTCATCCCTCCTTAGGGGCTCTTTTAACCCGGGCTAGGATATGTTACAGCATAATCTATGTAAAGGTATATATCGGGTTTGCTCTCTCCTCTATACCCGCGCAAGAATAGTGCAGAAGCCTTATAGGTGGTCGTGATGAGCAGCACCTCCGCCATCTATGTCCGGGTGCCCCAGGAGCTGCTCCGCGAGTTCGACCGCGTGGCGCAGGAGCACGGGTTGTCCAGGAGCGAGGCGATAAGGGAGGCTATGAAGCTCTTTATCCGCTACTCGAGGGCGCCTAGCGTCCGCGGGCTCCGCGGCATAGTGCGGGCCGGGGTTGACCCGGAGCAGCTGGACAAATACATCCTGCCAGGCTAGCCTGCCCAGGGGGTGATAGGGGCTTGGCGAGCCCTATACTTGTTGACTCAACCGTGCTCTCTAGGCTGGTCCTCGGTGAGAGCGGTGCAGACTTCGCCGTCAATATTTTCAGCCGGGCCGAGGAGGGCAGCGATGACATCGTGATACCCAGCACGGCTGTGGTCGAGGCTCTCTCCAAGACCGCTGTAGCCGCGGCGGCAGCAGTCACGGGAGCGGGGCTGCCGGAGAGCATCGAGAAGCTTGAGTCCAGCAGCGAGGTTAGGGCCAGGGCCCTTGAGGCGGTGGAGAAGCTTGCATCCTATATAGCCCGGCTGGCCCGGATAGGGAGGCTTACAGTCTACAGCGTGAACGTGGAAGACATAGCCAGGGCTGTGGAGCTGGCACGGAGGCACGAGCTGGGCCTCAGCGAGGCCATAACCCTAGCGGTGGCGGAGAGGCTGCGCATCCAGAAGATAGCGACCTTCAGCAAGCGGCTCCGGAGGGTGAAAGGCTACACGTACATGCCGTCCAGCTAACCCCCTTTCTAGCCTCCTCTTACACCCCTCGGGCGCTCCAGGGGTATACTTCCGCTCAGTAGACGTCAATACCAGCTCCCAGCGACTGGAGGGAGCCCAGCACTCCTGGGGCAACATCCTCTATCCTCTCGACGCCCTTTACAACCCCTCTGCCCGCCTTCATGAACCTCGCGAGAGCGGCCACGCAGTAGGCCGGCTCCCCGCACTCTATCCTGGCCAGCCCGGGCTCTCCGGGCTCTTGCTCGGCCGCTACGAGCCTATCACCATCCTCGATGTACACCTCCACGCCAAGCTGGTGCAGGAAGGCTTCGAAGCCCTCGTCCAGCAGCCCCTCGAGGACAGCGGAGCGCAGCCCGGTGACTGTTAGCCTAGCCCATGCCGCCGTGTAGGCGGCTGCGAAGAAGACGTAGCCTGGGTCCTCGCTCAGGCTCACTACAGCCGAGGAGGGGGCGAAGGAGTCTACATGCAGGCTGCAGTCCCGGCCGCACTCTACCCTGGCCTCGAACCCGGAGGCCTTCAGGAGGTACTCGAGGCCGGAGAGGCCCTCGCCCCCCGGTAGGCCGGAGACTTCCAATCCACCCTCCATGCAGGGTGAGGCTAGGGCCAGCAGCAGCGCCGTCTCGTGCAGCCCCGGCTCGGCGCGGAGGAGACGCGGGCCGCCGGCCTCCCGGGGCGCCACCTCTACCCACCTACCCTCCTCCACCCGGAAGCCTGCCTCGCGGAGAGCGTGCTTCATGCCCTCCAGCCTCTTAGCCGCCTTAACTCCAGAGCCGTAGACCAGCAGCCTTCCTCCCCCCGCGGCGGCCAGGGCCGCCAGCACCCCGGCGGCCACGTAGCCCGGAGGGCTCTGGAGCCTAGCTACCCGCCCGGCCCCAGTGTAGGCGGCAGGCTCGACCACAATGAGCCTCGCCGGGCCCCCGCCGGGCCATGCGCGGCCGCCTACAGCGGTCACGGCCTCTATTATAGGCCGGAGACTGTAGGCTAGCGGCCGCCTGGAAGCCCCGCGTACCACGAACTGCCCGCCGGGCGGCAGGCGGACGGCGGCGAGAGGGGCCAGGAGCCCCGGCACCAGCAGCCCGCAGGAGGTATCCACTACTACTCTAGAGCCCGGCTCGCCCCCCTCATCGCGTATGTGGAGCCGCGTGGAGGAGACCCACTCTACACGGTAGCCTAGCCCCCCTAGGGCCTTCGCCATGTCCCGAATGCAGCGGCTCTCCATCCTAAGGTTGTCAACCTCGCCCCCGCCGCCGGCCGCGGCCGCTACAATCTTGACCATTGAGTCCCAGAGGGATGGCGTAGCCTCCACCCTCCCCGACACTCCCCTGCAGCCTACCACCCTGGCCTTCATAGCGTCTACACCGTGTAGAGGCCCGTGGGGTCAGGGCGCGAAACCCTCCGCACTGGCTGCCTTCGGGCCTCGGAGGGCAACCGTAAGGGCCCAGCTCATCACCCCTGGCCTGGGCGTCCGGCGCGAGGCATTATTAGGGGAGGTGCCCAGCTGCTCATAAGAGCTGCTCCTGTAGGCAGCACGCCCCCGGGGATGAGGCCTGGGGGCTCCACGAGCCCCGGCCCTAGGGGCGGTGAAGAGTAGTCCCATCACCGACCTCCCTACGGGAGGAGCTATACCCGGGGGGACGCTGCTGGTTGGCTGCCGGCGAGTGGGGCTTAGAGCCCCGTGACGAGGAATACCTGGAGTGGCTCCTCGAAGCGTCGCGGGGCTGTATAGAGGGGCGGGAGGCGGCGCACCTGCTCGACGCTACTCTCTCCGGCTGCAGGGGCATTGTTGAGGTCAGGCTGGGGGAGGCACTCTTCCTCATCCCGTGCAGCCAGCTCCCGGAGGCCTGGGCCAACCTGGTGCACGTCTACTGCCTCAACGACTACCGGGTGGGCGAGCTGCTAGAGGTTAGGCCGGGCGACGTGGTAATCGATGCAGGCAGCTATCTAGGCTTCTTCGCGGTCAGGGCCGCGCTGCTCATGAGGCGCCGCGGCCTAGTTGTAGCGGTCGAGCCAAACCCCTACGCGAGGCAAATACTCTATGCAAACCTCGAGGCTAACGGCCTCGAGAACGTGGCCCGGGTAGACCCGAGAGCTCTTGCCGGCTGCAGCAGCTGCACCCGCAGCCTCTACTTGGCGGAGCCCTGGGTGAACACGAGCACCATGCCCGGCTACCTTGAGTACATGGGCGCCGATAGGACGGGGAGGCTCCAAGTGCCCGCCGTGGGGCTCCCGAGGCTGCTGGCCAGCCACGGGCTCGGGCGGGTCGACCTCCTGAAACTCGATATAGAAGGGGCAGAGCTCGAAGTCCTGGAGCACGCTGCCAGGGAGGGGCTCCTGGGCCCCGACAGGGTTAAGCAGCTAGTGGTCGAGACGCACCCGCCGCTTGTAGAGCCCTCCCGGGTCGAAGCCCTGCTCCGCCTCAGCGGGTATAACACGCACACTATGGCCCTGGGCGAGCAATGGAGGCAGGCGGTAGTGGTGGCGGTGCAGCCCTAGCGTGCCTGGCACCTGGGGGTCAGCACGGCCTCCCTGCTCACTCCGGCCGGGGGTTCCAGGGCTCCCCGCCGGTCGCCGGGGGTTCAAGCAGTTATCAAGAGCTACATCATCCCTCCGGGGCTTCTCCCCTACTCCCTCTTCACAAGCCTCTCCGGCTTGTAGAGCTTTGCGGCGGCGGCCACAGAGACCGCGGCGAGCACCGATATGACAAGCGTGTGGGCCAGTGCTGCCCCCGTGTAGCCTAGGGCATAGTCTTCAATTGCCTCGGCGGTATGGATGTAGGGTATAGCATAGAGCAGTATTCTTATCCACTCCGGGAGCGTGTTTAGATCCACGAAGAGCACCGAGAAGAACACCATGAGCGCCGCGCTTGTCACGAGGCTCGTCGCGAGGATTGCCGCCCTCTGACCCGGCACCAGCAGGGTTAGGAGCATTGTAAACGAGGCCGTCACAATAATGGCCAGCACGACCTGGAGAGCGTGGAACAGTATCATATCGGGCCCTACCGTGGCCGAGACGGCCTCGGCATAAGCCACTGCTGCCAGCGCGTCGAGCCCGCCTGCAAGGAGGGCGGCCGTGATGGACCCCAGAGTCTTGCCCAGCACTAGCTCGACGCCAGTGATAGGGGTCACAGCGAGCACTTCCCCCGTCCCCCGGGCCCTCTCCCTGGTTATGGAGTCTGATACGGCCATAGCAGCAGGGTTGAGCAGGAAGAACACTGAGAACGCTAGGAACCTGGCGACGCTGGCCCTCTCCTCCAGCTGCGGCGGGGCCCTCTGCCCGGTAGCGGTGACCGTCTCCGACACTACCTCAACCGGGTGGAGTACGTGGGCGACGTCAATCCGCCGGCCAGCTAGGCTGGCCAGCTTCTCTACCCGCTGCAGCGCGAGCCTCTCGGAGAACTTGGAGACCACACTGTAGGCTAGGCTCAGCGCGTCACTGGCAGCGGGGTTGCCCACAACCTGGTACACCATTATGACGACAGGCTTGTCTATTGCCGTGGCGTTCGCGCTAAATCCTGGGGGCAGCGCTATGGCCGCTACTGCTCCCCGCGGTGGCCTGCAGCTGGAGCTGTTGACAATAGCAGCCCTGAACCCGGGGCTGCCGGCGAACACGTCGTAGAGGCTCCTGGCCAGGCTCTCAGCCGGGGCGCCCCGGTCGCACACGACTATGGCTACGAGGGCTGCCTGCTGCGTCTTCAGCCCGGTAACCAGGAGCCCCAGGAGGGGGAAGAGGAAGGCCGATATCGCCATTAGCGCTAGGCTCCTCCTGTCACGTAGCAGCTCTAGGGCCTCCTTCCTAGCTAGCACGGCGAGCCGGTAGCTGTGGACGAGCCGTGCCACTCCACCTCACCGCCCCAGCGTGGCCTTTACGAAGGCCTCCTCCAGGTCCCTGGCGCCGTACCTCTCCACCAGCTCCCGGGGCTCGCCCTCGTCCACTACCATGCCGCGGGCCATGAAGGCTACACGGTCGGCGAGCCTCTCAACCTCGAGCATGTTGTGGCTGGTAACGAGCACAGCCCGGCCCTCGCTCGTCGCCCGGCGTATCAGCTGCCTTATCCTCACGGCGGCGTACACGTCTAGCCCGGAGGTGGGCTCGTCTAGGACCAGCAGGGGCGTTTCAAGGGCGAGTGCCAGCGCCAGCACAAGCCTCCTCTTCATGCCCTTGCTGTAGCTCTCCACGGGCCTGTTGAGGTGCTCCCCGAGCTCCGAGAGCCTGGAGGCCCTCTCAACAATCTCCTCCGCCTCCCTTGGCAACCCGGTGTAGAGGGCGGCGTAGAACCAGAGATGCTCGTACCCGGTGAGCCGGGGATATACGGCGGTCTCCTCGGGGACGTAGGCGGCGAGCCCATAGGCGCCCCGGGCCCGGTAGGGATCCACGCCGCAGATCCTAACCCTGCCCTCGTCAGGCTTGTAGATGCCGAGTATCATCCTCAGCGTTGTGGTCTTCCCTGCCCCGTTTGGCCCGACTAGCGCGAACACACTGCCCGCGGGAACCCTCAGGGAGATGGGCCCTATAACCGGGCCCCGCCGGAACCGCTTGACGAGCCCCTCCGCGGCCAGAACCTCGCCCCTACATCGCCTGGCTGGCTTCAAGCGTGGCAGCCCCTTTCCTCGGAGGCGCGAGCACCACTATGGTCTTCTCGCTTGGCAGCTCCTCGCGGCTCAGCTCCAGCGTGTTGGAGTCTAGGCGTACTACACGCCACTTCTTAGCGTAGCGTAGCAGCTCGTCAAGAGGCTCCAAGGGGAGCTGTATGCCCGGCAGCCAGTAGTGCATAGGCACCACTACCCGTGCCCCCAGGGCCTCGGCGGCCTCAAGCGCCTGCCTGGGATGCAGCGTGTACACATCGCCGGCGGGTATGAGGGCTACGTCAACCTTGCCTATGGCCTCAGCCTCCTCCTCGCGCAGTGCGCGGCCAAGATCGCTTAGATGCACCAGGCTCAGCCCCTCGGCCTCAACCCGGTAGGCTACCACGAAGCCCCTCAGCCTGCCCTCAAACTCGTCGTGGGGCAGCCTCACACCCCGGACCCGGAAAGGGCCCAGCTCGAAGTCCCCGGTCTCCTCCCTCACAACCACCGTGTGCTTGCCCGAGACCTTCTCCACGGCATTGTGGTCGTAGTGCTCGTGCGTCACCAGGACGTAGTCGGCAACAACCATGGGCGCCTCGAAGCCGACGCCAAGGCTGCCCCCGTCGTGGGGGTCTATTACCAGCCTCTTGCCGCCAGCCTCTATCTCGAAGCAGGCGTGCAGCCACCATCTCAGCTTGAGCGGCATTTTGCCCTACCTGCCTGCCCCCTTGCTGCTCCCTCGACGGCCCTGGTGGGGGCCTCTCCGCTGAGAAGGGGGCGCGTGCCCCTGGTAGGGCTATAAAGAGGATCCCTCGCCGGCGGCTAGCTTGAGAGCACGTCGCTGAGCGCTCTGACCTGCGCCTTAGCCTGGCTTCTGGCGGTGTTGGTAAGGATGTAGCGGCAGTATATTCTGCCGTCCCTCTCTATGCACTCTATCTGGTCGGATGGCAGCTTGGCCAGCTCCTCTGCCTTTAGGGTTAACTTGGCGTCGAGGGCCCTGGCTATCCTTCTCTCGTAGCCCTTCTGGCTAAGCGAGGAGGCAGCTGTGTATATCTCCACGGCCTTCGAGGGGTCCTCGAACTCCAGGAGGCCGCTGCGCCAGAGGACGGCCAGGTAGGCGGCAGACGCCTTGTAGTCCCCCACCAGGTCGGCGAACTCGCGGAAGCTGGGCTTGGTGCCGCGCGACTTGGCTGCAAGCACTGAGCGGAATAGCGCGTACTCTAGCCTTGCCAGCTTGCCCTCGTCGACCTCGAGGATCTTCTTGCTGGGGGTGCGGATCCTGATCCGGGGCCTTGGAAGGGCGTAGACCTTTAACTGGAACCGCCCGGCACTCAGGGCCTTGCGGGCCTCCTCTATGCCCGATTCCACGAGCCGGGCCAGGTCCAGCGTAGGGGCGGCCGACACGCCTCGGCACCCCCGTGCCGGATATTCCCCTGTGGCATTGCGTCCTGGAGGTGTCCCTCTTATTCAACCCAGCGGTGCACCCCAGGAGTCCGGGGCCAAGGGTCTATGTGTGAGGGTGCAGGGAGGCTGCTATGCCGCGTGAACGGGCTCTAAGCAAGCTTAATAACATAATTAACGCTATAAATGAGCGGCTTACCTATGTCGAGCGCTGGCTCGTCATAAGCACGGCTACAGCTATAATATCGTCGCTAGCCATCGGCCTATTCTATGTAATGCTGCACATAGTGACCTTCATTATGTCGCACCTACATGGGCTCAATTTCGCGCTGGGCCTCCACGGAGTCTCCGACTACGCCATAATAGCCCTCAAGAGCCGGAACAAGTATATAATACCCTTAACCGTTGTAGCTGGCGCCGCCCTAGCAGCGGTCATAGTCTACCGCTGGGCGCCAGAGGCCGAGGGCGGAGGCACCGACGCCATAGTTGAAGCCTACCACCACGGGGCAGGTATAGTTAGGCCCAGGGTTGCCCTAGTCAAGGCGGTGGCCTCCGCCCTGCTCCTCGGCACCGGGGGGAGCGGGGGCCCCGAGGGCCCGGCGGTCCAGATAGGCGGCGCCGCCGGCTCCTTTGCCTCAATGCTCCTAAGGCTCAGCGTTGAGGAGAGAAAGATAGCTGTCATAGCAGGCGTGGCTGCAGCCCTCTCATTTATATTCAAGAGCCCGGTGGGTGCTGCGATATTCGCTGTGGAGGTGCTCTACGAGCAGGACATGGAGGTTGCTGCGCTCATCCCGTCGCTCTTCGCATCGGTTATAGCGTATGCACTCTCGCTGCACATACTGGGGCCCGAGTACAGGCTACCCTCCATAGCAGTCAGCAACATTCTCAACCTCTACAGCATCAGCGCTGTGGCCTCATACATACTCCTCGGGCTGTTCGTCGCACCCTTCGCCTACCTCTACGTATTCACCTTCCGCCGGATCAGGGAGAGTATGAACACACTAGTGGAGAAGAGGAAGATTCCAGTGTATGTTAAGCCCGTCATAGGCGCCCTCTTTGTCGGCACGATAGGCCTTCTGGTGCCACACATACTGGGCACGGGGGAGGAGCTCCTCACAGAGATGCTCAGGGCGTTCCAGTCGATAGGAGAAGCCAGCGTGGCAAGGATTCTCGGGAGCCTCCACGTAGGCCTGCTCATGGCCCTATTCCTGCTGGCGGTGCTAAAGATATTGGCCACGTCACTTACCGTCGGCAGCGGCGGCAGCGGCGGCCTCCTAGCCCCAGGCCTCTACGCCGGCGCCATGGTTGGGGAGCTATTCGGCCTCATCATGGAGGGCCATACCACTGTCAGGCCCGCGCTCTACGCCTACCTAGGCATGGCCGCCCTCTTCGGCGCGGCCTCCAAGGTTCCGGTCGGCCTCTCCTTCCTGGTGGCCGAGATAGGGGGCAGCCCGGCACTCATAGTGCCCGCATTGATAACCTCCCTGACAGCCTCGCTGGCTACGCGCGGCATAACTATAGTGGAGTCCCAGCTGCCGCACCCCATATCCCCGCGCATATTCACTGCTGAGTCACTGCTCCAGCTCATACGGGAGTATGGTGTGTGCATCCCGGTAGACAAATTAGTTAACAAGAGCCCCATCACTGCCAACTGGAATGAGAAGCTGGGCGAGGCAATCCACAAGATGATCAACAGCCGTCAGCACATAATACCGGTGGTGGATGATAATGGGCGTGTGGTTGGCGTCCTGGATCCCGGCTACGCCGGCCTAGACCTGCGCTACGCTCTCCGCTCCAATGAGCCGGTTGCGGAGGTCTCGCTCTCGCAGGCCCCTCTGGTGAGGCTAGGCGACTGTGTGACGAGGGCCCTGGAGCAGATGGTCCTCTATGGTACCGACTATGTCATAGTAGTGGATAATATGCTCCGGTACGTGGGGGTCGTCACCCTAGAGGATCTCGTTAGAACCTTGTTCCCGATGATCATAGGGAGGCTGAGGCAGGAGAGGGGTGTACTCACCAGCCAGGCTGGCCATGGGCTGCAAGCCGGATAAACCCCGGAGAGGTCCCCCGGGTATTCACCTGGGAGGCAGTGATGTGGAATCCGGGAGCGTAGATCAGTGCATCCCGGATGCAGACCGCATACTAGGCTGAGCCTCCACCCCTCCCGCCGTCTAGGTGGTCTAGACCGCCTGGTGATGCTCGGCCGTGGCTATCGACTTCCAGCCTATGAGCGGCAAGGCCTCCAGCAGGGCCGCCCGCTACGACACCGTGCTAGTGGTAGCGCCCCTCCTGGACGCGCTACCCCGCATAGAGGCGTACAAGATGCTCGGAGTCGAGAGGGTGGAGGCCTATCCCCTCTCCCCCAGCGACTCCCCGACACTCTTCTCCCTCCTCGGGGTAGTAGCTTGGCTACGCCGCCACGCCTCCCGGGGGAGGGTGCTCGTAGAAGGCTATGGTGGTGAGGCCCTTCTAGAGGCGGCGTACATGATTGTTGAGGGTGAGCTAGGGCTCAGCAGTCTCTCCCGTGTCGCGTCTAGGCTGCTGAGCTCCCTCCACCTCCGCTCTCTCGTCCACCTCGCAGCCCTCGCCGAGGCGGGCGTCGATCTGGCAAGGGAGGCTGAGAGGCATCTAGAGGATGCCTTCACCGGCGGCGACGCCTACGCGTCCTCGGCGCTGGAGCACTCTCTGGACCTTGCAGCACAGCTGGGGCTCCTCGGCGGCTGCATCCTTCATCTATACGAGCACGTGGCTCGGGGTAGGAGGCTGCAGCCGTCCAGCATCTGCGGGCTCCTCGCAGAGGCGGGGAGGAGGCTGGACTATATGAAGACCGGCGCGGTGAAGACTGTGGCGATAGTGGGCGGGCGGCAGGGCTCCCGCGTGCTTCTCGGCTGCCGCCTCCTGCTGCGCGACGAGGAATGCTGGCCCGAGGCTAGGGAGGCGGAGGAGGTGATAAGGCGAGTGCTGGCTGCCCGCGGCTACTCGCTCTCCCGGGTCCTCCTCGTGGACCCGGAGGAGGCTGCATGCATCGCGTACGGCAGCCGCTACGGCTATCCCTGCGGCTAGCGCTGGGAGGTGGTACAGCACTGGGGAGGAGAAGCCCCAGGGGCAGGCTCATAGCCGGGGTGGACGAGGCCGGCCGGGGCCCAGTCATAGGCCCCATGGTGGTTGCAGGGGTTGTGGTGGACGAGGCTTCTCTGGAGAGGCTAGCGGAGCTAGGCGTTAGGGACAGCAAGGAGCTCTCGCCGGTGCAGCGGCGCCGCCTGCTCCCCGAGATACTGAGGCTAGCCAAGTACGTGGTCGTGGTCAAGCTCCCGCCAGCCCTCATAGACATGGTTAACCTCAACAGGCTGGAGCTGGAGACCATAGCCTACATACTCGGCCGGGTCCGGAGCGTGCTGGGCAGGGTTGACGCGGTCTACCTTGACGCCGTCGGCCCGGTGGACAAGATGGTTAGCGAGATAAGAAGGCTCACGGGGCTGGGAGCCCCGATAGTTGCAGAGCCCCGCGCCGACGCAAAGTACCCAGCGGTGTCGGCGGCCAGCATAGTAGCCAAGGTGGCCCGCGACGAGGAGATTGAGAGGCTCCGCCGCCTCTACGGGGTGAGGGGCTCCGGCTACCCCACTGACCCGGAGACCCTTGAGTGGATAAGGGAGGCCTACCGTCGGAGCCCCAGCCAGCCGCCATGGTTCGTGAGGCGCTCCTGGTCCACGCTCCGCCGGGTAGCGCCGGGCTGGTATAGGGCCAAGAGCCAGACTAGCACCGCTCAAGGCAGGAGGCGGTCCCTCCTAGACTATCTCGAGGGCAGTAGTGCCAGAAACTAGGGGCCGGGGAGGCTCAGTTACGGCCACACTCTTCACCCCCTCCGAGGGGCTCTGGTAAGCCCACCTATCATCACGGCCCGCGTGGTGCGCGGCCCCTCGGAGGGGGTGGCAGGCCAGATTAGGGGTCCTTCTCTCCTCCGCGGGCTCCTCCAGGGCCGGCGTCCTGGATGTGCTGGCAGGGTCTGGCAGGCGGCGTGATGCATTATGGACAAGGTGGCCAGGGCGATTATAGACTTTAGCGCCAAGGTGCTGCATACGGTTATGACGAGGCATGTGAGCCATGATAAGGCGTACCAGGAGGCCATAAGAGAGCTCCGGAAGGCGGCCCGCTATGTGCCTCCACGCGTGCTCTACAGGGTTTCCCACGACATAGTGTCGGACTACTACCTCCTCCGGTACGCGGAGCAGAAGATCTACGGCAGCCGGGGCAGCGCGAGGAGAATGGCCAGGCTCTGGCTCCTCCTCCGGGGCTTAGAGTCCGAGCATCTAGCTGGCTACGTGGAGAGCGTTGAGAGGCTCCGGCGGAAGCTGTCCAAGAGCCTACCCCGGCAGGTGGAGAGCGTCGAGGAGCTTCTAGAGCGCGTGGAGGATGAGGCCCTCCGCCTCTCAGTCAAGTACTCCTACCCACGCTGGTTCGTAGAGATATTCCTTGAGCTGCTGGGCAGGAGTGAGACCGAGAGGCTCCTAGCCGCGCTCAACACGGAGAAGTGGTGGATAAGGGTGAACACGCTCAAGACCGACGTGGATATCGTGGCTCAGCGGCTCCTGGATAAGGGCGTGATTGTACGCAGGGACCCCGACCTCCCCTACATGCTCGAAGTGGTGGACTTCAGCGAGCCCCTCCACCACCTGGAGGAGATGTGGAGGGGCGAGATAGTCTTCCAGGACAAGGCGTCTGCCCTCGTGGTTGAAGCCCTCGAGCCGGAGCCGGGGGACGTGATACTGGACATGGCAGCCGCCCCTGGGGTCAAGGACTCCCTCATAATGCAGCTAACCGGCAACCGCGCCAGGATAATAGCGGTAGACGTTTCCTGGGAGAGGCTGAAGAGAACGAGAAGGCTTCTCCACCTCTACGGGGTAGACATGTCCAGGGTTGAGCTGCTTCACGCAGACTCGCGCTTCATGGCGCTGAGGCTCCCCCCGGGCAAGATAATCCTCGACGCGCCGTGCACTAGCAGCGGAGCCGTCGGCAAGGACCCGGCGATAAAGATGCATCTCGAGGATCTCTCATGGGTCCAGAGGTTCCCCCGGATACAAAGGGAGATGCTGCAGAGGGCGCTAAGCCTCGGCCCAGAATACGTGGTGTATGCTGTCTGTAGTGTACTCCCATTCGAGGGCGAGGAGCACATAGCAGCCCTCGAGGCGGGTATCGAGCTGGAGGAGCCGCCGATCCCCGGAGCCCCGGGCTACAGTCCCTACGCTTTCCGGAGTCAGGTGCGCAGGCTCCTACCCCACCTCCACGGCACGCAGGGCTTCTTCATAGCGAGGCTGAGGCGCCGCGGAGGAGGCGGGTAAATGGAGAGGAATGCTGTGGCGGCGTGCAATCCGTCACCCGGCTCACCCCATGGGCCCGCCGCCACGGCGGCGTTGCCGGGGCCCTGACCCCCGCTGCCACGGGTAGGGGCCCGGGGGGGGGCCGCGGGCTATATGGTGTGTGCTTAGCTGAGGTCCCTGGGCTGCCCCGTAGAAAAGCCCTGGGGTGGTTAGAAGAGCCTACGCCTCCTAGGTGCCCTGGGCCTGGAGAGCACAGTGGTCAGCTCTATCTGCGCGTCAAGCGCCGCTATCTTGGGCTTTAGCTCCTCCACGGCCGCCCGGAGCTTCTCGTAGAACTCGGGGTCTACACCCTTCTTCTCCAGAAACTCCTTGCCGTCATTGGTTAGCCTCAGCTTCTTCGTCCTGGGATCGGTCTCCGCGAAGCCCACGTAGAGCAGAGCTATGATGTCCTCGTGCAACTCCTTGGAGGTAGGCACGTCGCCTACCATGAAGAAGTTATAGCCCAGGTTTATCCCCTTCTCGTTCTGGAGCCAGTATACGAGGTGCGCCAGGCTCCTCTCATATATACCCCCCTGATCCTCCATAGCCTTGAGCACTAGGAGTAGCTTCCTCTTCCTCTCGTCCCTCTCAATCTGCTCCCTTGTCACAGCCGGCCTGGATACTATAACGAGCTCCTTCTTGGTGCCGCCCACGGGCTCCTTCTTCCTACCGCTGGTCTTCGCCAACGAATCTCACCCCATCCTTCCGCAGGCTTCGGAGTCCCCGCTGGAATAGCAGGGGCGTACGGGGCTAAAACAGTGGCCCAGAGGGGGAGCGCCCTGCACCCCCTGGACGAGGAGGAGTTCGGAGCGCCGGACTCTCATCACCCGGGGGCCGGCGTCAGCCTCTAGTGCACTCCACACCCAGGGCCCTGCAAGCCGGCGAGCCGGGGGATTGTCGGCCGAGTGCAGGAGGCCGAGGGTGTACGTGGATGAGAGGGAGCGGGGCAGCGGGGTCCCAGAGGCCCTAGCCGAGCTAGGCGCGGCCGTGGTCTACACTATGGCCGGGGTCGGGGACTATATAGTGTCGGACCGCGTGGCCATAGAGAGGAAGACGGTGCGTGACCTGGCCGAAAGCCTCTTCGACGGCAGGCTATTCGACCAGGCTAGGAGGCTGAGCGAGCACTACGAGATACCCGTCCTCATAGTTGAGGGCGACCCCGGGAAGATCGAGGAGTACACCACCAGGGGCATGCAGGCCAGGATGGCGCTAGCCTCGCTATCCATAGAGCACGGGGTACGAGTCCTCTGGAGCGCCAACCAGCGTGAGACGGCTAGGATGATATACAGTATAGCCTGCCGCGAGCAGTACGGGAGCAAGCGGAGCGTAGTGGTGCACAGGAAGCCTAGGCTGGAGAAGCTGTGGATGCAGCAGCTCTACGTGGTCCAGAGCCTCCCCGGTGTGGGCCCAAGGCTGGCGGAGAAGCTGCTCGAGAGGCTCGGCAGCATAGAGGCAATATGCAGGGCCTCTGTGGTCGAGCTCGAGAGGATCCTGGGCTATGAGAGGGCCCAGCGCGTCTACAGGGTGATACATGCCCCCTACAAGCCCCCGGGGAGGGGCAAGGAAGGGGGTGAGGGCCGGAGCCCCTGAGGGAAGAGGCCTCAGAGTGTACTTATAACCCGGAGACCGCCGGGTCCCCAGCCCCGGGTAGGGTAGGCTATGCGAGTAAAGCATGTAGACGAGATACTGAGGATAATGAGAAACATTGAGCAGATCAGAAATATAGGTATCGTGGCCCACGTGGACCATGGCAAGACTACTACTAGCGACTCGCTGCTCGCAGCCGCGGGTATAATCTCGCAGCGTATCGCCGGCGAGGCCCTTGCGCTCGACTACCTGAAGGTGGAGCAGCAGCGCGGTATAACCGTG
Source organism: Pyrodictium occultum (assembly GCF_001462395.1). Taxonomy (NCBI): domain Archaea; kingdom Thermoproteati; phylum Thermoproteota; class Thermoprotei; order Desulfurococcales; family Pyrodictiaceae; genus Pyrodictium; species Pyrodictium occultum. Next base: position 779,122 of record NZ_LNTB01000001.1, read on the forward strand.
AAGTCCGCCAACATAAGCCTCTACCACGAGTACCAGGGCAAGCCCTACGTGATAAACCTGGTAGACACGCCGGGCCACGTGGACTTCTCCGGCCACGTGACAAGGAGCCTCCGCATGATGGACGGCTCCGTGGTGGTTGTAGACGCTGTCGAGGGCGTGATGCCCCAGACGGAGACCGTGCTGCGCCAGAGCCTTGAGGAGCGTGTACGCCCCATACTCTTCATAAACAAGGTCGACAGGCTGATCAAGGAGCTTAAGTACACCCCCCAGCAGATACAGCAGCGCTTCGTAGAGATAATAAAGGAGGTAAACCACCTGATCAGCCTCTACGCTGACCCGGAGTTCAAGAAGAAGTGGCAGCTAGACCCTGCCAGCGGCATGGTGATATTCGGCAGCGCGAGGGACAAGTGGGGCATAAGCATACCTCTCGCCCAGAAGCGCGGCATAAAGTTCAGCGACATCATAGAGGCCTACAAGCGTGGCAAGGAGGCAGTGGAGGAGTTCGCCACCAAGGTGGCCCCCCTCCACGAAGCACTCCTGGACGCTGTCGTGAAGTTCATACCCAACCCTAGGGAGGCCCAGAGGTACCGTATCCCCAAGATCTGGAAGGGCGACATAAACAGTGAAGTTGGCAAGGCTATGCTAGAGGCTGACCCCAACGGGCCCCTAGTGTACGCCATCTCGTTCATGAGGGTCGACCCGAAGATACGCCGCCTCGTGGCTACCGGCCGCATATTCAGCGGCACCCTCCACCAGGGCGATGAGGTATGGCTTGTGAACGCTAGGAAGAACGCCAAGGTGCTGCAGGTAAGCATCTACATGGGCCCCGACCGCGAGGTTGTGGATGAGATACCTGCCGGCAACATAGCTGCAGCGCTCGGCCTCGAGGACGCCAGGGCCGGCGAGACGGCTGTAGCGACAAGCCTCAAGGACAAGGTGCCGCCGTTCGAGAAGCTCCACTACGTCTCCGAGCCCGTGGTGACGGTTGCCATCGAGCCCAAGAACCCCAAGGACCTGCCGAAGCTCATAGACGCCCTCTACAAGCTGAGCATAGAGGACCCGACTATACAGGTTAAGATCAACCAGGAGACCGGCGAGTACCTCCTCAGCGGTATGGGCCCGCTCCACATAGAGATAGCCACCTGGTGGCTCAAGGAGACCTTCGGCATAGAGGTGAAGACCAGCCCGCCGATAGTCGTGTACCGCGAGACCGTGAGGGCTAAGAGCCAGGTGTTCGAGGGCAAGAGCCCCAACAAGCACAACAAGCTCTACATAAGTGTTGAGCCTCTCAACGAGGAGACCATAAAGCTTATACACAACGGCGAGGTAACCGAGGACCAGGACGTCTATGAGAGAGCCAAGATACTCAAGGAGAAGGCCGGCTGGGACTACGACGAGGCCAAGAGGATATGGGCTATCGACGAGAACATCAACGTGTTCGTCGACAGGACCACCGGTATACAGCACCTCCGCGAGGTGAAGGACACCATAATCCAGGGCTTCCGCCTGGCAATGAAGGAGGGCCCGCTGGCCAAGGAGCCGGTCAGGGGCGTCAAGGTAGTGCTCCACGACGCCGTGATCCACGAGGACCCTGCTCACCGCGGCCCCGCGCAGATCTACCCGGCAGTGCGCAACGCCATCTACGCGGGCATGCTGACCGCTAAGCCGACGCTGCTGGAGCCCCTGCAGAAGCTCGACATACGCGTGCCGCAGGAGTATGTGAGCAACGTGATAGCGGTCATATCGAGGAAGCGCGGCAAGATACTGGACATGAAGGAGTACGGCGTAATGATGAGGGTCCTGGCGGAGATACCCGTGGCAGAGAGCTTCGACCTAGCGGCAGAGCTTAGGAGCGCCACCCAGGGCAGGGCCTTCTGGGGCACCGAGTTCAGCCGCTGGGCGCCACTACCCGACAACATGCTGATGGATGTCGTTAGGAAGATACGCGAGAGGAAAGGCCTGCCTCCGGAGCCGCCGAAGCCCGAGGACTTCATAACCCCCTACTAGGCCGGCAGGCCTCCGCCTAGGCCCCTGCAGCGGCACAGACCCGCCGCGCTGGTGCATGCCTTTTATATTCCCAATCCGTTCTACATAGGTTATGGAGATGTAGCGTGGTCCTCCTCTTCCGCCGTAGGAGAGTCCCCCTACGCGCGCAGGACATTATGACCGAGCAGCCGGTTACAGTAGGCCTCAACACCAGCATTAGGGACGTGGCCCAGCTTATGAGGAAGAATCGTATCGGCAGCGTTCTGGTCGTCGACGAGGAGGGCAAGCTCCGAGGCATAGTCACCGAGAGAGACATAGTATTTGCCTGCTCGGAGGGCTGGGACCCTAACACTAAGCAGGCCTGGGAGATAATGACAGAGGACCCTATAGCCGTTAAGCCCGACGAGGACATAGTTGATGTCATAAAGAAGATGCGTGACGCTAACGTCCGCCACCTGCCGGTCGTCGATGACGAGGGTAAGCCTATCGGGATAATATCGGCGCGGGATATAATGGACACCATACTCACGCTTGCTGGGCTCGGGATGCTCCACGAGCTGTTGAGAGAGTAGCGGAGCCTGAAGAGAGGCTTCTAGCCGGCTGCCAGCTTCTCCACCAGCTCCCCCAGGTAGTCTTTTACCTGCTTCCTCGCCGCCCGGTCCGTGGTGGTAGGCTTCTCGGGGAATGGGTTGGCCCAGCCGGCTAGCCCCGCTAGGAGCGCGGGGAGGCCGCGGCGCAGCCCGGCGGAGTAGCCTCCCTCGAGGACGAGGAGCACCGGGGCCCCCAGCCCGGCGAGCCTTCTGCCCAGGGCGTGGTAGCCGGCGGTGGTGAGCCGGAGCGAGCCCAGCTCGTCGTCCCAGTAGGCGTCCAGCCCGGCGTCAACCACTACTATATCGGGCGCCGTGGCGCGCTCCAGGTAGAGCGCCAGCAGCGCGTCCAGGGCCTCAAGGTACGCGTCGTCCCCGGTTCCCGGCGGCAGGGGCAGGTTTAGCTTGGTTCCCCTTCCCTCGCCTTCTCCGGTCTGCCAGGGCCAGCCGCTGCCCGGGTATATAGTGGAGGGGTCCTGATGCAAGTCTATATGGTACACGGGCTTGTCGTAGAGTATGTCCTGGGTACCGTTGCCATGGTGGAGGTCTATATCCACTACTAGGGGCTGGTAGCCGAGCCGGTGGAGCGTGAGAGCCGCTAGCGCTGATACATTGAATATGCAGAAGCCCAGGGTGGGAGCCCCCATAGCCCGCCCGAAGAACCCCGCATGATGGCCCGGGGGCCTGCCGAGCACCAGGGCCACCCTGCACTCGCCCCTCAGCAGGCTCTCCGCCGCGTCAAGTACAGCGGCTGCATAGGCCTCGGCGGCGAGGGGCGTGCCCGGGGACACGTAGGTGTCGGGGTCCAGGTAGCCGCCGCCCCGCATGGCGAGCTCTAGCACAGCCGTTATGTAGTCTGGGCTGTGAACCTCCCTGAACACATATAGGCCCCTGCGGCGGGGCGGCGTCCTATGCTCCGCCAGGCTCCAGATGCCGGACTCTACAAGCCCCTCCACCGCCTGGTCCAGCCTCTCCGGCGCCTCCATGTGGTAGCCGTAGGGGGGCTCGTGGAGCTTGAACACGGGGTCGTAGTAGATGCAGAAGCCGCTCATCCCGGGCGCAGCCCTCCAGGGCTATGCCCGGCTCCTCCTGGGAGGAAGCTGCATAAGAGGGCTCGTGGCGCCATGGAGCCTCGGTGGCCCCGGGGGGGCCTATCGAGGGGTCGGGGATTGCAAGAGAGCGGCTGCGAGCAGTTGACGAGGATCATCTACGAGCTGCCTGGCCTCCGCCTTACCCTGGGGGTCAGCCGGGGCCGGAGCTGCGTCATGGGCGGCGCGGGCTGGGTGGAGGCCTCCATAGGCCTGGACGTGGTTGAGGCGGATGTAGAGGAGTCCCTCCTCGGCGAGCTGCTGGCCTCCCTGCTCCTCCTAGAGCCAGCCGGCATCGAGGGCGATGTGGAGGCCTACCGGCTCCTAGTCTCAAAGTACCTCGGCCGGGTCTTCGGCGAGGAGGCTGGGAGGCTCCGGAGGCTCCTGGCCAGGAGCTTCGAGAGGCTCTACGTGGCCGACATATACCCCGCTGTAGCCCGCATGTCTAGGCTTCAGCGCATCTACCCCTGGCTCCGGATAGCCTACTCGGCCGCGCTTCAGCGTAGCAGCTACTACTCCTGGCTCCGCCGCCTCCTCCGGGAGACCGTCCTGGCCGGCGTGGACACCCATAGCCGCTGGATCCCGGCAAAGCTCATAGCCTCGAAGGGGAAGAGTCACCCCCTCATCAACAGGCTAGGCGAGGCTGCTAGGGCTATAGGGGTGCTGGGAAGCTTCGCCCAGCAAGCCTTTCTCCCCCTCCTCAGGGCCCTGCCCCAGAGCCTCCTCATGGAGAGCATAGGCCAGAAGCCCCACCCGCTCACGAGCGACCCCCTCCTCCTGGCCAGGCTGGACTCGGCGAGGCTCGCTACGAAGCTGGTTAGCTTCGAGGACCAGCTATACGCGATAACCGGGGTGAAGAGGCTCCTAGACAGCCTAAAGCTCCGCCGGAAGAGCATTGTTAGAAGCGTGTTAGTGCTAGGAACAGGAGACTTCAAGCCAGCAGTGGTCAAGCGCTATATAGACTTGAGCGCGGTCAAGTGGATCGTGGCATCTGTCGCCTCCCTCCCGCTCCCGAAGCCTAGGCTCAGGCCCCTCGCCCGGCTCGACGCCGAGTACTACTACAACAGGCTGCTGGCCGAGAAGGGCTTCCACGTGCCCCACCCCCTCCTAGTTGACCCGAGGCGCAGACTAGCAGCCTACAGCTACATAGAGGGCAGCGACCTCATAGCCCTGCTCCAGAGGGACCCTGCACCAGAGCCCTACCGGGAGGCCGGAAGGCTCCTGGCAAGGCTACACCGTAGCGGGGTGGCCCTCTGGGACGCTAATCCAGGCAACTTCGTCTACGACGGCGAGAACCTGTACCTAGTGGACCTGGAGCAGGCCCGGGGGCTGAGGGGCATCGGGGAAGCAGCCTGGGACATAGCCATGGCGTCATACTACTCCCTCATATACGCGCCGCGGAGCGGCCCCGAGAGAGCCGCCATGATAGCCTCCGGCTACCTCGAGGCAGGCGGCGGCAGAGAGGTCCTCCTAGAAGCCGCAAAGTACAAGTACATGGCACCCTTCCTGGCCGCTGCCCCGCCCAACCTGCTGGAGAGGACGCGTAGAGCCCTCCTCGCCGCAGCCCAGGGGAACCAGCCTTAACCCCCAGAGGCGCCCTGCAGACAGGCCCTCGGATGCAGGGGAGGCATAGTCATGGCGGGCGCTAGGGCGTGCCCAGTCTGTGGCAAGGGCATGTACAGAAGGAAGGCGCTGCTGGAGCACATAAAAAGGGTTCACGGCTGGTACTTCAAGGAGTTCATAGAGCCCAAGGGCAAGGGTGGAGGAGGCGGCGCCAAGAAGAAGAAGGAGAAGTAGCCCCGCCAGCCTCGCCCAGGTTTTAGAAGGGGCTCCAGCCCCTGCATATTCTGCCCCTGGCCGGGCTGGCTGGATGAGCTGTGGGTCACGGGGCTGGAGCCCCTAGGCCCCTAGAGGCTCCCCGGGGTGCCCGGGAGGCTGCCATGGCCCGGGCCTAGGGGCTGTGAAGCTGCCTCCCGGGGGCGCGACGGCCTCCACGAATTATCCCAGAGCCGTCCGAGGAGCCTGGGCGTCTCCGGGTCAACGTCTAAATTATACATGCTTTAGCGCGTGTATCCGGCTGGTCGGAGGGTGTGCATAGTCCTTGCCGGGCGAGCGGAGCAGAAGCCTCTACGAGGAGGCGCTGGGCCTCTTCCCGGGCGGCGTGAACAGCCCCGTCCGGGCCGCCGTGAAGCCCTACCCCTTCTACGTGAGCCGCGCCGAGGGACCCTACATCTACACTGTTGACGGGGAGAGGCTTATCGACTACGTGCTGGCCTACGGCCCCCTGTTCCTCGGCCACCGGCATCCCCGCGTCCTGGAGGCGGTCCGGGAGCAGCTGGAGAAGGGCTGGCTCTACGGCACTCCTACGGAGCTTGAGGTTGCCCTTGCGAAGAAGATACTCCGCTACTACCACCCCGGTGGCATGGTGCGCTTTGTCAACACAGGGACAGAGGCTACTATGACCGCCATAAGGCTTGCCAGGGGCTACACCGGGCGCAAGTACATAGTGAAGTTTAACGGATGCTACCACGGCGCCCATGACTCGGTGCTTGTGGGGGCTGGGAGCGCGGCAGCGGAGTACGGGGTGCCCACGAGCCTAGGGGTCCCCGAGGAGGTGGCCCGGCTCACCCTAGTGGCCAGGTACAACGACCTGGAGAGCGTTGAGAGGATAATGAGGCAGTATGGGGACCAAGTGGCAGCTATAATAGTGGAGCCGGTCGCGGGCAACGCTGGCGTGATCCCGCCCAAGCCCGGGTTCCTCAAGGGGCTACGCGAGCTGGCCGATAGGTACGGTGCGCTCCTGATAATGGATGAGGTGATAACCGGGTTCCGCTTAGGCCTCGGAGGCGCCCAAGAGTACTATGGCGTCCGGGGAGACCTCACCACCCTGGGCAAGATAGTTGGGGGAGGCTTCCCGATAGGGGTTGTGGCTGGGCCCAGGGAGATAATGGAGAAGCTGACCCCCAGCGGCAGGGTCTTCAACGCTGGCACCTTCAACGCCCACCCGGTTACCATGGCCGCGGGGCTTGCCACGATAGAGGTGTTAGAGACAGGCGAGCCCTACCGCGTCGCGCGCGAGGCCGCCTCCAGGCTGGTGAAGGCCCTAGAGGACCTCATAAGCCGCTACAGCGTAAAGGCTACCGTGAACCACGTGGAGAACATGTTCCAGGTATTCTTTGTGGACGGGGATGTATCCTCCCCGGAGGACGCGGCCAGGAGCAACAGGGAGCTGTACGCCAGGCTCCACGAGGAGCTGCTCCGCCGCGGCGTCTTCATAGCGCCTAGCCAGATGGAGGCAGTGTTCACCAGCGCCGCTCACACACGCGAGGTAGTGGACGAGACCATAGAGGCGCTGGAGGAGGCGTTCAAGAGGCTCGGGGAGCAATGAAGATACGCGTCGCCACCCGGGGGAGCAAGCTAAGCCTAGCCCAGACCAGGCTAGCGCTGGAGGAGATTAGGAAGAAGCACCCTCAAGTAGACTTTGAACTCGTGATAGTGAGGACCAGGGGCGATGTGCACCAGGATAAGCCTTTCACCGAGATAGGCGGCAAGGGGCTCTTCGAGAGGGAGGTCAACCTGGCAGTGCTGGAGGGCCGGGCCGATGTAGCGGTGCACAGCCTCAAGGACGTGCCCAGCGAGGTCAGCCCCGGCCTAGTACTGGCTATGACTCCTCCGAGGGCCTCGCCCTTCGACGTGCTAGTCACCCGGGAGGGGGCGAAGACACTCTGGGACCTCCCGTCCGGTGCGGTGGTAGGCTCTTCCAGCGCCCGCAGAGTGGCGATGCTCCGGAGGCTCCGCAGCGACCTAGTCTACAAGCCCCTGAGGGGGAATGTAGACACGAGGCTTAGGAAGCTCCGGGAGGGTCTCTACGACGCTATAGTCCTGGCGGAGGCGGGGCTTCAGAGGCTCGGGATGGAGGTCGAGTACTGGCGTATACCTCCCGACGTGCTGCCCCCGGCGCCCGGCCAGGGCATAGTGGGGGTCTACACGCTTTACAGCCGCGGCGACCTGCTCCCGCTCCTGGAGGACTCGAGCCACAGAGAGACGATGATCCAGGCGAGGGCTGAGAGGGCATTCCTAGCCTACGCCGGCGGGGGCTGCCATACCCCCATCGGAGCTTACGCCTGGGTCGAGGGCGGCAGCCTGCGCATCCACGCTGCGGCAGCGTCTCCGGACGGGAGTAAGAGGGTCGACGTGGAGCTGAAGGGCGACCCGGAGAGGCCGGCCCAGCTGGGCGTGGACGCGGCGCTGGAACTCCGCGCCCGGGCCGCGGCGGCCGGCATAGCACTGTAGGCCCTTACAGCCACCGGGGGCTGGCGGGCCGTGCCGGGCTGCGGCAGCGTCTACATAGTGGGAGCGGGGCCGGGAGACCCGGAGCTCATAACCGTCAAGGGCCTACGCCTCATAGAGCAGGCGGATGTTGTAGTGTACGACCGGCTGGTGCCGAGGGAGCTGCTTGACCACACCAAGCCCGGGGCGGAGCTGGTCTACGCCGGCAAGAAGCCCGGAGCCCACGCCATGACCCAGGAGGAGATAAACAGGCTGCTCCTCAAGAAGGCCTGCGAGGGCAAGACTGTTGTGAGGCTGCACGGCGGCGACCCCTACGTTTTCGGCCGCGGCGAGGAGGAGTGCATCTACCTCCGCAGCCACGGGGTCGAGTGCGAGGTGGTGCCAGGCGTCACCAGCGCCATAGCAGGCGCAGCCTATGCTGGGATACCGGTAACAAGCAGGGGGCTCGCCTCAAGCTTCGCAGTGGCCACCGGGAAGGAGGCCCCCGGCAAGCCTAGGAGAATGGTGCGGTACGCCGATATAATGAAGAGCGTCGACACGCTAGTGGTACTGATGGGTGTCGGCACGCTGGAGAAGATAGTGGAGGAGATGCTGGAGGGCGGCATAGACCCGGACCTCCCGGTGGCAGTTGTAGAGAATGCAAGCACTCCCAGGCAGCGCGTCGTCACCGGGAGGCTCCGCGACATAGCCGAGAAAGCCAGGAGGGCCGGGATCCAGCCCCCCGCGGTCATAGTTTTCGGCCCCACGGTGAAGCTGAGGGAGCGGCTTTGGAAGCTGAGCTGAGGAGAAAGCCCTACGTCCTTCTCCTTCGCCCGCCTGGCTCTGAGCCGGGGCGCCTAGCCGAGGTAGCCATTGTAGCCCACATACCCGTCGTGGATCTAGAGCCCCTGCCGGGCGCGGCGGAGAAGATACGGAGCCTGCTCGGCAGCTGCGACTGGGTAGCATTCACAAGCCCAAGGGCCCCCTTCCTCCTCGAGAGCCTAGCCGGGGAGCTGCAGAGGCTCCAGAGGGAGGGCAGTATCCGCGTAGCAGCCGTGGGCCCCAGGACGAAGAGGGCCCTCGAAGCCTTGGGGCTTCGCGTAGACCACGTGCCGAGGGAGTACCGAGGGGCGGCACTGGCCCGGGAGCTGGCGGGGCGGAGGCCAGGCTGCGTCCTCCTCCCCCGCTCGGAGAGGGCGGTGCCAGAGCTGGCGGAGCTGCTGAAGAGGAGCGGTGTCCGCGTCGTCGAGGTGCCCCTCTACAGGCCGGTTGCGTTGGACCCCCTGGCCGGCGCGGCGGCAAGCGTGGCCGATCGGTTCGACTACGTGGTTTTCACCAGCCCGAGCGTGGCCGAGGTGTTTGCCCGCCACTACCCGAGGCCCCGGAGCCCAGGCTTCACCCCGATCGCGATAGGCCCCACCACAGCCAGGAGGCTTATAGAGCTCGGATTCCCGGCGCCGCCCTACCCCGAAGAGTACACCATGGAGGGTGTGGCGAGGATCATAGAGGAGCTGTGGAGTAGGAGGGGGCCCCCGCAGCCGGGTTGACTGGTAGCCGGGCGGGGATTCGAACCCCGGTCACGGGGGCCAAAGCCCCGCATCCTTGGCCGCTAGACGACCCGGCTGCCCTCCCCGCGACCCCAAGATCTCATTGGCAGCGGGCCGGGTCTGGCCTTTTCTGGCTACCGCCTCCACGTGGGACGGGGGTGGGCCTAACGCTTAATACAGGCCAAAAGCTGGGATAGTAGAACGACCCCGTGAGGGCCGGAGAACCTTGATACACCACCGTGGCGGCCTGGGCCTCATACTACCCAGCCCCGAGCAGGTTGCCTCCCCGAGCCGCGCCCTCGGCCTCGTGGGGGAGCTAGCCCGCGCCGTCGCATACGCTCACGGCCTCGGCTGGGTCGCAGCCCCGATTGGCTGGTGGAGCCGCCGCCTCTGCCCCGTCCTCGCCGGGCTCGACTGCATGGGCCTAGAGGAGGAGGCGATACCAAGCGTCGCCGACGAGATAGTTGAGGTTGAGGCCGACTCGGCTAGGCCGAGGCACGCCCAGGCCCCGGGTAAGCTCGTGCTGCGCTACTACCTTGACACGCGCCGCGGCCGGGTCCTCTACCTCGGCAGGGCCCTCGCTGCCAAGGCCTAGCATCGGCGGCCGGTACCCCCACCCTACATTACCCCCTAGCCCCTCCTCTAGGGGGAGCCCCGGGCTGTGAGGGCGCCTGGGGGATATCCCCCTAGCCCGAAGGGCCATGGCCCCGCCGCGGGGCCGTGGAGATGGGGGGTGGCCCCCTCCCCGAGCCTCACCACAGCCCCCGGGGAGCGGGTTTATCATGAGCCGGCGCCCCCGGGGAGCCTGGTGCAGCTAGGCCTTGGCCGGGCTACGCCGCATCCCCCTCTACGATGTGCATAAGAGCCTAGGGGCTCAGTTCGGCGAGTTCGCCGGCTGGGAGGCACCGATAAACTATACCAGCGTGATCGAGGAGCATGTGGCTGTACGTACTAGCGTCGGCTTCTTCGACCTCAGCCATATGGGTAGGCTGCTTCTCTCCGGGCCCGATGCTATACGGGTGCTCGACAGACTGGTGCCCCGCGACATATCCTCAGAGGAGGGCATGATGGTTGGGCCCACGGCGTTCCTCAACGAGCGGGCAGGCTTCAGGGACGACGTTATGACGTACAACCTTGGCTCTGAAGGCTGGCTTATTGTGCCGAACGCGGCCAACATAGAGAAGATCTATGCCTGGCTTGAGGGGTGGATAGGCAGGCTCAACGCGCAGGCCAGGGTGGAGGACCATACCATGGACTGGGTGCTATTCGCCATACAGGGACCCAAGGCCGCCGAGCTAATGAGGATGCTCGGCGCCCCAAGCGAGGTGCTCGACCTCCGCATCCTCCGGTTCCGCCGCAACGTGGAGCTGGAGGCCGCGGGCGCCAGGGCGCTCATAGTGTCGAGGAGCGGCTGGACCGGGGAGGACGGCTTCGAGGTAATAGCCGAGGCGGGGGAGGGCGAGAAGATACTCCGCAAGGCGGCCGAGTTGCTCCCCAAGCTCGAGGGGCGGCTGTGCGGCCTCGGCGCTAGAGACAGCCTGAGGATGGAGATGGGCTTCGTCCTCTACGGCCACGAGATAGACGAGGATACGACGCCCGTGGAGGCCCGCTACTGGTGGGTATTCCAGCCCGGGCCCAAGAAGGAGTGCGTCGGCTGCCCGGCGCTCCGCGAGGCCCTCCGCCGCGGCGCCTCGAGGGTGAGGGTGGGGCTAAAGCTGGGCAAGAAGGCCCGCGTAGTGCCGCGCCAGGGGGACAAGGTGTACGTGGAGGATGTAGAGGTGGGCTACGTGACGAGCGGCGCCTACAGCCCGATGCTGCGGAGAAGCCTGGCCCAGGCGTACATAGAGCCGAGCCACGCCCTCATGGGGATGACAGTGGAGGTCGAGAGGAGGGGTAGAAGATACAAGGCCAAGATAGTCGACTTCCCGGTGGTGCAGCCCAGCTCCAGGCCCCCGGCCTAGCCTCCTTCTCTCAGGAGACTGGCGTCTCCCCGGGAGCTATATCCCGGTATCACGGGGATATCCGGCCCCAGGAGGGCTTGGAGCCGTCGCGGCGGCGCCGGGGTAGCACCCGGCTCTACACGGCCCCCTGGGGCTGAACTCCCAGGGATTCTCCCCAATACTCTGTTCGGGTGGGACGCGTGAGCCTCGTACTAGAGGAGCCCGCGGCACTAGAGAGCCTGGCCCACAGCTTCCCGGAAGCCGCTGGGGAGGGGGCCCGGGGCGGGCTAAGCATAATACGCTTCATGGCCGATGTGAGGACTGTGGCCGAGGCATTCGTGCTCGGCGGCGGGCTTGAGGGGGCCCGACTGCTCCGCATCCGGGAGGACTATAGGATGGGCGAGATCCCCAGAGCCCGGGTGCTGGTCGAGTTCGAGGGCCTGGTCTTCTACCTCTATGCCAAGCCCTACATCGATGTGGAGGATGTGGACGTGCTGGTGGACGAGGCGGGGGAGCTTGCCGAAAGGCTCGGCGCCGCCGAGGTGGTCCCCGTGGCAGCGGCCTACCAGTTCAGCTACGATGCCGAGCGCTACGCCCGGAGCATAGACGTGGAGACGGTCCGGCTGGGGCTCTAGCCCCGGCCCCTCCGCAGCCCCTCAAGCCTCTCGAGCACCAGGCGCCTGGCCACGGCCGGGTCGGCACGGCCCCGGGTCTTCCTCATAACCATGCCTACAAGGAAGTTGACTGCCTTAGGGTTCCGCAGCGCGTCCTCCACTGCCTTAGGGTTCTCACGGAGCACCTCCTCCACCACCGGCCGGAGCTTCTCCGGGTCAGCTATCCTCCGGAAGCCCAGCTCGTCCACGAGCTTCTCGGGGTCAGCCCCCCTCTTGGCTATGTGCTCGGCCATCTCCTTCGCCTGCCTTATGCTTATCACCCCTCTGTCGAGGAGCCTCATCACCTTCGCCAGGTGCTCCGGCTTCACCCTGCGGTACAGCCCCGCCAGGTCGTCGTCCTTAAGCCAGTTTAGCAGGTCGTTCACCAGGTAGTTTGCCATCCTGTCGTAGCTTCCGCTGTACAGCCTGGCAGCGTCCTCGAAGAAGTCGGCGAGCACCTTCCTGGAGACCAGGACCCTCGCCACCTGCGGGCGGAGCCCGTACTGCTTCTCCAGCCTCCGGGCCCTCGCGTCCGGGAGCTCCGGGAGCGTGGCGCGGAGCTTCTCCACCAGCTCCCCGGGTATTGCCACCGGCGGCAGGTTCGGGTCTGGCATGTAGCGGTAGTCCTCCTCCGTCTCCTTGACCCTCGCCGGGAGGGTCACCTTCCTCACCGGGTCCCAGTGCCGCGTCTCCCTCCTCACCCTCCCCCCCTTCAGCAGCACATCCCTCTGCCTCGTTATCTCGTAGGCCAGGGCCCTCTTCACCTCGTGGAAGCTGCCTATGTTCTTCACCTCAACCCTCTCGCCGCCCTCCACGCTCACGTTTGCGTCCACCCTCATCGCTCCCTCCAGGCCGCAGTCGCAGGCGCCCAGGTGCTCGAGTATGCTCCTCAGCTTCTCCAGGAACGCTATCGCCTCCTCAGGCGTCTCAAGGTCGGGCTCCGTGACTATCTCGAGGAGCGCGACGCCGCTCCGGTTGTAGTCGACGAGCACGTAGGGGCTGGTGAGGGGGCTGCCGCCGGGGTAGACTATCCTGCCCGGGTCCTCCTCGATGTTTATCCTCCTCAGCCTCACCCTCTTAGACCCCTTAGGCGTATCTATCTCGACGTAGCCCCCGGTGCAGATGGGCTCCAGGTACTGGGTTATCTGGTAGTTCTTCGGCAGGTCCGGGTAGAAGTAGTGCTTCCTGTCGAACCTAAGCATCCGTGCAACGCTGCCGTTAACCGCTAGGCAAACCTGGATAGCCTTCTCCACAGCCTTCCTGTTCACCACCGGCAGCGCGCCTGGGAGCCCGAGGCAGACGGGGCAGACGTGCGTGTTAGGCGGCGCCCCCCGGTAGTCGGCGCTACAGCTACAGAACAGCTTGGTCTTCAGGCTGGTCAGCTGCACGTGCACCTCAAGCCCTATAGTAGCTCTGGCCTCGCTCACCATACCCCGGCGCCCCTACTCGCGTGGCCTGGGAGGCAGCGCTGGTCTTTGAACCCTCCCTGGGTCCAGCGGGCTTGCTCGAGGGGTGGGGCCGGGTGGGCCAGGCCAGGGACCCCGCGGAGAAGCTTATCGAGGCGGCGATGAGGGTGCTGCCTAACAGCTACGCGCCCTACAGCGGCGTCCACGTGGCGGCTGCGGTGGAGGCAGAGGACGGCACAGTCTACACCGGGGTTAACGTGGAGAACGCCAGCTACGGGCTCACAGTCTGCGCCGAGAGGGTAGCGGTGGCAGCCATGGTGACTGCCGGCCGCAGGAGGGTGAAGAGGATGGCCATTGTGGCCGACACCAGGGAGCCCCTCCCGCCCTGCGGCGCCTGCCGCCAGGTGCTCGCCGAGTTCGGGGACCCGGACACGCTGGTGGTATCCATCTCCGCGGCTACCGGGGAGAGGAGGGAGTGGAGGCTAGGCGAGCTGCTCCCCCACGCGTTCACAGCCAGGCAGCTGCCGCGGAGGGGCTCGGACGCCGCTCCCTAGTCCCTCCTCCGCAGCGGCCCCTCTCGGCCCCAGGGGGCCTCGGGACAGGCCGGCCTCCCCACAGCCCCCGTGGCCCGCAGCCCCCGGAGCCATGGCATATAGCCTGCCCCCGGCGGGGCCGCTACATTTAAAAGCAGGGGAGATGCTCCGTTCCACTCGTTAAGCGCGCTAGGCGCGCCCGTAGCGTAGAGGAGATCGTATCCATGTCGGAGGAGCGTAATAATATCGTAAAAATATCCGAGCTCAAGCCTGGAATGAACAACGTGAGCGTCCGCGTCCGCGTCCTCGAGGCCGAGGCGCCCCGCACGGTGAACACCCGGAGGGGGCCCCGGACCATAAGTGAGGCCGTCGTCGGGGACGAGACCGGCCGCACCAGGCTCACCCTCTGGGGCCACGCGGCCGGCAGCCTCAAGCCCGGCGACACGGTCGAGATCTCCGGGGCCTGGACCACAGCCTACCGGGGCCAGGTCGTCCTAAACGCCGGGGGCCGCGTCAGTATAAGACGCGTGGACAGCGAGAGCCTCCCAGCCGAGGACGAGATACCCGAGGAGACCCCCAGGGCGCCGGAGGACTGGAGGCCCCCGCGCCGCCAGGGCGGCTACCGCGGCCGCGGCTACAGGCCCCGCTTCTAAGCCTCCAGAGCTCTGCACAGCGGCTCGATCCATGATCCCCGTTTTTGCAACCCCTCCTTCCAGGCTCCTCCAGGCCCTCCAGGGCTCCCGGTAGCACCCGCTATGCCTGCGATGGAGCCCTCCCGGCGGGCTGGAAGCAGTCTCGTCGATAGCTAGCAGCGCCGCCGAGCAAGTATCTTTATAAAGTCGGGGAGCCTTATACCACCAACGACATGGTTAGCTCCAAGGGTGAAGCGGGCCGTGAAGCATAGAAGTATTGTCGCGTTCTTCGTCATATCCCTCTTCCTGCTGCCAACCATCGCCTCGCTGACCCCCGCGGCGGCTCAGCAGGCCAACCAGCCTGTGGGCCAGCCGCCGGTCGAGATAGTGTTCAAGAGCGTCACCGACCAGACGGCCGGCATTATCCAGGTGGCTAAGGGCGATGCCGACGTATTCCTCTGGAGCCAGCCTCTAAGCAACTACAAGAACGTGCCCAAGGACCTCATGAATAACCTCGCGCTGATACCCTCCGGCTCAGTGTTCGTGGACATAGCGCTGAACCCCGCCTCCAACGTCTACGACTCCAAGAAGCCTGGAGTGGTACAGCTCAAGGATAGGAACATCACCGGGCAGAGGATACCCGGCCTCGTCTACCTCAACGCAGACAAGGTGACCGGCAGCAACTGGGTAGGCATAAACAAGGTGGCGCCCAACGACCACAACATAAAGTTCAACCCCTGGGGCTACTGGAAGATAAGGCTAGCCCTAGAGTACCTGATAGACAGGAACTTCATAGTGCAGAGCATCTACCAGGGCAGCGCCGTCCCCATGCTCACCGCCCTGCTGCCCACCCACGGCGACTACGGGTTCGTGCAGGACATACCCGAGAGCATGGGCATATCAGCGGCCGCCGACGTGCAGAAGGCTGTCAAGCTCTTCAACCAGGCTATAGACGAGCTCAACAAGACGTACCAGCAGTACGGCTACAAGCTGTACTACAAGACCGTTAACGGGAAGAAGGTGCTCTACTTCAAGTACCCCGACGGCTACGAGGAGCCCGTGACAGTGAACTTCCTGATACGTATCGAGGATGAGAGGCTGCAGATAGGCCGCCAGATAGCCAAGTGGATAGAGGACTACTTCGGCATCAAGGTGAACAGGATAGAGAGGGAGAGGAGCGTAGTAACCCCCGTGGTGTACGGCCAGAACCCGATAGACACGAGCAAGACCCTGGGCAACGTGATGTGGAGCATGTACACCGAGGGCTGGGTGTCAACCGGCGAGGAGCCTGCCTACTGGCACGGCCGCGGCAGCGCGGCCTTCTTCTACGCGCCGCTTCTAGGCTACGGCCCCAACCACCGCGTGACCAGCTGGTGGTACTTCTACAACCCGTGGGCCTATGAACTCGGTAAGAAGCTGTTCTTCGGAGCCTATACGCCGGACCAGAAGCAGCAGCTGATAAACGATATACGCGCCATGGTCAAGTGGGGCCTCGAGCAGTCCATACGCGTATTCATAGCCCAGAGCCTCCAGTACTTCGCGGTTAACAAGAACCGCGTGACCTACAGCATATACGGCGCCATATCCGGGCTCTGGACGCCCTGGGCCCTGAGGACAATACGTACCGTGGACGGCAAGCTAACCATACTAGAGTATTCGAGCCAGGGCGCCCTCTTCATGAGCGCCTGGAACCCTGTGCTAGGCTTCAACGACATCTACAGCAACGTCATATGGAACCTGATACATGACTTCTCCATGTACAACCACCCGGTAACCGGCATGCCCACGCCGCTGCGCGCAACCTGGGACGTGAAGATCGGCAACATAACCGTGCCCGAGGACGCCATGGTGTATGATCCCGTGGCCAACAAGTGGATAACCATCGGCGAGGCTATAGCCGAGAATAAGACCTACATACCCGGCGTCAGCGACCTCATCGAGAGCGGCGGCAAGGCCAAGGCGGTGGTGGTGTTCAACTACAAGCTCGGCAAGTGGCACGACGGCAGCAAGATGACGCTAGCCGACATCCTCGGCAGCCTGGCCTTCGACTACGAGTGGGCGTTTAACGACACCAAGGTGACCGGCAAGCCCGACCCCTACTACGACCCCGAGATCGATAGCGCTGTCACCCCAGCTCTAGCCAACATATTCGGCATAAAGATAATCAACGACACAGCTGTAGCCATCTACACCCCCTACGTCGACGTGGACCCGGCGCTGATAGCAAGCCAGGTCGACATATGGCCCACGGTGCCACTGCACCTACTGCTAGCCATGGAGAAGGCCGTGGTAGAGGATCCCGGCGGCACCAACTACGGCTGGACCACGAGAGAGGCTACTCACGAGCGCGCCATAGACATGCTGAAGGACGGCAAGGTGATAAAGCAGATGGCCCTAGAGCTGAAGGGCAGCAAGGTGGTCTACCTCAACGGGCTGAACCTGCCCTTCAACCTCGACGAGAGGGTAGAGTACCTAGCAAAGTTCATAGACACCTACGGCCACGCCGTGGTGTCCAACGGCCCCTACATGGTGGTGAGCTACAACCCCTCGGCCAATGAGCTGGTGCTAAAGGCGTTCAAGGACTACCCGCTGCCCAGAGGCTACATACCCAAGCAGCTGCTAGAGGTAACCCACAACAACGTGTTCTACAACCCTGCACCGCTGAAGACCACGACCCAGGGCACCACAGCCACAGCTACGACAGCCACGACTACGACGACTACGACTCCGACCGCTACAACAACCACCATGACCACAACTACTCAGACTACCAAACCCGCTACAACTACGACCCAGACCACAGCACCGCCCACCCAGACCACCAGTGCTGCTGCCACCAGCACAGCGGCAGCCACGAAGCCTGGCGGCATATCAGCCGGCACAGCTGCGGCAATAGTAATCATAATAATACTGATAGTTGCTGGCGCCAACCTAGCGTTAAGACGCAAGTAGCCCTCCGCCACGATACCAGTTTTTAAGTTTACAATAAGTTATCTGCTTACCCTAAATACCTGTTTTAGCCTCTTTTCCCTATGCTATGCTTTAGACGATGTTTTAGCCCATAGTTGATACCGTGCCTGCTCTGGGCTCACCTGGTGCCCAAACTTATAAGCTAAGACCAGGACGCCCTCCCCGGGGCTGGGCAGCAGCATGGCCGGAATCGGCCGCTTTATAGCGGCTAGACTGCTTAATGCATCAATCACTCTAATTGTCGCGCTCGTCTTCATCTCCACCATATACGCTGTCTACAGCGTTAAGGAGAAGCAGGCCGCTGTAGAGGAGCAGTACGTGTTTATGGCGCGGCAGCTCCAGCAGAAATACAAGGATCCCCGAGAGCTGCAGGAGGCTCTCAAGAAGCTCAAGGAGTCCCTGATGCGGCAGTACGGTGTAACCGGCTCCTTCTACCATGACGTGATCAATGATGTTAAGAGGCAGTTGCTGGCAGTGTTCACATTCGATTTCGGCACGTCGAGGAACCGTTACTTCGGCACCACGGATATAGGCGAGCAGGTCAAGATAGCTCTCAAGAACACGGTTATACTCTTCACAACAGCTACAATCATAACGTCGATAATAGGTATTCTCCTGGGCCTCTACATGGCCCGCAAGCCGGGCGGCGTCCTCGATAGGACCGTCTCGATCCTCGGCATGGTGTCCTGGAGTCTTCCCACCTGGTGGGTAGGCATACTCTTCCTCCTCATATTCTCCTTCTACCTGGGCTGGTTCCCGACGCAGGCTAAGGAGGTCTACGCAGCTCTCCAGGCTATACCCGAGAACCTGCCCCTCTACACCAGGCTCTTCCTGGAGCTGAAGACGTGGCTCTACTACATGGCCCTACCGCTGATAACCATTGTTAGCGTGAGTGTAGGCGGCTGGGCCTATGTTGTGCGCACCATAGTGCTCGAGACTATGCAGCAGGACTTCGTCATAGCGGCCCGCGCCAGGGGGCTGCCCGAGAGACGCGTCATCTACGGCCATGTGCTGAGGACCAGCAGCCCTCCGATAGTGGCTAATGTCGCCCTGTCCCTGGTGGGCTCGTTCGGCGGCGCCATTATAACCGAGACCGTGTTCGGCTGGCCCGGCATGGGGCTACTCTACTGGGTTGCCCTGCTCAATAGCGAGGTAAACGTGCTGATAGCCACTACAGCGCTTGTCGTGATACTGTTCGTGGCTCTCGTGTATACTCTCGACTTCATATACATGCTTCTCGACCCGCGTGTCCGCACCCATGAGACGGTTTAGCGGCGGTGCTCCGAGGCTAGGGGTGGCCCGGCATGGGGCTAGCTGAGCGCGTAAAGAGCGTGTGGGACGAGTATAAGCGCGATAAACTGGGGATGCTCGGGCTAGCCCTCCTCGCAGTCTTCATATTCGTGGCTGTAGCCTTCCCGCTGATAGGCGACGAGGAGGTTATCAAGAACTGGGATAACTACGAGTACTTCCGCTTCTACCCGAAGGCTGTCCCGCCCTGCTGGGCCTCGGTGCTCACGGGCGAGGAGTACACGCGTACCATAATTACTGGTGGTGAGCCGGTCAAGGTTCTAGCCTCCAGGGGGTTTGACAAGCAGCTGGGCATGCCGTATGTAAACGTGACTATAGAGGTCCCGGTGGATGTGACGGGCACTAAGCCGCCCAGCGACGTGCTTCTGAAGGCGCATGTCTTCTATAATTCGTCGAGCCAGCCTATCTATGTGACCGAGCTCGGGATAGTGAGGCCCGATGGTAAGCGCTTCTATCTCGTGCCCCCGGGCTCCCGGGAGCCGGTAAGCAGCGTGTTCAGCGGGCTTCCCAGCCGCCACGCTAACCTAACCACCGTACTGAGCTTCAGGACGCTGACCCAGAACCAGCTCCTAGTACTCAGGCATGTGCTGCCCGAGCTGCAGCGGATGGGGCTGCAGGTCAGCTTCGTGGATGTCCCCTCGATAGTATTGTCGCTGTTCGACGCCCTCTACGCGAAGGACATGGCCGCCGCGCTGCAGGGCAACTCCACTACTGCGCTTAAGGGCCGCTACTGGTGGGTGGTGAAGCTCCAGGGCTACAACGCCACCATAGTGTTTAGGCCGGAGAAGCTCGCCGTCATAGGCTCCTGCTACGGCCTCATGGGCACCGACAACCAGGGCCATGACCTCTGGCAGGGCCTTCTCTACGGCACCCGCTGGGCCCTTATAGTCGGCCTGCTGGCGAGCGGCCTCGCGATCATACTGGGCGCCATCTACGGCACCATCGCGGGGTACTTCGGAGGCGCTGTAGACACCGTGATGATGGGGATAGCCTACATCGTCTACTCGCTCCCGGCCCTGCCCCTGCTGATCCTGCTCGCGGCGCTCTTCAGACCCAGCATATGGCTGATAATCTTCATGCTTGTCGCGTTCGGCTGGCCCGGCGTGTCGATAATCACCAGGTCTATGTCCCTGCAGATCCGGGCGGAGCCCTACGTGGAGGCGGCGAGAGCGCTGGGTGCCAGCACGAAGCGCATACTCTTCCTCTACGTTATGCCGCAGATACTGCCCTACGTCTTCGCCTCTATAGCGCTCGGGGTGCCCGGCGCGATAATAACTGAGGCTTCGCTGAGCTTCCTCGGCGTCGGCGACCCGTCCAAGATAACGTGGGGCCGCATACTCCACGAGGCTGAGGCCGCTAACGCGGCGCTGAACGGCTACTGGTGGTGGGTGGTGCCGCCGGGCCTTGCAATAGCCCTCATGGGGCTCTCGTTCATATTCATAGGCAGTGCGCTCGACCGGATACTGAACCCCAGGCTTAGGAGGTAGCGTGGTGGCCAGGGGGATGGCGCTTCTCGAGGTACGGGACCTGAAGGTCTACTACTACACGCTCCGCGGTGTAGTGAAGGCAGTTGACGGCGTCTCATTCGACCTCGAGAAGGGCGAGGTGCTGGGGATAGCCGGCGAGAGCGGCTGCGGTAAGAGCACGCTCGCCTGGGGGCTCCTGGGGCTCGTCCCTCCCCCAGGCCGCATCGTCGGGGGTAGCGTGAAGCTCGAGGGCCAGGAGCTCACCAGGATGAGCGAGGCGGAGCTGCGTAGGAAGATACGCTGGAAGCGTATAAGCATGATATTCCAGGGCGCTATGAACGTGCTCACGCCCGTCTACACGGTGGGCCGCCAGATAGTGGAAGTGCTAACTCTCCACGGAGGCTACAGTGAGGAGGAGGCCAGGCAGAGGGCCCACGAGCTCCTCGAGAGCGTCGGGCTGGACCGCTCCATATTCTACCGCTACCCCCACGAGCTGAGCGGGGGCCAGAAGCAGCGCGTCGTCATAGCGATGGCCCTAGCCCTGGAGCCCGACATAGTGATAGCCGACGAGCCTACAACAGCGCTCGACGTGGTTGTGCAGGCCCAGATACTCAACCTCATGAAGAAGCTGCAGAGGGAGAAGGGCATAAGCATAATAATAATAAGCCACGACCTCGGCGTGATAGCCGAGCTTGCAGACAAGGTAATGATAATGTACGCGGGCAAGGCCGTGGAGTATGGGAGCGCGGAGGATGTGTTCTACCGGCCACGCCACCCCTACACCTACCTGCTGCTAGAGTCCTTCCCCAGGCTCCACGGCCCCAAGCGGCTCCGCTACATCCCCGGCCAGCCGCCGGACCTCCGCCGCCCGCCGCCGGGCTGCCGCTTCGCCCCCCGATGCCCCCTGGCGGAGGAGCGGTGCCGCAGGGAAGAGCCCCCGCTCATGCCCTACGAGCCGGGCGGGCCCGGCCACTACGTGGCCTGCTGGCTCGCCGGGACGGCGGTGGAGAAGCTTAGAGAGGCAGGGCAGTAGAGGGGGCGACGAGGCCGTGCCGGAGGAGGTTGTCCGGGTAGAGGACCTCCACGTCTGGTTCCCCCTGCGCCGCGGCCTCGCCGACATACTGAGGCGTAGGCCCAGGCGCTACGTGAGGGCGGTCGACGGCGTATCCCTCAGCCTCGCGGAGCGCGAGGTCCTCTGCCTGGTGGGCGAGAGCGGCTGCGGCAAGACGACCACCGGCCGGGCCCTCCTGGGCCTCGTGAAGGCCACCCGGGGCCGCATACTCTTCAAGCCCTCCCCCAGGCTGGCGAAGATAATGGAGGAGAACGGTGTCAGCCTCGAGAACGGCTACGTGGATATAACGAAGCTCAGGGGCAGGCTACGGCGGGCTGTAAGGCGCGAGATACAGATGGTCCAGCAGGACCCGTACAGCAGCCTCAACCCGAGGTATACGATACGCTACACGCTCGAGGAGCCCCTGATAATACACCGTATAGGCGACGAGGAGACGCGGCTCAAGAAGGTTAGGGAGATGCTTGAGGCGGTCAAGCTCGTGCCCGCCGACGACTTCCTGGACCGCTATCCCCACCAGCTCAGCGGCGGGCAGCGCCAGAGGGTTGCCATAGCCAGGGCCTTCATACTGGAGCCCAGGCTGGTGGTTGCGGACGAGCCCGTCTCCATGCTGGACGTGTCTATAAGGGCTGAGATACTGGAGCTGCTCCTCAAGCTCCGCAACCGGTACAACACGGCGATACTCTTCATAACGCACGACCTGGCAGTGGCCAGGTATATCTGCGACAGGATAGCAGTAATGTACCTGGGCAGGATAGTGGAGATAGGCCCGACGGACAAGGTGATCGAGGAGCCCCTCCACCCCTACACCCGGGCGCTGGTGGCAGCGATACCCGAGCCGGACCCGGCAAACAGGAAGAAGCTCCGCACCATCCCGATAAAGGGCGAGGTGCCCAGCGCCGTGAACATACCGGCGGGCTGCCGGTTCCGCCCCCGCTGCATAGCCTACGACAGGCACCCCGGGGTCCGGCCGCGCTGCGAGAAGGAGGAGCCCCTCTCATAGACATGGGCGGCGGCCGCAGGGTGGCCTGCTGGCTCTACGCCTAACCCCCGGCCCGGTGTTACTTTCCCGAGGCCCGCTAGTGGCCTCCAACCCCTTATCCCGGGACCGGGGAGAGCTGTGTCGTACTCCAGGCTCCTGCTGGCACTAGGCTACCTATCAGCCCCCTTCGCCGGCCCAGGCTCGGCTGTGCTGACAGCCGCGGGCTGGCTCTCCTACGGGACCGAGTCGAGGCGGCCACTCTACACCGGTATAGGCATGGCGGGCCTCCTGGGGGTAGCGGCGGTGCTGGCGGACTACTACGGCAGCGGCCACGGCCTGGCGGAGGCCGGCGGCACGGTGCTACTCCTCTACAGCGCCCTGAGCGTCGTAGCCCTCTGGACCCTGGGGATAAGGGCCGGCAGCACCCCCCTCAAGGCCGCGGCGGCGCTCCTAGCCATGTCGCTGCTCCTAGCAGTCTCCGGCGCCAGCAGCGTGGACGCGGCGACCAGGGCCGCCAGCGGGGGTGTGGTCGACTGGGGCGGCGTGGTCTGGGCCAACCAGGCGGCCCAGGGCCTCATATCAAGGATTGGGGGCGCAGCCGCCCTCGCCAAGCTGCTGGCCGCGGCTGGCGCGGTGCTGGCGAGCGTGGGCTTCCTCTCCCTGGGCGAGGCCCAGGCACGGGGAGGCAGCGAGGAGACCATATTCAGCCTAGGCACCTACTAGCAGTGTCCCGCCCCCCGGGGAGAAACCCTTATCCAGTGAAAGGCTTTTAGACGCGGCCCCTCATTCCTAA
This sequence comes from Pyrodictium occultum, assembly GCF_001462395.1. Classification (NCBI taxonomy): domain Archaea; kingdom Thermoproteati; phylum Thermoproteota; class Thermoprotei; order Desulfurococcales; family Pyrodictiaceae; genus Pyrodictium; species Pyrodictium occultum. The sequence goes on from NZ_LNTB01000001.1 coordinate 802,351, forward strand.
CCCTGTTCTTTACTATTTCCTGGCGGCACTCGCTGGCCCGCCCGCGAGGCCGCCGCGCGGCGGTCTCTGTGAGCGGGCCTCGGCTCGGCGTGGCTCAGCCGTCCGCCGCCCTCCTGCTTCCACGCTCCTTCCTCTCAGCGTGCAGGCTATACGCGAGCCCGCCGAGGACTATGGCGAGGCTCAGCGCCAGCACGGCCTGCAGCATCATGTCTCCCTCGCACCCTTATACTAGTGGGCTCGGCTTCCCCCTCTCATAAATGGTGGTCCAATCCCCATCCTGGGCCGGTTCGACTATAGTCGAGCCCCGCTAGGTCCAGCCTCCCAGGACGGCGGTGACCCACATTATCTATAATCCTGTAAACAACGTGAAATGCCTCCAGGCCCCCGGGCTGCTGGGCCCAGGGGTAGCCGGGCGGTGCTGCGGGAGACCCTGCTGGTGGCTCTGGGGGGAGCCCTAGGGGCTGTGGCGAGGTGGCTCTTCTCCAAGGCCATCCAGGCGGGCCACGAGTTCCCGGTGGGCACGCTGGCGGTAAACGTGCTCGGCTCCATCCTCCTGGGCTTCGTGCTCGAGGCATCGCTGCTCTACGGTGTGTTCACTAGGGACCAGCGCCTCCTAATAGCCACGGGGTTCGCGGGCGCTTTCACAACCTTCTCGACGTTCATGTATGAGAGCTTCTCCCTGGTAAGGGAGCATGAGGGGCTCCAGGCGCTGGCCTATGTAGCGCTGAGCCTCGGCCTGGGGCTCGCAGGTATATACCTAGGGGCTGTGCTAGCGAACATGGTGTATGGGCGTGGCACGCTGGCTACGCCTTAGGATCTATATAGGCGAGTCCGATCGCTATAGGGGCAAGCCCCTCTACATGTACCTCCTAGAGCTCTTCCGAAGCCGCGGGATGAGGGGCGCTACAGTGTTCCGCGCGCTGGCCGGGTATGGGAGGCATAGCGTGATCCACTCGCCCCATGTGCTGAGGCTCTCTGAGGATCTTCCCCTGGTGGTGGAGGTTGTCGATGAGGAGGAGCGGGTGAGAAGGGTGCTGGAGGAGGTGAAGAAGGTTGTTAGGGAGGGCCTCGTTACGATCGAGCCTGTCGAGGTAGTGTTCTATGGCAGCCATAGAGAGGAGGGCTGAGAATGGCCCTGTAGGCTCTAAAAGGACAGTAAATGGTATTACCGCGCCGGTGCGCCCCGATGTCCGCCGAGGCCCTCCCGGGCACCACTCCGGCCTCCCCGATCCCGGGCACTGTGGCCTCGAGGCCCAGGTTCAGCATCAGGAAGGATGAGGCTGGCCGGCTCGTGCCCCGGCACCACTCCGGCCTGGACCCCGGCCTGGTGGGGGAGCGCGCCTACACTCACCCAGCGGTGCAGGAGTGGTGGCGCTGGCTTCGGGAGGAGTACCGGCCCCCCAGCCCGGTGGCCCTGGTCACGCCCTGCAGCAACGTGAAGCCCTACACCAGGAGCCCCACCTCCAGGAAGGTGAGGGGGCTCCTCCGCCGCCTCGGCCTATGGGGCGGCGGGGCCCCCAGGGGCGTCACCTGGCTCTACTTCTCAGACCTCCTCATCCTGGTGCCCTACGAGAGGGCCGGGGATTACCCAGCCTGCTGCTACGAGGCACCCCCAGACCTGGTGCTCGGGAGCCAGGAGCTGAGGAGCATGGTGACAAGCCTGCTCGCAGAGGCCGTGGAGAGGCTGGTGGAGAGGGGGCTCAGGGAGGCAGTAGTATTCCTTCCCAGGAAGCACCTCACACTCTGGAGGGAGGCACGGGAGAAAGCCGCCAAGTGGCCCAGAGAGTACCACACAGGCTACACCATCTTCTCAACCCGCAGCCTCGAGGAAACACTGAGGAAAACACTGAGCCTCCACGGGCAGGGCTAAGCCTTAAATTAGCCCGTGGGCGAGCTGTGTTTTCTTCCCGGCGGGCTGGAGGAAGCTCCGGAAGGCCCGTGAGGGGAGGTGGTGCAGTTGGATTCGGCCTTGAGCTAGCCTACATCGAGAAGCTCCGCCCCTGCCTCCAGGGCGCCCGCGTCCTGGTAACCGACCCGGTAGACGACCTCCTCCTGGAGGCACTCCGGGCGGTAGGGGCCCAGGTGGACTACAGGCCCGGGATAAGCCGCGGGGAGCTGCTCGCCCTCGTGCCCAGGTACGAGGCCCTCGTCGTGAGAAGCCGGACCCGGGTGGACCGGGAGGTACTCGAGCGTGCCGGGAACCTGCTCGTGGTCGCTAGGGCCGGCGTGGGTCTCGACAACGTGGACCTAGAGGCTGCCAGGGAGCGGAAGGTGCGTGTAGTAAACGCGCCAGGCGCAGCCACCCAGAGCGTCGCCGAGCTCACCATAGCCCTCATGATAGCTGCTGCCCGCCGCCTCCGCGAGTCAATGGAGCTGGCCAGCAGAGGAGTCTGGAAGAAGGTTGTCGGTGTCGAGCTCTACGGCAAGACACTGGCCGTAGTAGGGTTCGGGAGGATAGGCAGGAGGGTGGCCGAGATAGCGAGGGCCATAGGCATGGACATAATAGCGTACGATGTAGTCGATATAAGGGGCCACGCGGAGAAACTGGGCGCCCGAGTCGCCGAGGACCTGCACAGCGCCCTAGCCGAGGCGGACGTGGTTACCCTCCACGTGCCGCTGACCCCCGACACCTACCACCTCATGAGCTGGGAGGAGTTCAAGGCGATGAAGCGGGGCTCCATACTGGTAAACACCAGCAGGGGGGCCGTGGTGGATAGCGAGGCCCTGCTATGGGCCCTCAACGAGGGGGTAGTGGCCACGGCGGCGCTTGATGTACTGGAGCACGAGCCCCCGGCGACGGAGGCGGAGAAGAGGCTGGCCCAGCACCCGAGGGTCATACTCACAACCCATATAGGCGCTTCAACCGTCGAGGCCCAGCGCCGCGTCGCGATAGAGACTGTGAGGAGGCTCCTAGAAGCGCTGGCCGAGGCCAGGGGGTGCAGTAGGTGACCGGGGAGCTGCTCTTCACGCCGGGCCCAGTTATGATGCACGAGCGCGTCCTCCGCGCCATGGCGGGGCAGGTGATCAGCCACCGGTCCGAGGAGTTCCGCCGCCTGCTCGACGAGGTCCGGGAGCTGCTCGCCAGGGTGTACGGGGGCGGCGAGCCTCTAGTGCTCACGGGCAGCGGCACACTAGCGGTAGAGTCTATGGCATGGAGCCTGGTGGAGCCCGGCGAGAGGGTTCTCGTGGTCAGCCACGGGGAGTTCGGCGAGAGGCTGGTCGACACCCTGCGCCGCAGGGGGGCTCTGGTCGAGACTGTGGAGGCCGAGAGGCCGGGCGTCCACGTGCCGGCCGAGAAGGTGATCGAGAAGCTGGATGAGGCCGGGTACGCCGCAGTGGCAATGGTGTATACCGAGACCAGCCTCGGGCTCAGCTACCGGGACGCGGAGCGCGTAGCCAAGGCTGCCAAGGACCGCGGCGCCCTAGTGCTCGTCGACGCCGTCTCAGCCCTCGCCGGGGAGAGGGTGCCGGCCCTCGGCATCGTCGACGCGGTGGCCTCGGCGGCCCAGAAGGCTGTGGCGGGGCCCCCCGGCGTCTCATTCATAGCCGTATCCGGCAACGCCCTGGAGAAGATGAGGAGGCTCCGCGTGAGGCCGCCTAACTACCTGGACCTCTGGAAGGTGTATAGCTTCCACAGCGAGAGGAGGGAGACCCCCTACACGCCCGCAGTCAACCTCCTCTACGGGCTCCGGGAGGCCTTGACGCTCATAGTGGAGAGGGGCGTCGACGCCTGGATAGAGGCCCACCGGGAGAGGGCTGAGATCCTCTACAGCAAGCTTCCAGGCTACGGCCTGGAGCCCGTGGTGGAGCCGGGCTACCGGGCCAACACGGTGGCGGCGTTCTACACCCCGGTGCCGAGCGGCACGCTGGCCTCGGAGCTGGCCCGCCGCGGGATACGCGTGGCCCGCGGCATGGGCCAGCTCCGCGACAGGGTGGTTAGAATAGCCACTATGGGCTGGCTCCCCCACGGCGCGTTCGAGAAGCTTTTCGAGGCCCTCTCCGAGGCCCTGGCTCAGCCCTCCTCCTAGCCGGCGGCCACCAGTTATGGTAGTACAGCCCTCTAGCAGGCCCCGGGGGCCGGGGCCGTGGCCTGGTGGTGGAAGTGGAGCAGGCCCAGCATACTGGTCGAGGGTGCTGAGCGCTACGAGCGGGTGGAGATCCCCGTCTACCGGAGCAGCGGCGGCCCGGTGTTCAAGACGCTGCTGAGCAGCGGCTGCAGGATGGACTGCCGCTACTGCCCCTTCGCCCACGGCGTCCCCGTGGCCAGGGAGGCGTGGAGCCCCGGTAAGCTGGTCCGCGTCTTCCTGGAGGCGTACCGCAGGGGCTGGGTCCGCGGGCTCTTCCTCAGCAGCGGGCTCTACGCCGACCCGGAGAGAGTTAGCGAGGACCTCGTCTCGGTCGCCTGGGAGCTGAGGAGGAGGGGCTACAGGGGCTACCTCCACCTCCGCCTCATGCCCGGTACTCCGCTGTGGCTGGTCCGGGAGGCGCTCCGGGTGGCGGACCGTGTGGGGCTCAACTTGGAGGCGCCGGGGCCCAGCAGGCTGGCGGAGATAGCGCCGAGCAAGGGAAGCTGGAGCCTCGACCTCCTCAGCCGCCTCCTCTACGCGGCCCATGCAGCCGGGGACCCGCGTAGGGTTGATACCCAGCTCGTTGTCGGGGCGTCGGGGGAGAGCGACTGGGAAATACTGCAGCTTGCGGAGAACCTTTCCAGGGAGGGTGTCGGGGTTATGCACTTCAGCCCCTACACCCCGGTGCCCGGGACCCCACTCGCCAGGGTGAGGAGGGCGACCCCCGCCTGGAGGAGCAGGCAGCTCTACGAGGCCTGGACCCTCATCAGCCGCTACGGCTTCACCCTGCGGGACATCGAGCCCCTGCTCGACGATGATGGCAACCTGCCGCCCTCCACCAGGCCGCTCAAGGAGAGGCTGGCCGAGGCGCACCCCGAGTGGTTCCCCGTGGACCCCTGGACCGCCCCGCTGCGGGAGCTGCTCCGGGTACCCGGCATCGGCCCCGCCAGGGCGAGGAGGCTGCTCGACGCCAGGGAGAAGGGCGTGCTGGACGCGGCGACGCTACGCCGCATCCTAGGGCCAGGCTGGCGCCGGGCGCAGCGCTACCTCGACCTATCGGGCCCCCGCGGCCTAGCGGCGCTCGCCCGCCGCTAGCCCTCCAGCTTCCTTTATCCCGGGGAGCGGGCCTCCTGGGTAGCCCAGGGGCGCGCGGGCGGCTGCCGGGGATAGTCTTGGCCGGCTATGGTGGCAGGGCTGGTGTCCTCCAGGCCGGGGGCGGCGGAAGGGGGAGGGTGCTGCTGTCGCGCGTGCTCACGGGCGCCATCCCCTTCATAGTGGTCTACATCGGCTACGAGTCGGCCCGCGACATAGCGCTGCGGCTGCACGGGGCGGCGGCCTTCATCCCGACGGCGAGCATAGATGCCGAGAGGAGGCTCTTCGGCGAAACCCTCGCAGCCTTCTTCGCAGCCCATCGGAGCCTGGCACTTGACGTGGCTGCTAACCTTGTCTACGCGCTCCATCCCCTCTACTTCCTGGTCTTTTCCTTCTACATGCTCTTCCGCCGTCCCCGCCTCTTCCGCGGGCTCCTCCTCTCCTTCCTGGCCGCCAGCTCGGTGGCGACGCTGGTGTTCGCCCTCTACCCCACGGCCCCGCCCTGGGTGGCGCTGCCGGGCGTCAATAGGCCGCCCAATTCTCTGCTTAAGCTGCAGGAGGCTATACTCGGGATGGGGACGCCCGTAGACCCGAACCCCTTCGCGGCCATGCCTAGCATGCACGTCTGTGTGGCAACCCTGTTCGCCTACTACCTCTGGAGGCTCACCGGCCGCCGCCTCCCCGGTGCGGCCTGGGTGCTGGTCATGGCGCTAGCCACGTTCTACACGGCCAACCACTACCTGCTCGACGCGGTAGCGGGCATCCTCCTGGGGCTAGCGTCGGGGCACCTGGGCTGGCTCCTGCAGGCGGATAGGCACGCAGAAGGAGCCCCCGGCTAGGACGGCTCTCCCGCCACCGCCACGGGGACTACGGCCTCAGCTTTACCCCCCTTAGGATCCACGAGGCCTAGCACGAGAGGCGTGGTGGCATAGAGCTTTGCCACTAGCTCCGCCGGCTCCCTATCCTCGGAGAGGTACTGGATCACTGCACGGGTGTAGGGGGGCGCCCCTCCCACGAGCAGCCCACCGAGGGGTGCCAGGAAGCCGTCTCCCCTGGAGAGGTGCTCCCAGGACAGCGTGTCCTGGCCGCGGAAGAGCTTGAGGTGAAGCAGCCCGTGGGGGGCCTTTTCCAGGCTGTCCACCGCCAGGTAGTAGCTCTCCCTACTGCTAGGCTCCAGCCCCCCGAGATCCAGGAGCGAGAGGGAGCCGGGGGGTATGCGGAGCTTGTAAGCCCTCACCAGCACCGGGTGCAGGGACTCTAGGGCCTCCAGGAGGCCGGTAGCGTTGAACTCGAGTTCTATGATGGGCCCTCTGCTGGGGGACACCTGGAGCAGGCCCCTGCCCCTGCCGCCCAGGGTAATCATTATGGAGGCGTCCTTCTTGATGTAGATGCCTCCCCAGGGCAGCGTTATGTTGGTGCCCGTCTCCCCTAGCCTGAGGATCACCGTTCTCAGCAGCAGCGCTCTGTCAAGGTCTATGTAGACGCTGCAGTACACGCCGTGCAGCGAGGCCATGCAGTAGCCGTTCGCATACCCTGTGTAGACCCTCACGGCGGCCCGGCTGGCGCTCACCGTGTAGTGGTACAGGGCTGCGAGCGATACGAGGAGGGCTGCGAGAAGTAGCAGCAGCCTGAGCCTGGCAGCATTCATGGCACACAGCCCCTCTGCAGTCGCCTTATCCTGCAGCGGCGCCCCGGTGTAAATAATGCCCCCGCTTGTTAGGCGCTGAGCGGGTGGGCGAGGCCCCAGTCTATGCTGAAGCGCAACTCCATCCCCGGCTCCAGGTGCTCTGCATCCCTGGGGTGGAGGTAGGCCCTCAGCAGCCCCGCCTCCGTCTCCAGCAGCACGGTGACCCTGCCCCTCTCCCTGGCGAGGCTCCGGACCCTCCCCCTGTAGGCACCGTCCGGATCCGGGGCCACCGCCTCCGGCGGCACGGAGTAGACGCCCTGCATGCCGGGGTCGAGCCTCCCTGCCTCGACCACGTTGTGGCCTAGGAACCTCGCCACACGCGCCGAGGGAGGCCGGTAGTACACCTCCACCGATCTCCCGAAAGCCTCGATCCTCCCCTCGATGAGTACCGCGAGGTGGGTTGCAAGCGCCAGGGCCTCGTCCTGGTCATGTGTGACGTGCACCACAGTGGCGCCGGTTGCCCTATGTATAGCCGCCAACTCGCCGCGGAGCTGCTCAGCCAGCGGCCGGTCCAGGTGGCTGAGCGGCTCGTCGAGCAGCAGCACCCCTGCCCTGGTAGCCAGCGCCACCGCTATCGCGGCCCTCTGGAGCTGGCCCCCGCTGAGCCCGCCCGGCCTACGGTCGAGAACATCCTCTATCCCCAGCATCGCCGCCAGCCGCCGGGCCTCCTCCCGGGCCTCGCTCCGGCTGAGCCCCGCCCTCGTCTCGGCCGCTAGGATGATGTTCTCCTCGACCGTTAGGTGGGGGAGCAGCCCCGGCACCTGCTGGACCAGAGCGACCCCCCTCTCCCATGGGGGCTTCCTCGTCACATCCCTGCCCCCGACCAGCACGCGGCCCTCATCGGGCTCCAGCAGCCCTGCTATGGTGCGGAGCAGCGTTGTCTTCCCCGAGCCGCTGGGACCGAGTACCACCAGGTAGCCCGCTTCCTCGAGGCCGAAGCTCACCCGGTGGAGAACCCTCCTACCCCCAAGGCTGACGCTGAGGCCCTCAACCCGTATGCCGTATGCCACAGCTCTCAGGGCCCAGGCTCTAGCAGCACTCTCCAGCCGAATAGGCTCAAAAGGCCGGTGGAGCGGCATAGCCGCCGGCCCGGGGCGCAGGGCGCCGGGGCCCTCGCGTCCATGGAGCCGGCTCGTCGCGGGCTGTGCTTGTCCACATCGTTCCACCCGGAAGATCCACCTTAGGAGAAATTAAATTAGAATTAAAGAAGAAGAAATTATTAATGGTAGTGGTGCCCTCCAGGTAACATTGCAGGGTGGAGCAACTTGGCCTCTATATTGCAGAGCCACTACGGGCACTACGATTACTCCCGTATACACAGCACGGACGTGCCCCTCCAGGTAGTGAAGCCGGCCACCAGCATAGACCTGGAGGGGTTCCTCTGGAGGGAGGACCCCAGTATAAAGGAGATATTGGCCTCCTCGAGCAGCCTCGAGGAGGCCAGGAGGAGCCTATTCCTCTACCTAAACCAGCTCGAGTGGCGCCTCTACAGCGGCGAGGATAAGCTCCACCCCCTAGTGGAGGCCGTGGCGAGGGACGCTATACGCGTATTCAAGAACATAATATCGCCTAGGAACGAGAAGCTGACCGGCTACAGCGCCCTCTACTGTCTCTGGAGGCTCGCCCGGGAGGGGAGAGCGGCCGCCAGGGAGGTTGACGAGGGCTTCGTATACGAGTTCAAGCACCTATTCAAGGCTATAAACGGGAGGCCGGACATCTACCCCGCCAAGTACGCGGAGGGCCTGGAACAGGTAGACTTCACCAGGATAAAGGGCCGCAGGGCCGGCATAGCCAGGAGCAACTACCTCGACGAACTCGCCAGGAGGGTTAGGGAGTACCTCAAACGCTACCCCAGCGGCCTCGACCCGGAGGTGGTGAAGCGGAGGCGGAGGAATGTCGAGAGGATACTCCAGGTGCTGGGAGGCTCGCCCGACGATTGGAGAGACTACCGCTGGCACTTCCGCAACGCGCTCAAGGGCCGCCGCGGGATAAAGGTGCTGCGAGAGCTCCTTGGCCTCGAGGGCGAGGACCTGGAGGCGCTCACCAAGGCCCTGGAGCACCGTGTACCCTTCGGCATAACCCCCTACTACCTCCACCTCTTCGACCTCGACAGCCCGTGGAGCCACGACCACCAGGTGAGGAGGCAGGTCCTCCCACCGCTCCACTACGTGAAGACGATGATAGAGCATAGGGATGACAGGGAGTACTACTTCGACTTCATGGGGGAGCACGACACCAGCCCCCACCCCTTGATAACTCGCCGCTACCCGATGGTGGCTATACTCAAGGCGGCTAACACCTGCCCGCAGATATGCGTCTACTGCCAGCGCAACTGGGAGATAGTGACCGCCCTAGACCCCCAGGGGATACCCGCCAGGAAGCTGATAGATAAGGCGATAGACTGGTTCGCGGAGCACCCGGAGATAAGGGATGTACTGGTAACCGGCGGCGACTCTATGATACTCGATGACGCCACTATAGAGCATATAGTGAAGAGGCTCTCCGAGCTGGACCACGTGGAGCTGATAAGGATAGGCACGAGGATACTCGTAACAGTGCCCTTCAGGATAACCGAGGAGCTGGCCGAGATGCTTGGCAGCTACGTCGAGCCCGGCAAGAGGGTGATAAGCATCTCGACCCACGTGGAGTCCGCCTACGAGGTCACGCCCGAGATGGCTGAGGCCGTCTACAAGCTCCGCCGCAACGGGATAATGGTGTACAACCAGCAGGTCTACACCTTCTGGGTGAGCCGCCGCTTCGAGACGGTGGCGCTGAGAATAGCCCTCAAGAAGGCCGGGATAGACCCCTACTACACCTTCTACCCCAAGGGCAAGTGGGAGACCAAGGACTACCTCGTGCCGGTGGCCAGGATACTCCAGGAGAGGAAGGAGGAGGCCCGCCTCCTCCCAGGAACCTTCCGGACCGAGGAACCGGTGTTCAACGTGCCGAGGCTCGGCAAGAACCATCTCCGCGCCGGCCAGGACCACGAGTTGATAATGATAAGGCCTGACGGCCGCCGCGTCTACCTCTGGCACCCCTGGGAGAAGAACATCCAGCTGGTGGACCCCTACATATACACCGACATGGTATCGATAAAGATGTATCTAGACAAGCTCCGGGAGGTGTTCGGCGAGGACCCCGAGGACTACAAAAGCATATGGTACTACTACTAGGCATCTAGCGCAGGGCTCGGCCCCTGCAAGGCGCCATTGTCCCGACTTTTCCGCGCGCATTCCTCTCCCCGCCCTTCTCCCAGGCCCCCCTTACTGGCGAACGCTTCTCCAGCTCCTATGGCCTGGAAGCAACACAGTAGTTAGGAGGGATCCCGGCGGGGCGGCTTCAGAACGTTCGGCGACAACGCATGGTAACTGCGGAACCTGGCCTTTCCCCCTGCTCTCTGGCCCGGATACCGGATCCATTATGCACTAGGCGCTTCGGGATCCGTTCTAGGCTGGGAGGGGTGCGGGTTACACGAGCAGAGGTGCGGAAACAGTAGCTGTGAAGCATCTCCGCCGGCCAGGAGTCCGGCGCCCATTACCGGCATATTATTAGCTGGTGGATCGGCTGAGGCCCTCTGTCCCCGGGTTGCAGGAGCGGGGCCTGCCGCCGTCCTGGAGCCCCGCCGCCACGCCATCGGGGGTGGTGCGGGTTTACGGAGGTAGCGGGGCTGGAGTTGTACCGGGACGTATTCCCCCGGGGGGAGCCTCCTCGAATACTGTTCGATGGCGGGGCTCCCCGCTGGTTTGAGCCGGACCGGATAGCCGTCACCGATACCACGCTGAGGGATGGGCAGCAGGGCTGGAGGCCGATAACCGTCGAGGAGGGGCTGAGGATATATGAGCTGCTCGTCGAGCTCGGCGGCCGCGGCTCGATAGTGTCCACCGAGCTGTTCCTCTACACGCCTAGGGACCGGGAGCTGGCCAGGAAGATAATAGAGTATGGCGTCGAGTACCCGAGGCCCATAGGCTGGATAAGGGCCACTATGAACGACCTGAAGCTGGTCGTGGAGGCAGGTCTTGAGGAGACGACGCTACTTACTAGTATAAGCGACTACCACATCTACTACAAGTTCGGCGTTACAAGGGAGAGGGCGTTCGAGAAGTATCTCTCGGTCGTCGAGGAGGCTATGAAGCGGGGCATAGTGGTGCGCTGCACACTGGAGGACGCTACAAGGGCCAGCCTCGAGAAGAACGTACTGCCCTTCGTGGAGAGGCTTATGAGGCTCAGCGAGCGCTACGGTGTGGACTTCCGCGTGAAGGTGGCCGACACCCTGGGCCTGGGGCTCCCCTTCCCGGAGGTCCCGCCTCCACGCGGCGTGCCTGCCCTGGTGTCGGCGCTGCGGGAGGCCGGGCTACGGGCCGACCAGATAGAGTTTCATGGCCACAACGATCTGGGCCTTGTTGTGGCGAACCACCTGGCTGCCTGGATCTACGGGGCGGGGCTGAGCAACTGCACACTGCTAGGTATAGGGGAGAGGGCTGGGAACTGCCCGCTCGAGGTGATGCTGCTCCACTACGCCGGGCTCACCGGCCGCCTCGACAGGGTGAACCTCAAGGCGCTCCCCAGGGTGGTGGAGACGCTGGAGGCGATGGGCTATCAGGTACCCGAGTACCAGCCGCTGGTCGGGAGGAACGCCTTCCGCACCAAGGCGGGGGTGCATATAGACGGGCTGCTGAAGAACCCGGAGGTCTACCTCCCCTTCGACCCCGCCATAGTGGGGAGGAAGGCCGAGGTGGCGGTCACCGCCTACGGGGGCCGCGCGGCGGTCCTCATGTGGCTCCGCAGCAGGCTCCCCAGGGAGGCCGCCGAGCGGCTGAGCAAGAACGATCCCAGGGTGGAGGCGGTCTATAGGGAGGTTGTGAGGGTGTTTGATGAGAGCGGCCGCCACACGCCGCTCAGCGACGAGGAAATGGAGAGGATTGCCGCACGCTACTTCCCGGAGCTAGGGGGCCGGGACTAGCCCCTCCACACTTGTTCCATGCAGGGTTTACCGTGTGCGCGGAGTTATAAGGGTGGGCGCGTCCGCAGGCCGCCGCGGGCACCATCCCGTGCATGCCTCTGCGCACGGCCCAATGTCATGGAGGGTGTGAGCCTCCGGAAGCATAGGGTGATGGCCTGAGGAGAGGTGTTGCGGGTTGGGCAGCGGTCTAACCCTCACCGAGAAGCTGTTCAAGGGCAAGCTCGGCAGGGTGCCCGAGAGGGGAGAGATAGCAGTAGTCCCGGTGGACCTTGTCTACGCCCATGACGGCACCTTCACACTGGCCCTGGAGGTCATGAAGAAGACGCAGCTGCTCGACAGGATATTCGACCCGGATAAGGTGGCGCTCTTCATAGACCATGCAGCGCCGCCGCCGACTGTGGCGGCCGCAATGGTCCACGAGGTGATGCGGAGGTTCGCCAGGGAGCGCGGCGTGAGGTTCTACGACGTCGGCACCGGGATATGCCACCAGGTGGTCGCGGACGAGGCGCTGGCGCGGCCGGGCATGTTCATCGTCGGCGCTGACAGCCACACGGTGACCGGGGGCGCTTTCGCAGCCTTCGCCACGGGTGTGGGGAGCACGGACGCGGCTGTAGCCATGGCTACTGGGAAGATATGGCTCCGTGTCCCCGAGCAGGTGCGGGTCCGGCTCTCAGGCGAGCCTCCCGGCTACATAATGGGCAAGGATATCGTGCTCAGCATTATAGGCAAGGTGGGCTCCGACGGCATGATATACAAGGCCGCGGAGTTCCAGGGCGAGGGGCTCAAGAGTATATCGATGGACTCGAGGATGACTATAAGCAACATGTCCGTTGAGATGGGGGCTAAGGTGGGCCTCTTCCCCTCCGACGACGTCACGGTGGAGTGGTTCCGCGGTGTCCACGGCCTAGAGGTGCCTAGGCTGGAGCCCGACCCCGGCGCCGACTACGACGACGAGCTGGAGGTGGAGCTGCCTAGCCTGGAGCCCGTGGTGGCGGCGCCACCGAACGTGGACAACGTAAAGCCCGTGAGGGAGGTTGAGGGTGTCGAGGTCAACCAGGTGTTCATAGGGAGCTGCACCAACGGCCGCTACGAGGACTACGTGGCGGCCGCGAGGATACTGAAGGGCCGGAGAGTGAAGGAGGGGGTGCGCTGCATAGCCATACCCGCGTCCAGGAAGGTCTACGAGAGACTCCTCCGCAACGGGGTCATAGACATACTGGTCAAGGCGGGCTGCTTCGTAGCCTTCGGCACCTGCGGCCCCTGCATAGGCGCCCACCTGGGCCTCCTCGGCGAGGGCGAGGTGGCGGTATCGACGAGCAACAGGAACTTCCCAGGCCGCATGGGCCACAAGGACTCAAGGATATACCTGGCCAGCCCCGCCACGGCGGCCGCGGCGGCGGCGACGGGGAGGATAACCGACCCCCGCGAGCTGCTGCCCCCGGACGCAAGGCTCATGGTTGTTGACCCTAGCTACAGCTACAAGCCCTAAGCCCTCTGCCATGGAGGTGTCGAGCGGCATGGCCCGGGTCATACGTGGGAGGGCGTGGGTCCTCGGGGACAATATAAGCACGGACCACATAATAAGCGGGAAGTACAAGTTCGCTAAGATAAATAGGCTAGAGGACATGCTGCCCTACGTGTTGGAGGAGGTCATACCAGGCTTCTACAAGAAGCTCAGGCCCGGCGACGTGATTGTGGCGGGCCGGGGCTTCGGCTACGGCAGCAGCAGGGAGCACGCGCCGAGGCTCCTCAAACTAGCCGGCGTAGGAGCGGTGCTCGCCAAGAGCTTCCACAGGATATTCTACAGGAACTCGATAAACATAGGCCTCCCGGTGATAGTGGTCAGGAAGCTGCCCGACGTGACCAGGCAGGGCGACAAGGTGGAGGTGGACCTGGAGGCGGGCGTGGCGAGGAACCTCACCAGGGGGGTGGAGGAGAGGTTCCAGCCCCCGCCGGCCAGGCTCCTAGAGATACTCGAGGCCGGGGGCATAGTGGAGTACATACGGAAGACCGGCAGGCTCCCCTGGTGAAGGCCTCATGCCACGCCGCTACCACGTGGTGGTCATACCCGGCGACGGGATAGGCCCGGAGGTCGTAGCGGCCGCCCGCCGGGTGATAGAGCCCCTCGGCTTCTTCGAGCTAGAGGAGCTGGAGGCGGGGCTAGCCTACTACAAGCGGACAGGCCGGCCATACCCCGACGACTTCCTCGACCGGCTACGCGCCGCCGACGCGGTGCTGAAGGGGCCCCTCGCAACCCCCGTGGGCCCTGGGGGCTACAGGAGCATCAACGTCTTCATCAGGCAGAGCCTGGACCTCTACGCCAACCTTAGGCCCTGCCGCGGCTACCCCGGCGTCTCCCCCAGAGTGTTCAACATGGTTATAGTGAGAGAGAACACCGAGGGCCTCTACACCGGGATCGAGGGCTCGTTCCGCGACCAGGCGGTGGCGCTGAAGATAGTGACGCGCAGGGGCTCCGAGAGGATAGCGAGGTTCGCCCTTGACTACGCGTCTAGGAAGGGCTACAGGAGGATCACAGCAGTCCACAAGGCCAACATACTCAAGCTGAGCGACGGCCTCTTCCTCGAGGCCTTCCGGGAGCTGGCCAGGGAGTACCCGGGGATAGAGGCGGACGACATGATAGTCGACGCCGCAGCCTACAACATGGCGCGGACGCCGGAGCGCTTCCAGGTAATAGTGACCCTCAACCTGTACGGCGACATACTCAGCGACCTCGCCGCGGGGCTCGCCGGCAGCCTGGGGCTATGCGGCTCCGGCCAGATAGGGGAGCGCTACGCCGTCTTCGAGCCGGTCCATGGGGCGGGCTTCGACATAGCCGGTAAGGGGGTGGCGAACCCCGTGGCGGCAATCCACGCCGCCCGGCTCATGATGGAGCACCTGGCCGAGAGGCACGGCGACCGGAGGCTGGCGGAGGCGGCTGAGAAGCTGGACCAGGCGGTGGAGAAGACGCTGGTCGAGGACCGCGTGCTCACTCCGGACCTAGGCGGCACAGCCAAGACGATGGATGTGGCCGAGAACGTGGCCCGAAGGCTTGGAGAGATGCTCTAGGAGCACCCCCGGGCCGCCTCCCCGGGTTTAAACCCCTGGGGCTAGTGCACCCCTCCTCCCCGGTGCTTGGCGCTGTGCACCCCATCCTAGAGGCTCTGGGCCGCCGGCCCTTCGCCGTGGTGGGCCACCGTGGGGCGAAGGGCCTGGCGCCCGAGAACACGCTGGCGGCGCTCCGCAGGGCGGTGGAGGCCGGGGCTGATATAGCGGAGTTCGACATGCAGGTCACGGCTGATGGCCGCGTCGTGGCCTCCCACGACCCGGTTATCAAGGGCGTCGACGACAGGACCCTGAACGTGAGGAAGGCCAGCCTGGACGAGGTCAAGGCGGTGGACCTGGGCGGAGGCGAGCATCCGCCGACCCTGGAGGAGCTGCTGGCCGAGGCTCGTGGCAGGATCCTCCTCTTCCTGGAGGTCAAGGAGCCCGGGGACACGGGGCGCGTGCTGGAGGTGGTGAGGAGGGAGAAGGCGGTGGACATGGTGGCGCTGATAAGCTTCCACGACGAGGCCCTCCTCGAGGCCAGGAGGCTGGAGCCGGGGCTGCCCACGGGGATAGTCTACTTCAAGCCCCCGGGCAGGATCCTCGACTGCCGCAGGCTGGGCTGCAGGATAGTCCTCCCCCGCTACCCCCTGGCCACGGAGAAGGCTGCGGCCCTCGCCCACCGCCTCGGCCTTCGCGTCGTAGCCTGGACGGTGAACGAGGAGCGCTGGATCCTAGAGCTGGCCCGCCGCGGGGTGGACGGGATAGCCACCGACTACCCAGACATGGCGGCAGCTGTGAGAAGCCGGCTGGCCGCCGGGCAGGCGGGGTAGCCCTCATTGGGGCCTGGGGCCCGGTTCCCTGGCCTAAGGAGCCTCCTCAGCCTCTCCACGAGATTCTCCACGTCCCTGACGCCATCTCTCACCATCTCCGCGGGGAGCCAGTTCTCGTAGAAGTCCTTCTCCGCTCGAAGGGGGCTCGGCCCCGCGCGCCCCTTTGGGTCCCGTGTGCCTACTGCAGGACTGTTCGCCCTTATACCCCCGCCGGGGCGATGGCGCCTGGACGGGGTGGCGGGTGTGAGCCGGAAGCTGCGCATGATAAGGAGGCTTGAGAGGCACCTACGCAAACACCCGAATGACCGGGTGGCTCGAGAGATACTGGAGGCGCTCCGGGAGGGCCGCTACGAGTGGAGGGGCCGCAGCCTCGTAGTCAAGCCCGCGGGGGAGCAGCAGTCCTCCTAGCCTCTATTTTCCGGCTTCACCACCCTCCTCTCCCTGGCGCTGTACCTCTTGCACCGGGTCCAGGGGGGCTCTATGAGGGGCTCGTCCTGGGCGTAGCTCCTCCTCATCAGCGCCGCCAGCTCGGCCTTGCAGAGCTCGTAGCCCAGGTAGGCGTAGTGGCTGGGCTCGCTCGCGAGGCGTAGGAAGGCCGCCGCCTTGTAGACCTGCTCCGCGCTCACCCCACTCAGCTCCAGCACGCCCTTTCTCCCTATGTAGACGTCCCTGATCACGCCGTCCTCCACCGATATGAGGTGGCTGCCGGCCCTGTCCACCCGGAAGCCCTGCCACCCGGCTATGCTCGCCGCGTCCAGCCTCTTCCTCCTCCTGGGCAGCCTCGGGGGCCGGCCGCGCGGCTTCTTCTCCTTAGCGTAGAGGAGGTCCACCCCGAGGTCCTTGGGCCACCTCCTCTTGAGCAACGCCACCCCCGCCATGGTGGCGGCGATGGATGCCTCTGCCACAGCCATCCTGGACTTCCAGCTCTCCTCGGTCACCAGCAGCACCGAGGCGCCTGCCTCAGCGTAGAGCATTGCCAGTACCGCTATCTGGCCATGGGTGTCCGCGTCGACAAGCTCGTAGACGTTGGCTATCCCCGCCATGAGAGGGGTGCCGGGCAGCCTCCTCGAGGCCTCCAGGTAGGCGGCCACGCTGGAGGCGAAGCCCATGCCTGGCGGGTCCACCAGCGGGTCCGCTATAGGCTCCAGGCCCGCCCCCCGGGCCTTCTCGACGAGGCGTGCGAGCAGCTCAGCCCTCTCCGCCGGGTCCCGCGGCGGGGCCCCCTCCCGGAGGGGGATAACAACGGCCCTGCTCCCCCGCGGCAGCTTCTCCAGGAGGGGGTCGCCCCAGCCGATGCTGAGGGTTAGGCAGCTCAGCCCCCTCGCCGCGGCCTCCGCCGCCAGCCCCTTATCCGGGGTGTCGAGCGCCACAGGCCCAACCCTATCGGCTATGGCGCGTAGCACCTCGAGGGCCTCTCCGCGGTCCCAGTCGCTGCCGAAGCCGGCCACGAGTATGTCGGCTCCGCGGCCCAGCAGCTCCCACGCCTTCTCGGCGGCCTCCTCGCCGCCCGTGTGGGGCTGGATGTAGAGCTCGGCCGCCACCACTAGGGGAGGCGGCCGGGCCGGGACCCTGACCCCGCAGGCCTCCAGCCCCGGGGCGGAGAGGTGGCGCTTCCTCAGCTCCTCGAGCCACTTGTCCAGGAGGAGTGAGGGCTCCAGCTCGCCCCGCTCAGCGAGCTTCTCGAGGCCCTCCTCGCCCAGCTCCGCGAGGAGCAGGAGTGCCTCCGGCTCCCTGGGCCCCTTAACCACCGGGGCCCCGGCCTCTCTCCCCAGCCCCTCCAGGCTGTACTCCAGCGTGCCCGGCACAATGACCAGGTCGTACCGGCCCCTCAGCCTCCTCAGCGTGGCGGCGAGGACGTCCCTGGGGATCAGGGCGGCAACCTCGGCCGGCGCCTCTACGACCTCTATTCTCCAGCCGGTCCTCCTCAGCTCCCCCACGATATCCTCCAGGTAGCTCCTGGCCCTCCTACCCGTCACCACCGCTATTCTAGGCGCCACGTCCAGGCCCCTCTCTGCCGGTGCACAGCTCGGGGGAGGGGGCACCTTGAAAACCCCCGGGACAACACACGGTCTTCGGTGAACCTATTTGCCCACGATGGAACATGTTCTGGGCCTGGCGGGCGACTGCGGCAGCCTGGCAGTGCTGGCCAGGAGGGTCATGAGGGAGGGCGTGGACCCCTGCACCGGTATGAGCCTCGTAGGCCGCTGCGTCGCTAGGCGCATCCTCCATAGGCTAGGCGTGGAGGCTCCGGAGGGGCTGCTATCCCCCGCCCTAACCGAGCCCAGGGGGGCTCCGACCCAGCCAGGGTCGAGACCAGGGCCGAGGTGCTGGAAGGGGGGAGGGCCAGGCTGACGGGGGAGAAGGTGTTCGCCACCAATGCTCTCCACGCCTCCGCTATACTAGTCCTGGCCCGGAGCGGGGACGGCTACGCTCTAGCCCTTGCCGAGCCCGGCTCCAGGGGCCTCGCAGCGGAGCCCCTCGACATCGAGGCCTACCGGTGCAGCGGGATAGCGAGGCTCCGGCTCGAGGGCGTGGAGGCGAGGCTTGTCGCCGGCCCCGGCCGCGAGCCCTACCTTGCCGTCCTCCGCTCGCTCGCCGAGAGCAGGGTCCTCGTAGCAGCGCTCGCAGTCTCCCTGGGCAGGAGGGCGCTCGAGAAGGCCCTATCGTGGGCGCTGGAGCGGGGCGTATACAGGTTCCAGGCCGTGAGCCACCGGATTGCCCGCAGCCACGCCCTCCTAGAGGCGGCGGGGGCGCTTGTGGAGAAGGCTGCGGAGGCCCTGGAGAGGGAGGGGGAGCCGGACTGGGCCCTAACCAGCGCAGCCAAGTACGTAGCTGTCGAGGCGGGGCTCGAGGCCGCGGACACGCTCGCCAGGACTATGGGCGGCCACGCGGTGAGGAGCGGGAGCGGGGCCCCGAGCTGCTCCTCCACCTCTACGGCCTCGAGCCGGCCGAGGGCACAGGGGATATACAGCTAGAGATTATAGCGAGGAGCCTCGCCCGCCGCCCCAGGGCGGTGAGGGGTTGAGCGGAGACAGGATGGCCAGGCTCGGCTGGCTCCTGCTGACGGCCGGCGGCCTCGCCTCGCTCCTAGCCTGCCTGGCCCGCCTTGTCGGCGTGTGCCGCCTCGTCTCCCTGGCCGGAGGCGAGGCAGCCTACATGCTCCTCGGGGTGCTGGTCTACGCGCTGGTGGACGGCCTTCTAGGGGTTGAGATAGTCTCCGGCCTCGCCCTCGCAGCCAGCGCCGCGGTGTTCCTGAAGGTCTACTTGAACCTGCCCAGGCCGCCCATGAGCCTCTGGCTCGCAGAGGCCCACGGCCCCGGGTTCCCCAGCGGCCACGCCACCACAGCCTCCGCCTTCTGGACCCTGGTAGCCCTCCATGCGGGCAGCCCGGTGGCAGCGCTGGCGGGCGCCCTCTACGCCGGAGCGGTGTCGCTGTCCAGGCTCGTGCTCCACGTCCACTACCCCAGAGACGTGGCCGGCGGCCTCGTCCTCGGCCTCGCCTCCGCCCTCGCCGCCCACGCCGCGGCCAGGAGGCTCGGCCGGCTCCGCGCGGCGGCCCTGCTGGGTCTCGCTTCCCTCCCCATGGCAGCCCTGGCGCTCTCTAGGAGCCCGGGCTACGCCTCCGCGGCGAGGCTGGCCGGGATAGATGCGGGGCTCGCCGCCGCGGCCTTGCTCCTGGGGCGCGCCCGGTGGGCCCCCGGGGCCCTGTCCTCGGGAAGCCGCCGCCTCCGCCTCCTCTCCCTACTGGCCTCGCTCGCGGCCATGGCGGTGGCTGCCGTGCTCGACGGCCTGGGCCTGGCCGCGAGGGTGGCCGGTTTCGCCCTCTTCGCCGGCCTTGTAGCGGCCTCCCGGCCTCTAGCCGCCCTTGTCCTCCGGCTTCGGGGGCGCGGCTCCTAGCTGCCGGAAGAGCAGCCTCGCGGCCACGGTCAGCGGGTCCCAGACCGGGTTGAGGCCGGGCCAGTAGCCTACATCTACGCCGAAGAGGTCCCAGACTGTGGCGCCCTTGTAGAGGAGGGAGGCGACCACATTCACCCTCCAGAAGCCGCTGGGGTCGCCGGAGACCGCCTGGGCGCCCAGCAGCCTCCCGGTATCGGCGTCGGCCACGACCTTGAGCACTATCTCCTCGCCGCCCATGTAGTGGGCCCTAGTCCTGGCCTTCAGCCTCGCGGCCACCGGGTTGAAGCCGTGGCGTCTGGCCTCCTCCTCGCCGAGCCCGGTGGCCGCCACGTAGAACCCGAAGGCCCCCACAGCGCTGGTCCGGACCACGCCGGGGAACCGGGCGTCCCCACCGGCTATGTTCGTGCCGGCCACGTACCCCATTTTGTTCGCGGCGGGGGCGAAGGGCCACCAGACCCTCCCGCCGGTCACCAGGTCCCTGGTCTCAGCGACGTCGCCGACAGCGTACACGTTGTCAACGCTGGTCCTCATCCTCTCGTCCGTCCACACGGCCCCCGTCTCGCCCAGCCTTATGCCAGCCTTCTCAGCGATATCCGCCGCGGGCTCGATGCCGCCGGCCACTATGAAGAGGTCTCCGCCGACCCTCTCCCCGTTGTCGAGCACAGCCGATACAGCCAGGTCCCCGGAGCCCTCCAGGCCCTCCACCCTCCTCCCGAGGACGAGCTCGACCCCCGCCGCCCGGGCCCTCTCCTCCACAAGCCCCTTCATATCCTCGTCCAGCATCCTGTTCAGCAGCCAGCCACGCCGGTGGATGATCGTAACCCTCCTCCCGAGCCCGGCGAGGTTCTCGGCTGCCTCGACGCCCGTATAGCCGCCGCCTATGACCACGATCCTCCTCACATCGTCCCGGACAGCGGCCGCCCTTACCCTGTCGGCGTCGCCGAGGCTATGGAGGGTGTAGACGTTACGGTACCGGAGCCACTCGCCCAGCACGCGGGGCCGGGCACCGGTGGCTAGGACGAGGTAGTCGTACTCGTACCAGCCCTCCTCCCCGGTCGAGAGGCTGCGGTACCGCAGCCTCCCCTCCCCCGGCTCCAGCTCCGTCACAAGCGTCCTCAGCATCACCCTTATCCCGCGGCGCCTGGTGAACTCCTCGGGCGGGTAGTAGAGGAGATCGTCAAGCCTGCGGACCCTGCAGCCGATGTAGTAGGGGGTGCCGCAGAGCGCGAAGCTGACCCAGCTCCCCTTCTCGAAAACCACCACCTCGGCCCGGTCGCCCAGCATCCTCTTAGCCCTGCTAGCCGCGGCCATCCCCGCGGCTCCGCCGCCCACCACGGCGACTCGGACAGCCACGGCGGCCTTCCCAGGAGCCTCCAGGGCCCGGGGGCCGGCCAGCCTTATAGCGAGCGCCCCTCCCCGTAGCCGCAGAAGCCGCAGCGGCCCTCCACGAGGGGCCTCCCGCAGACCGGGCAGGCCCCGCCCCTGGCCTCCGGCAGCGCCTCCCGCTCCTCGAGCAGCAGCCTCACCGCCCTGGCGGCGCCGGCGGCCAGTGTGGCGGCGAGGACGCGGACAAGCCACGCCGGCGCCCCCGCCTCCTCCGCGACGTGGTCTACGAACCCCGTATCGCCGAGGAGGTAGCTGCGGGCCAGGTCGTAGACCGGGAGCCTCCCGGCGGCGAGGGCGCTGCGGAGAGGCCTGGCCTCCTCGTAGAACCCGCTCGACTCCAGCCTCGCTATGGTCTCGGCCGCGAAGTCCGCGTACTGGGCCGGGCTGAGCGGCGGGGGCCCGCCGCGGACCGCGACCGGGAGGCCGCCGGCCCGGGCCAGCATGGCGTAGACCTCCACCGCCTTCCCGGGCGCCGTCCTCCGGGCGGCGAGCGCCATCCTGTCCGCCAGCTCCTCGAGCACAGTCAGCAGCTCCCTGCCGCCCCGCGGCGCCGCCTCCACCGCCTCCCGGAGGCCCGGGAGCCGGGTCAACTCCTCTCCTCCTCCAGCACCCGGTCCTCGGTCTTCCTCTTCCTCTTCTTGCCCATGCCCCTGCACTTGGAGAGCCTCCCCAGCTCCAGCTCCTCGGCTGCATAGAAGTCCTCCGGCATCTCCTCGTAGAAGCCGCCCTCCTCCTCGCTCATGCCTCACCGCCTCTCCTCCAGCGCTGCTCCCTCGGCTATCTCGTCCAGGGCGAAGCTGTAGACGTTGTATAGCCCCCTCGGGGGCAGCCCCGCCTTGACAGCCTTCTCGTCCTCCTCGTCGACCACCTTCCAGTAGCCGCCGCAGCGCCTGCACCGGTAGAGCCGGAGCCAGGGCTTGTCGGGGAGCGGGCGGTAGAGCACCACGTCTCCGGGCCTCTCGGCGCCGCAGTAGGGGCAGCGGGCCCTGGGGAACACCCACTCCATGCCGCAGGCCTGGCAGATCAGGTACTGGCGGCGGCCCTCACCCCTCATGTAGCCGACGCGGGTGGCGGAGCCGCAGACCGGGCAGACGCCCTGCTGCCAGTACTCCCTGGCCCAGTCGAGCGCGGGCCCGGCGGCCAGGCGGAGGGCGCTGAGGAGGGGCTGGAGGAGCCAGAGGGCGAGGGCGCGCACCCGGTCCCGGTCGGCTGAGACCGCGCCCGCCCAGGCGTGTATGCTGTCCTCCCTCCCCTGGAGCAGCTCCTCGACCAGCTGGGATAGGCTGAGCACAGCCTTCTCCACGGGGTCCCGCAGCGAGGCGGCGGCGCCCTCCAGGCTGAACCCGGCCCCGGCCGCGGCGTCCATTATAGCCAGCATGGAGTCGCGGAGGAACGCCTCGCCCATCAGCGGGCGGGGGAGCCCGCCGAGCAGGGCTACGAGAGGCTTACGCTCCACGGCTATCCTCCGCGCCGCGGCCTGGACCTCCTCCACGAGGCCCGCTTCCCGGAGGCGGCGGAGCGCCTCCTCCTCTACCCGTGCCTGGGCCTCGTAGAGGGCCTCGAGGATGCGGTAGGTACGGCTATTCTCCGGCTCCTCCTGGGCCAGCCGGTCGAGCCACGCCCTTATCTCGGGAAGCCTATCCTTCAGGAGCCTAAGACCATGCCCCGACTCTACCATCACGCACAGCCTCTAGCTAGTGATACGCGGGGATGCTCCAGCGGGCGGAGCACCAAGCGGCTAAGAAGACACTGGGCAGTGAATAAAGCAAGCGGGAACAACGGGGACACCCCATGCGAGCCCCTCGGGGCTAGCAGAGGGGCGATAGGGGGCTAGCCTCTGCATAGGGCTCCAGCCCCAGGCGGCCTAGGGGCATAACGAGTGGCGCCCCCTGGATCCTCTCCGGGGCCGTGTAGACTGCCAGGCCCCGGCCATCCGGCCTGCGGAGCACGAGCGTGACGCCATGCTTCCTCGCGGCCGCGAGCCCGCTGAGCAGGGGGTGGTGGTTGGCCACGATGACCCGGACCCCCGCCCTCGCGAGAGCCTTGACCGCGTCCCCCGACACCCTGCCGGTCGAGACGGCCACCAGGGCTAGCCCCCTGAGCCTCCCGGCCGCGGCGAGCCTGGACAGCATCCCCGCCGCCTTCAACATGGCGCTGTGCCTGCTGACATCGCTTACGAGCAGCAGCCTCTCCGCGGAGCCCGAGCCGCGCTCCACCCCGTAGACGGCGACCGAGTGGAGCGCGTAGGGGCACCGGTGCTTCGGCACCATATGCACCAGGTCGCGGTAGGCCTCCTCCACCAGGCTCCACTCGACCCTGCGGTCCTCGGGTAGCCCGGCGGCGGCCGCCCTAGCGAGCCGGGCCCTCACGAGGAAGCTCATATCCCCGGTGCCCGTGACGGATAGGAGCTCTACGTGGTCCCCCAGCTCCGCCAGCTCCTCGCGCAGCGCCAGCCCCGCCACGGCGTCGGCGAGGTAGTTTGGGCTAGTGTATATCGAGCCTAGCCTCCTCCCGTCCAGCTCAACCACGTACTCGTAGTCGGCTGCCACGCGCAGCCCCGAGACCATGGTGGTGGCCAGGCTGCACTCACGGGCAGCGTCCACGGCCCTGGCTACACGCTCCTCCATGCCTATTTGCCCTCCATGGCAGGGTTAAGGCGTGCATAACCGCTGGTACGGGGAAAAAGGTGTGTGGGCTGGTTGAGCGCCTCTAGGCCTCCTCGGCCTCTTTGGCGGCCTTCTCGTAGTATAGCGGGTGGTGGTGCTTCACGAAGTCCTCGGGAGCGGTGCCGGTGCGGAAGATAGCCCTCACCATGGGCCTGTGCTCCGGTATCCCTATGGCGAGGTACACGTGCACTATGAGCCCTGCTATGCCGAGCCATGCTGCCCACACGTGTATTGTGTGCGCCAGCGCCACTGTCTCCGGGCTGAAGCTGCTGCGGAACCACATTACCATGCCCGTGGCGAAGAGTATTGCGAAGCCTATGAACACGCTCAATATCCACAGCTTCTGGCCTAGATTATACTTGCCGAACCTGACGCTCCTCCTCCCGAGGTAGTAGGCTGCCAGGTTCCTCACTGCCTCGCCCAGCCCGCCCTCAGGCCAGATCTGCCACTTCCTTATCCTCGGCAGCTCGCCGAGAAGCCATACCAAGCCTATAGCCGCCATGCCTACTCCTGCCAGCCTGTGGATTACCCTGGCCACCTGCACCCCTAGGCTGTAGGCGCTGTAGCCCTGCTCAAACGGGGAGTAGCCGAGCGCCTTAGCCAGGTAGGAGGCCGGTGTGCCGAGCGCGTAGGCTAGCCAGCCGAAGAAGCTGTCCAGCGGGCTCGGCAGCTTGGCGGCCGATATTATTAGCCCCGTGAGTATCAGCGCCGCCGCGAAGTGTACCACATGCTTATGCGTCCATATCTCCAGCTCGCTGAAGAGCCTAATCTCGCGCGCCACCTGGAGCCACCTCCCAGGGCGTGGGTGGGTCATGGGAGAAAGGGGTGAGCCTGGCTACCCGCCCTTGGAGCCGCTGCGCTTCTCCATCCTCTTGGCCCGCCAGTAGACGGCGTGCGCCACCGCGCCTAGCGCGGCCAGCGCCGCCAGCCCGACGCCGACCTCGCGGCCTAGCTGCACGCCTGGCAGGCGGCCTCTCGGGTCGGCGGGGAGCCCCAATACCTCGTACCACTTCTTGCCCTGCTTGGCGCCGAGGCTCCTATACTTCCTGGTCACGTAGAGGTAGTGGGTGTGCCCCACGTAGTCGTTCACGTGGTCGCCGTAGACCTCGTAGCCTGCTGCACGGTACTTCTCCACAAGCTCCCTCCACGGCCCGAACTCGAGCGCGTCGGTAGGGCAGGCCTCGACGCAGGCGGGCTGGAGCCCGTTCTGTATACGGTCTATGCAGAGCGTGCACTTGTACACCTTGTTCGTCTTAGGGTCGTAGCGCGGCACATTGTAGGGGCAGGCCTCGATGCAGTAGCGGCAGCCGATGCACCTGTCGGAGCGTATCACCACGGCGCCCTCGGGGTGGACCTCGATGGCGTTGACCGGGCACGCCTTGGCGCAGGGCGCCTCGCTGCAGTGGAGGCACTGGTGCTTCTTGAACAGCCAGAAGGGCTCCCCGTCCTCGACGCCCTCCAGGAACTGCATTATCATCCAGGTGTTCGGGGTGAGGTCCGGCGGGTTGGTGTAGCCCTGGGGGTTGAAGCTGGTCTCCTCGGCTTTGAGCCCGTTCCACACCTTGCATGCTACCTGGCATGCCCTGCAGCCTATGCAGGTGTCCAGGTTGACTACTATCCCATACTCCGTCACGGGCATCTCACCTCCCGGTCCGTTGGGCGGAAGAAGGGTTAGAGTATGGGCTGCACGCTGGGCTTCGACTGGTAGGTGTATTTCTCGGGGCTCGCCTTCCTCACCCATGCCAGGAACGCCTTGGTCTCCTGCATGGTTGTCACTATGTCGAGCAGCAGTATCGATATAGTGTTGGCTACGTCGAAGCTGTTGTGGGCGCCGCTCCAGCCCCAGTGCCACGGCACGTTTACCACGTAGACCTCCCTGCCCGCTATCCTCAGCTTCGGCATACGGTTGGTCACCAGGGCTCTCACGTATATCCTGTTGCGGTTGTTGCCCAGCTCGACAATATCGCCGCTCTTTATCCCGAGCTTCTCAGCCAGCTCGACCGGTATCTCCGCGAAGGGCTCCGGCACCATCTCGGCGAGATAGGGGACGTTCCTGGTCATTATGCCGGTGTGCCAGTGCTCCTCCAGCCTATTCTCGGTAACCACTACCACCTCGGACCCGCTGGGAGCGTACTTCTTCAGCTCCTCGTAGCTAGCCGTAATCGCCTTGTAGAGCTCTGGCATCTGCTCCGGCGGCTCTATGTAGAAGAGGTTCTCTATCCTCCTCCACGCCAGCGCCGGGTACTCCGTCGCCAGCTCCAGGCTCGGGCTCTCGCCGGGCTCGAAGTGGAACGGGTAGTCGATGCTGTACGCCCAGACCTTGCCGTCGGGCCCTAGGGTGGCGTACCACTCGCCGTACCGGGATATTAGCTCCTTCACGCACTTCTTGTAGTTGTCGGGGCTGCCGTCGACGCAGGACTTGAACTCGTTGATGAACTTGTCGTGCACCCGGCGCCACTCCTTCCAGTCCTTGTATACTATGGTCTTGCCGTTGACGGTCTTGGATCCCTTGAAGTAGGGCTTGTAGAAGTTCGCCTTGCCGTAGTCGAGCACCAGCTCGGGGTCGTAGTAGAAGCTCTCGCACATCGGGCACTTGATTCCAAGCTCCTCCACGGTCTTTACCTCGTAGCCGCCGCCGGGCTTCCAGAACACTATCCTGCCCACGGTCTTGCCGTAGCGTATCATAGCCTCCGGGTCGGCTGCGCCGGTGAATATGTCGGCCGTGGTCTTCTGGCTGCAGCGCTCGTTGAGGCATGTCCAGGCCCGCTTGTAGAACTTTCCTATCAGGAAGTTGTGGCCGGGTATGAACGCTGGTCTCATCTCACCAGTCTTGGCGTCTACTATGTCGCCGGCCTCGCCCAGTATCTCGACCGTCTTGCCGTCCAGCTCGGGGCCTACAGCCCACCTGCCCGCCTCGAAGGTGAACCTGTCTTTGCGGCCGAAGGTCTTCTCTAGCGTGTAGAGGTTGTAGAGTATCCTCACGTTTCTGGGCCAGCTCCATCCCCAGTCCTTGTAGAGCCTCAGCGGCGCCTTGGCTCCAGGGTGTGTGAGGGTGCCGCTGTCCAGCAGCCCGTCGGGCTGGCCGGGCGACCGCGGTGCCGAGACCCTCCTCGCGGCCAGCACCCTATTGTGGGCCCAGTCGTACTGGCCATAGTAGAGGTCGACGGCCGCGTCTATCTCCTTGTAGACGAGTACTGGGTCTACCTCCTGGTAGTCGCTCCACGGGTACCTGTCACTGCTGTAGTTCATGTAGGGGGCTATCCTCCGCCTGTACAGCTCCACAAGAGTATCGGCCTCGGGATGCTTCACCAGCACGCGCTCCACGTGCTTGCCGTACTCCTCGCTGGGCAGCTTCGCCAGCCCAGCCCTCCTCATGTGCTCCCAGAGCTTGTACATTATCCACAGGTCCGGCTTGGCGTCGCCGGGCGGCGAGACCACGCGGTGCTGCCACTGTATCCAGCGGTTGCTGTTGGTTATGCTGCCCTCCTTCTCGTACTGGAAGGCTGCGGGGAGGAAGACGTCGGCGAACCAGGCTGTCTCCGTGAGGAAGATGTCCGAGACGACTAGGAACTTGAGCGCGGAGAGCGCTGCCATAGTCATCTTGGAGTCTGCGTCGCTTATCGCTATGTTCTCGCCGAACAGCCACATAGCCTCAATCTTGCCGCCCAGCTTCCTAGTCCTCGGGTCATCGGGCAATAGTACGCCCATCCACCAGTTGTTCTCGGTGTAGCCCTTGTTGAAGGGCAGGTCGCTGATAACCACGCTGTCCTCGTCCCAGGGCCTGTCCTCGGGGTCGGTGCCGACGAAGATCCCCATGGACAGCTCGTAGCGGCGCCAGTTCATGAACCACCATGACCAGAGCAGCGCCGTGCTGTTGACCGTGAGCCTGCAGTTGTCGCCCTTCTCGTCGCAGCCGCTGCACTTCAGCCCCAGGGCCTTGCAGGTCTTCATGCTGGGGCGCCAGTTGAAGGCGTCGGGGAAGCCCTTGAGCTTCCACTCCTGGTAGGCGCGCACCTGCTTACTGTTGGTTGGTATCTTCACGTAGCCTGGGAATATGTGGCTCAGTATGCAGAGGTCGGTGGTGCCCTGCACGTTGCTGTGGCCGCGGTAGGGGTTGAGGCCGCCGCCGGGGAAGCCCAGGTTGCCGAGGACCAGCTGGACCAGCGCGGCCATTCGGGTGTTCTGGGTCCCCACGTGGTGCTGGGTGAGCCCCATAGCCCACTCTATGGAGGCGAACCTCTTGAAGTTTGTTGTTACACCGCTGTTCTCGACAAAGAGCTTCGCTATCTGTCTAAGCTTCTCGACCGGTATACCGGTTATCCTCGAGACCTCCTCGGCGGTGAACCTCTTTGCTATATCCTTTATCTCCGAGATCTCCTCCAGGTCTATGTTGAACCTCTTGGCGTACTCCCTGAACGTGGGGAGCTGGTCTACGGGCGGGTTGCGCTCGTAGAACGCGTAGTGGAGAAGGTAGTACATCACGGGTATGTCGGTCCCGGGCCTGTGGAAGGCGAACACCTGGGCCTTGGAGGCTGTGCGGCCGTACTTCGGGTCGACGACTACCAGGGTGAGGGTGCCGCGCTTAATACCCTTCATCACGTGCCTCATGGAGACCGGGTGGGCCTCGGCGGGGTTGCCGCCTAGGATGAGGTAGACACTGATGTACTGGGTGTCGGGGAAGCTCTGAGTCTGGGCCCCGAAGCCCACGGTGCCCGCTAGGCCGGCCACGGTGGTGGAGTGGCAGCGGCGCGCATCATGGTCTATATTGTTGCTGCCGAGGAGCATTGAGATCTTCCTTATCAGGTATGCCTCCTCGTTCAGCATCTTAGCCCCGGCCATTATCATGAGCGGGTACTGGTTGCCCAGTCGGAAGTAGCAGCCCTTCCTGCTGCCGCACAGCTTCCCGTCGTAGGGGTGGTAAGAGCGCACCGCGCCAGCATTCTCCCCGAGTATCTCCTTCATCCTCCTCGCTATGTAGGCGAACGCCTCCTCCCAGGTCACCGGCTTCCAGACGGGCTTGTACTTCTCCAGCACCCTCCGGAGCTCGTTGGAGTCCCTGGCGGCGAGTATCTCCTCGGGCCGGGGCTTGGGGTTTACACGTATCAGCGGCTTCCTCGCCCGCAGCCCGTTGTAGGCGCCGAAGAGCTGGATGGAGGCCTTGCCCTTGGCGCAGAGCTTGCCCTCGTTAAGCGGGTTATCGGGGTCGCCCTCGAGGTAGACTACCTTGTCGCCCCTCTTGTAGAATATGATGCCGCAGCCCACGCTACAGTAGGTGCAGACACCCCGGACCTCAACGGTCTCCTCGAGGTTCTTGCCCCCTATCTCGCCGAGACGGTAGCGCTTCGGGGCCATGTAGCCGAGGGCCCTCCTAACGCTACCCGGCAGCGCGGCGAGCGTGGCAACCGTCGCGGCGGTTTTTCAGGAAGTTCCGTCTGTCCAGGCGGAGAACATGGCCCGACTGTGCCAAGGCTGGCAGGGCACCCCACGCAGCCCCTTAACATCGCTGTTGTTTAAAATATATTTTCGGTATCAGTGCCGATTTTAGTGGATAACCGGTGTTTAAGGCAGCCATCGTATTAGCGTGATAATTTAACCTATAATTCGAATCACACATAGTATACGTTATATACGTGAAATGGGCAGCCATCACGGTGTTTTTGGAGGATTCGCGCCGGCCGCCCCCCGAGGGCTATGGGCTGCAGAGCCTCTCCATGTCCCTCGCAGCCTGCCTCTCGAGGTGGCGTATGCCGAGCCTCCTGTACTCCTCCAGCTCCATCCCCAGCCCCCTGCAGAGCCTGCCGCGGGGCGCCGCGGGGTCCAGGCCCGGCTCCAGAATATAGGCCTGCTTGGGGCCCAGGGGGTTCTTGGGCTCCCTGCTGCGGAGGGCCTCCCTCGTGTTTATGTGGGCAAACGCCAGCGGGCTTGAGGCGAGGAGCCCGGAGCCTACGAGGACCAGCCTCTCGGCCGCCCTGGCCGGGTCGCTGGCGCGCAGCTCGCCGCGGAGCCTGCAGAGCCGCCCCAGCACGCCCGGGAGCCTCTCTACCAGGCTCCAGCTCATAGCCGCCGCCAAGGTGTCCAGGTAGCCCCCGGCGTGGAGGGGGAGCGCCGCCTCCGCCCCCGCCTCCTCCATGAACGCCTCCAGGCCCCGGAGCACCCCCGGCTCCAGCCAGGGCATGTCGCCCGGCGCTACCAGGAGCACCTTGCCCCGGAGCCCCCCGAGCCCTGCCAGCGCGGCGGCGGGGCCGCCGCAGCCGAGCCACGGGGGGTCGTAGATGCAGCCGTCGAGCCCCGCGGCCTCGGTGTAGAGGCGGCACCTCTCCCCGCTCCTGGTGGCCGCGTAGACGAGGCTTGCGCCCGCCTCCCGGAGCGCCTCAGCCACCCTGGCTATGGAGACCTCGCCGTCGACGAGGGCTAGGAGCTTGTCGCCCCCGAACCTCCTCCCCTCGCCCCCGGCCAGCACCAGGCCTATCCTCATCCCTTGCGCGCCCCACACTCCACCTCAACCACTACCCGATCGCCGGGGAGGAGGGGCTCGAGGCGCCTGCAGGCGACCAGCTCCAGCACCCGTGGCCCGTGCCGGCTGAGGAGCGGGCGGATAAGCATAGCCTCCACGCTGCCCTCCCGCGTCCTGACACGGGCCCTCCAGGCATAGACGGCGCCCAGCCTCCTACCCTCCCAGATGGTCTCGGGGATGACGAGGGGCTCGCACTCCCCGGCCAGCTGCCTCCAGTCGACGCCAGCCTCTATGTTCAGGGTGCCGGGGAAGGGCCTGCAGCCGAGGAGCCGCTCGAACCACCCGCTGTAGTAGGGGTGGGAGACGTAGCGGCCGCCCTCGCCGAAGCCCGGGGCCCTCCTGCCCTCCACCAGCCTAGAGCCCATCCAGCTGCCCCGGAGGAGCCCGGGGACGAGAGGCTAAGAAGATAGCCTAGTGCCCCAGGGGCGGCCCCGGCCATAGAAGCCGCCTTGGCTGCCCCGAGCCGCCGGCATACCCCCGGGCCCCCGCCTCCCCGAGGCCGCGTAGAGGGCGAGGCCTGCGAGAAGGCCGGCCAGGGCCAGGGGCTCCAGCCCCCAGAGCCCCTGGTAGGGGTCCTCGAAGCGGAGCACGAGCGTCCCGCTGCCCGACGGGACGCGGACGAGGATCACGTTGGCCTCGGCATCCCTCGCCAGGGGGACCGGCGACCCGTTGAAGTAGGCCCTCCAGTGGGGGTACCAGGCCTGGCTCACCAGGAGCCAGGCAGGCTTATCGGGCTCCACGCTGAACTCTATCAGCCCGTCGCCGACGTGCATGCCCGACACATGAAGCCTGGGCGGCCGGTAGAACGCGTACACCAGCTCCCCCAGGAACTCCTCCTCGGCCCTGCTGTGGCTGTAGAGGCGTGGTAGAACATGTTAAGCGAGACAAAGACGGCCAGCCCCCTGCCCGCCCTCCTCGCCGCCACCACGGGGGTCCCGTTAGCCTCCAGGAGCACGGAGTTCCAGGACCCGCCGCTGTAGACCGTGGCGACCCATGCGTCTCCCTGGTAGCTGTACTCGGCCTCCCAGCCAGCGGCGCCGGGCACCGAGCTCGGCGGGCTAGATATCGCCGGCCCTGGAGGCGGGGGAACCCGGCGCCGAGGTAGCTGTGGGCGAGGAGGAGAGCAAGCAGCACAGCCGTGGAGAGGAACACCATGGTCTATAACACGTCCTCCAGCCTGCCCCGCTGGCACCGCTCCTAGCCCCTGGGGGCCCCCAGGGCCGCCGAGCCCTCCCCGAGGACGTAGTGGTAGCGGTAGAGCAGCCTCGTAGGGTAGACCTCGTACTCGAAGAGGGATTTGCGCAGCTCGAGGAGGCCGTAGCCGGCCAGCCTCCTACAAGCCTTCAGCACCGCGCCGGGCGGTATCGAGAGCCTGGCCGCTATCTCGTGCACCGTTACCCCGGGCTCCCGGGCGGCCAGGCGGGCTATCTCCTCGTAGAGCGGGTCGACGGCCAGTAGCGCCGCCGGCAGGTCCTCGGGGTATACGTAGAGCCGCCCCCGGGCCTCCGGCACCGAGGCCACGGCGCCCCGCAGCTCGAGCAGGGTGAGGCGGCGGCACAGCCTACGCCAGCCCGCCCCCAGCCTGGCCGCCAGCTCCTCAAGGCTCATAGGCCCCGAGTCCCTCAGCAGCTCGACTATCCTCGCATCCATCTCGCGCGGCTTGTAGAGCCTGGCCAGGGGCCTCAGCACCAGCAGTCGGATCCTGCGGGGCGCCAGGCAGGCCAGCGAGGCGGCGAGCAACGCCAGGTAGGCGGGGAATGCCACGAGGGCTGCCGCGGCCAGGGCTCCGGGCAGCCCGCCTCCCGCGGCAGCCGCCACTCTCCCGAAAGGCCTGAGGAGGGCCAGGGCCGCGTTGTGCAGCACAGCCTTCACACGGTGCCTTGCCGGAGGGGGCTCCGGGGTGACGGCCTGCATCTCCTCCACCACTATGCCTGCTAGGAGCCCTGCCATCTCCGCCCCGTTGCCCTGGCTCACCACCGCCTTAACCGGGTTGAACGCGGCAGTGACAACGACTCCGCGGCCGTACCTGTTGGCCAGTATGGCTGGGTGTCCCTCCTGGAAGGCGGCGAGCACACGGGCTCCCTGGGGCTCGAGGTGCATGGCGCCGTAGGTGTCGTTGTAGGCGTATACCCGCCCCCGGTAGACTATGTCGTAGAGGGGCGTGTCGGCGCTACTGGATGCTACACCGGCTACCCTGGCCCCAGCCATGGACTCTAGAAGAGGGTGCCAGTGCTGCACGAAGGTGTTCATGCCTATGAAGAGCAGGTGGCCTCCCCTAACATACTCCGCCAGCGCCTCTATCTCAGCTGGTGTAAGCCGCCCGCCGTAGGTGAAGAGCCTGTTAAGGTCTGGTATGAGCACTGCGTCGTAGCGCCAGAGGAACGCGGGATCGCTGAGCCTTGCGCGCTCCGCGCCGGCGGAGGGGTAGCTCTTGCTCAGGTACAGCACTCTCACATCCACTTGGAGCCCGGCGGCGGCAGCGCTGTCGGCTATGCTGCGGGCCCATAGTATGTCGTCAAAATCGCTGGCCACCACTAGCATGGAGCGGGGGCGGCCCGGGCCCCCGGCAGCGGAGGCGGCGGAGACGCTGCAGGCTAGGATAGCGGCTGCCAGCACCACTAGAACCGGGGCAGCGCTCCTAGGCAAATACTACACCCTTCGCCTGAGCCTGGAGAGCCTCTAGGCGGCCTCCGGCTTTAAAGCTGCCAGCACGGCTCTCCAACAATTATGCAGCGCCCCATGTAATCCTCTCGCGGAGCAGCGCTCTTATCATGGCATCAGTCTTAGCCACCGCCAGCAGCGGGATGTAGAGGAGCGTGTATATGAACGCGTAGGGCGCTATCCTCACGGCACTCCCTGCCCCGTACTCGGCCCCATACGCTACTATAATGCTGAGAGACCCCATTATGACCGTGGAAGCCAGCGCGGCCAGATAGGCTGCCAGGAAGACCGGCAGGGGGAGGGCCAGCACCTCTAGCCCGAGCAGCCCGTAGACAGCCACTATAGCTGCCAGCGTTATGTAGCCGGCTACATGGAGCAGGGGGAGGAGATACTCGACGCCCAGAAGGTAGACAGCCAGCAGCCGCCCATAGAGGTAGGAGGCGTGCCCAGCCCTCCGGAGGCCCAGCAGGTTTGCATGCTTGAGGAGAACCTGGAGGCCCCCAGCATACCAGCGTATCCGCTGCCTATAGAGGCCCCGGAGGCTCGAGGGCGTGATGGTGTAAGCCACGGCGCTGTGCTCGTAGCCAGTCCTCAGCCCCCTCTTCCACACCATTACGGTGAGGTCGAAGTCCTCCGCTAGAGTGTCCTCCGGTATGCCACGCTCAGCCAGGGGCTTCAATACTATGGAGCGGAAGGCGCTGAACGCGCCCGAGAGTATCAGCGTGGCCCTGCTGACCGCGTCCTCCATGAAGCGGCCCAGCTCAAAGCCGAGGAAGTACTCTATGCGCTGCATCCAGTAGAGGAGGCCCCCATGCCCGGCCGGGATGAGGCGGCCGCACACGGCCCCCAGCCCGTCCTCGTAGAGGAGCCTGGACACGAGCCTCCTGACCGCGTCCCTCTCCGGCACCGTGTCAGCGTCAAGGACGATTATGACGTCTCCAGTGGCTCTCCGTATACCCGTGGTTAGCGCCTCGGCCTTCCCCAGGTTGACCTCGTGCCTCACAGCCCTTATGAACGGGTACCTCCTAGCATAGCTGCTCACTATAGACCAGGTGCCGTCCGTGGAGCCGTCGTCAACGATTATCACCTCCATCAGCTCCCTCGGGTAGTCCTGATGGAGGAGGGCGCGCAGGACACGGCCGATAACCTGCTCGCCATTGAACACCGGGATCTCTACCGAGACCCTCGCCGGTATCCCCGGGTGCAGCCGCCCCCCGGGATGAGCCTTGTAGACCCTGGCCAGCACGAGCTTACTGAAGACCCTCGACGCGTAGAAGGCTGCCGTCACGCCCCCGATGAGGCTGTAGAGGAGGACGACCAAGGGGAGCCCCGGGCTAGCCGCGCCCCGGCCGAGGTGGAGGGCCTCCACCAGCCGGTCCATGATCACGCGGGCTAGGAGGAGCCCTAGGGCGAACCAGAGTACGCCCCCGGCTATCCCCACGAGCCTGGTCTGCCACCTGGCTGCACTCCCCAGCCTGTAGCCCTTCCCCGCGGTCATTGAGCCCTCTACGCTACCGGTCACAGCCTCCCCCCTCTCCTAATGACCTCTGCCGCCTCAAGCGAGAGGAGTAGCGCCACGCTGCCGAGGAGGAGCAGGGGCCCGGCAATACTGTGCATCGATGCCGCAGCCTCCACGCCAAGCTTCTCAGCGGCAGCGGCTACGAGGAGTATGCGCAGTATGTTGGCGAGGTATATGACGAGGAAGCCTGCCGTGAGCCAGTAGAGCCTCCTCCAGAGCCTCATGGGGAGGAGCAGCGAGGCGGCTAGGAATATCGTGTAGGATACCAGGCCGCTGCAATGCCAGTCTATCCTAAGCCCGACCACCTCCCCGCCGCGGATGATGTAGATAGTCCTCCCTACCCTTACATGGCTCACCCCGGCCAGGTCCAGTATGGCGCTCAGGCTGGCCGCCTCCACCTCCAACGGCCTGTCGCCGGCCAGGCCCGCCGCAGCCCAGACCAGGACCGCGGCCGCTAGGGCGGCAGCCGCCCGGCCGGCCAGCCTGCCCAGCAGCCTAGGCATAGGCCTCGCCACCGCGGGCTAGAAGCCTGGGTACCAGCCTAAGGGCCCAGTCGGAGAGCCGGTAGCCGTAGCCGGCCTCCTCCACGACGTTATGCACGCGTAGAACATCGATATGATGCTTAACGGTGGACTTGCTCATGCCCAGAGCGCGGGCGAGCTGAGATATACTGGCAGGCGACTGGAGCAGCGCCTCCGCTATCCGGCGCCGCGGCTCAGCCTCGAGGAGGAATGCGAGCACGGCTTCAACGGCTCTCCCCCTCCTATAGTATATCTGCGTGTTCAGCACCCTGCGGGTCTCGAGGAGCCCCGCGTCCACGAGCAGGGTTAGGTGCCAGAGCGCCGGCGTCCTCTTCAGCCCCAGCTCCCTCACAACCATGCCGAGCGTCACGTAGCCCCGCCTCTCAGCCAGCTCCAGGATCTTAGCCCTCACCGGGTGCTTGGCGGCGTCCGCCCCGCGTATTCGGTGGGCCAGTACCGCTACAGCCGCCCAGGGCCTCATGAGGTGCCGGAGCATCCTCTCTCCACGGCTGCTGCTGGAGCTAGACTGGGCGGCGGCAGCGCTGAGGGCGGCGGCGACAGCTGCGGCGGCCAGAGCCGTGCCCAGGCCCCCGGCCAGGTAGCTGTGGAGGGCCCGGACCAGCCTGGTGAACCCCTTCTCCCCGTCGATGGTGGGCCAGACCGGGTTGAAGAAGAGGAGCACCAGCCTCCCACGGCCATAATGCATCGCAACTATCGCCGGGTCGCCGTCGCTGAACCGCGCCAGCACCCTCCAGCCCGCCTGAGGCAGGACGCGGAAACGGCGGTACTTCCACGTCTTGTACACTATGCTCGCCGGAGCACCGTGGAGCTGGAGGCCGAGGGAAGCGTGGATAGCGTGAACACCGCTCCCCTCATCCTTAGCCACCAACCCTACTCTTGCGAGCACGCCCGGCTCGTAGACGCTGATAGCCCGCAGCGTGTTGTAGCCGAGCACCACGGTGGCGCCCTTCTCCGCGAGCTCTAGCAGCCTCTCCCCGAGGCCCCGGGGCCAGCCGCCGCAGCTGGGGGCGTTGTAGTCGAGCACGTACACGTAGCCGGGGACCGTGTCCGGCAGCACGCACTTCGCGGGCGTGAACCCGGCCCCAAGCTCCTCGAGGAAGAGTAGATCGCCCCGGTCGCTCGCCAGGAATACTGCCCCCTGCCCCGCCAGGGCCGGCGCGGCTGCAGCGGCCGCAAGCGCGGCGGCCAGCGCCACCGCCACCGGCTGGAGCCTTGCCCCCACCCTGCCCATAGCCGTGTACACCCTAGGCTCCGTCGAGCGGCGCCCCAGTCCTCCTGGCGGCCGAGGCTGCCCCCGGGGCCTCGGCCCCTCCCAGCCCTCCCGCGAGCGTAATGCAGCACAGCGCCGGTGCGCGGCCCCCCCCGGGGAGCCCTCTGGTATAGCTGTGCGCGACCGGCCTTATAGCGGGGATAGAACGGTGCTCGAACACCCAGGGGTACGGGGGCCCGAGGGGCTAGAGGCTCTCGAGGATGGCCCTGGCGAGCAGGGCCACGCCGCCACCGCTCTCGCCGGGGAGGATCAGGTCCGCCCCCTCCCGCAGCCTCGGGTCCGCGTTCCCCACGGCGGCCAGGGTTACGCCCGCATCCCTCATCTCGAGGTCCATGGCCGAGTCCCCGACGGCCACCACGCAGCCGGGCTCCAGCCCCGCCATGCGCATGGCCACCCGGAGCCCCAGACCCTTGCTCGCCTCCAGCGGCCTCACGTGGAGCGCGTAGCCGCTATGGCTCAGCTTGGCCCGGAGCCCCCTCTCCCGGAGCACCCTCTCCGCCATCCTCCAGGCCTCCTCCGGGCCCACGCGGCGCACCAGGAACGCGTAGTCGTGGATCCTGCACCGGTTCTGCCAGCTCGGCTCCAGCAGCCCCCCGAGCTCCTCCTCCAGCGCCTCCGCGGCAGCCCTCGCAGTCCCCCGGCAGGCGTGGACAACGCTGCCACGCTGGTAGACCAGGCACCCGTTCTCCGCCACATGCGGGCCCCGCACCCCTATGTACCGCGCGACCCCCGCAGCCACCATGACGGAGTTCCCGGTGACCAGGATAACCCGAACCCCGGCATCCTCCAGCCTCCTCAGCGCCTCCACAGCCTCCAGGCTCAGGCGGAAGTCGCCGCTAACCCTCCTCTCCGTAATCGTCCCGTCAATATCCACCGCAACCCCGCAGACCCTCCCAGGGAGGAGACGGGCCAGCTCACCCGCACTAGCCACACCCGCCAACACAGCCCCCAGGAGGCGCCCCCGGCCCCTGCCCCGCAGTAATTAGGATTCAAGCCCCCAGGAAGCAGGCACGGCAGCCCCGAAGACGCCTAGGTGGAGCACTGGCGCGGAACACGTGATGCCGGCGCCGAGCAGCCCTGTAGACCCCTACAGGCAACCAAACAATTACATGGTAAATCTCATAATAGTTTATTCCAAGCCTTAATACGTATTTATAATTCAGTTCGAGATACCGCAGCCTAATAACCGACTATAAGCTATAAACGGAATGGCCAGGACCCCGGGTGTTACCCGGCGAGGGCGGCAGCCGGGGCAGCTCACCCCAGGAGCCCGGAGGGATCGTCGCCTCCGGGCTCCTGGGGAGGCGCCTCACACCGCATTACAGGACCTTCCTCTCTCCCTTTATAAATTATGTTATTCCTTAGTGAAGGATGCCCCGGGATTCCATGCGCCTCCCCTGCGGGCTTGTGGAGCTGTCTCGAAGCTGATTGTTCGAGAAACCGTCTAGCCTACATATAATGGTGTGCCCCAGCTTTCCTGGCGGATTAGGAGTTGCATAGATTAGAGTGTGCAGAGTACTAACATTACAGTTGTGATGGTTGTGATGGAGGTAATATTCGTGGAGGAGCACCCGCTCCGGGCCCGGATACTCCAGCTGCTCAGGGAGCATGGCGCGGTATACTATAGCGAGCTCCTGCGCAGCCTTGAGGCCTCGCGGGCTACGCTCAGCTGGCACCTCTACGTGCTGCTGCGGGAGGGGCGTGTCGGGGCCATCCGGTACCGTAGGTATACCATCTACTACCTCCGGGGCCGCGAGCTCGAGGCCGTCAGGAGTATAGCTGGGAGGGATAGGCTGTTCTGCAGCGTTCTACGCGACCTGGCGGCGGGCGCCCGGCCGGAGGAGGTGGCGGCTCGCTACGGGATAAGCGTCAGGGGGCTAGAGGGCCTGCGGGAGCTCGCCAGGAGGCTCCGGGGCAGGCTCGATGAGGTCTGCGGCGAGGAGCAGAATGTAGGCGAGTGAATGGCTCCCAGGCCAATCCCCGGGCTCTCCACGCCCGACCCCCCAGCCAGGCCCCTGCCCGGGCGGGGGTGGAGGGGCCCCGAAGGGATAGGGGGCTGGAGACACGTCCCCTAGGGGCAGCGTATCCGGCGGCCAGGGGGATGAGGCCCCTGCCCCCAGGCCTCCCCTCGGGGAGCCTCCACTGCATCACCCTGGCGGCAGTCTAGGGGGCTCGCAGCCGGCCTCCGCTGGAGGCAGCCCTCCCCTGCGGCACCCCTGGGCACTCCCCCGGGGCTCTAGAGCAGTAGTGTTCGAGAGCCGTACTATACCCCTTATATTGGCTGAAAGCCTCCCAGAGGCCCCGGCGGCCATGGAGTTCGGAGGTGGCTGGCGGTGAGGCTGCAGGGCAGGCGCAGGGCAACCCTACTAGTCATCCTGGCGGCGGTGGCAGCCCTGTCGGTAGCTAACGCGAGCGTTTTCGCCTACCGGACACTCTATGGCAACGTCAAGATAGCTGATATAACGCAGGGCCAGGACCAGACCAGCATAACGCAGTATGGCCTGGCATGCGTAGGCTTCTACACGAGCGACTCTATAGAGGATCGGGGTGTGCTGCCCACCGCGGGCACGAACTACAACGCTGCGCCGATAGGGACCACGAGCACCGGCGGCTGGTACGGCGTGAATGTAGTCCCCGGAGACGTTGCCTGCAGCTGGACAAACACGAGCACCAATAACACCAACACGCTCTACAAGACAGCGACAGTGTATATAAACGTCACTAACGGTGACTGGTACTTCAAGGACATACTCGGCTTCGGCTACCCCAACATAACGAGCAGCCCAAGCCCCGCCTACGTGACAGTGCGTGTCGAGGGAGCCCTCAGCAACACCAACATAACTGAAGCTCTACTGAAGATATACGATGCTAGTAGCGGGAACCTCAGAGGGCAGATAGACCTGAAGAACAACGGCGACTACATCAACTTCACGCTGATGCCCGGCCAGGGAGTCCAGATAGACCTGGATCTCTCCGCCACCGGTGCTGTATCACTCGACAACTTCACAGTGAGGTTCTACATATCGCCGAGCAGCGAGCAGCCTAGGTAGCCGGCACCCGGTGGCCGGGGTTAGCTCCCTCTCTTTTTCCACGGTCTTTGCCGCCTCTTGCATCTGCTTCACCGCGCGGCTCCCAGAGGGTCTCGGGGGCGCCGGCCCCAGCAGGGGTGCTTGATGGTGCAGAGACGCCATGCCGGGGCTTGCCAGGGCTCTGGGCTACCTAGCGGCTGGTGTGCTGCTAGTCCTCCTCGCGGGTAAGATGCTCCGCCTACCCGTGGCCCTCATGATTGTCTACGGCACCTCCATGGAGCCTACGTTTGAGCCCCTGGACCTGGTTCTCGGGGTGGAGCCTTGGCTGGCTGGGGGCGTGGAGAAGGGCGATGTAGTGGTCTGGTGCCTTCCGGGCGACTTCTGGAGGAGCAGCTGCGTCGTCCACCGCGTGGTGGACCTGGTGAACACGAGCAGGGGGGTGCTGGTGGTCACTAAGGGCGACGCGTTGGATGTCAGCGACCCGCCGGTCCCCATGGAGAGGGTTGCATATGTTGTAGTCTACCGGGCTCCCCGGGGGCTCGTTCTCCCCCTGCTCGCTGCTGCAGCCGCCGCGGCTGCAGGGTACTACTACCTCTACCTCCCCTACGTGACCCACCGCCGCTACGCGCTGGAGCCCGGGGCCCCGGCGCTGCTCATGGTGCTCGCCTACGCCCTCTTCAACATCGCCTACGTGGGCTCCGGCATGCTAGACGCCTCGCCCGTCATCATCGACCTCCCGAGGGTCTATGGGGAGCATCTATCCTTCAACCTCTCGGCGGGCCTCCTGACGGTGAAGCTGAGCTACAATACTAGCCTCCACCCCTCCGGGCTCCCGAGCTGCAGCCTCGTGGGCGGGTTCAACGCGTCGCCGGTGGTCGAGGGCTTCAGCGCCCAGCCCGGGGAGGCGGTGATGGCTATACGCATCCCCCAGGAGGCTTTCATGGAGCTATGGCTCCTGGACACCAGGCGGGTCTCCAGGACAGCGCTCCCGCCTCCCCCAGCGAAGGTGGCTACCGGGCTCATGCTCCGCTGCAGCCTAGACTTCGACAAGGGGGTTCTCGAGGACACCTACCCCGTAGCCTTCTCGTGGTCCGAGCCCGTGGTGGAGGCCTCCGGGAAGACCCTGGTCCTCGGGAACCACAACCCGGTGCCAATCCCCGTGGAGGTCGTAGTCTACGCGCCCAGCCCCGGGGGAGGGTATAGGCTGGTCCACCGGGAGAGGCTCGTCCTAGACCCCTTCACCGTGGAGAGGCTCGACCTCTCCAAGCTCCCCGGGAGCCTCCGCGCCTACGTCCGCTACACCTTCCTAGGCCACTTTAGGAGCGTAGGGGTGACCCTCCATGGCTAGCGGCTGGAACGTGTACGAGGCACGGGAGGCAGCCCTCAGGGCCTCCAGATACTACATGCTGGGCAGAGCCGCCCGGCTGGGAGTTGCAGCGGCCTCCCTGCTGGCCATAGCATCCTCCCTGCTGGTGCTCTTGCTGGCCCTCACCCCGCTCTACCGGTTCCAGGGGATTATGCTCAGCGGCTGGATCAGGCTCACCGGGTACCAGCTGGCCCTCTACGACGCCCCCTCCGCGTCCCCGTGCTCGACTCCCTCGTGAGGCTCTCCTTCACCCTTGTGCTCGGCCCCCTGCTCTCAACAGCCCTCGTCTCCCTAGCCCTGGCCTCCACAATCATGAGCCCCAAGGTGCCCAGGGTCTACCTCGAGGCGGCGGCGGCCGGCTACGCCGTAGCCGGGCTCACAGTAGCCCTACTCATATCCTTCCTCCGCGTCCTCTTCAGGGACATAATACCCTCCATACCCCTCGGCGGCCGCTTGCCCACAGCCTACGGGGTCTTCACCCTCCGCGGCTCGAGCGGCTGGTACACCGACGCGGGGCTCCTAGCCCTACGCCTCTGGAGCCTCTACCCCCTGCTCGCAGCCCTCCTCATAGCCGCCGCCGCGGCCCTCGTATACTACCTGGCACGCTACTACGAGGACCTCCTCGAAGAACCCCTCGTCTACAATACCAGCTAGCCGGGGAGGAGGGAGAGCCGTGATGCGCGGGGGGCGCAGGAGGCTAGCTCTCGCGGCCCTGGCTCTAGCCATGCTAGCGCTTGTGGCCGACGCCACGCTCTTCGCTGTCAGGAGCCTGGAGGGGAGCGTCCACGCCGAGCCAACCTGGCTGATATGGTACCAGGATCCCGGCACCCCGGGCGTGGTAACGAGCATAGATGGGCTGGAAGCTAGCGCGACCGTGGAGGTGCCGACGGGCATAGTGCTTGAAAAGAGGCACGCAATCTACTACGACACGTTCGACCAGCAGCCCAACTTCACATCCTCACCATACTGTAGCGGCGTCCTGGAGTGGAACCAGACGGGCCACTACATGGTGGTAAACATAAGTGCCCTTGGATGGTATTATGACAGGCGGTATGGTGTTTACCAGCTTCCTAGGTGGTACTGCTACTTCTACCCGTCAAGCCTCGATATAAGCAGCTACGTGGCCAACGGTAGCGGGGTCTACGCGGCAGCCATAATGTGGCGTAATGGATACTACTATGTTGGCGATTGGCTGCGCGTGGGTTTCGCATACGCTAACGACACCACCTGGGATAGCTACCTCATAGGCCT
Source organism: Pyrodictium occultum (assembly GCF_001462395.1). Lineage (NCBI taxonomy): Archaea > Thermoproteati > Thermoproteota > Thermoprotei > Desulfurococcales > Pyrodictiaceae > Pyrodictium > Pyrodictium occultum. Next base: position 844,133 of record NZ_LNTB01000001.1, read on the forward strand.
ACGCGATGAAGTTCTCGCTGGTCTTACCGGCGATAATGCTAATGCTACAGCGTATTACTACAATTATTCTCAGGGGACGTACTACGTCTCGTTGCTGAACGAGTCGTCTCTCCCAAGCGGCGCGTATGGCTTCGAGGGACTATACCACCATAACATGAGTGCCGGTATAGACTTCAACGCATGGGATGCGGGGTTCTGGAGCATAGGCCTTACCGTGAACTCTTCGAGCACGCTGCGAGCGCTCAAAGCCTATATAAACGAGTCGTATAGGTTCACGCCTAATCGCGTCGGCGTGGGCGTCGACACAGAGTATATCTACGCCTATACCCTCGATGGACTCCCATACATATACTTTGACAACTTTGTTGTCACTGTTGACGCTTATCCCTGGCTGGTTAATGTCACGGGGCTCTTGCCCGGCTGGAGGGTTGTGCTGCTGAACTCTACCGGCGGGGTGGTGGACGAGGCTACCGCTGGGAGTGATGGCGTTGCCTCGCTGAGCGTCTGGGGCTACCTGATAGTCCCCAATGCCTCGATAGAGGTCTACGACGACCAGGGCCGGCTGGTGGCCAGGGCGAGCTTCAGCTACGTTGTCGGCGGCGACGTCTACAGGGTTGAGCGCTTCGCCGGCAGGGTGCTAGACATCTACTCGGACCTCGCCCAGGGCTTCGTGACGTGGCTCGAGCTCGTGGACACTAACTGCACCCTGCTGGACAGCGGCCATGTCTACATCTTCCTCTACAACTCGTCGGGGGCCGCGGCGGCGCCCATAGAGGTAGTGGACGGGGTCATAGTGTCCAGCAGCACCGGCCAGGTCTCGGCCGCGCCTACGGGCTCCGGGGGGAGCTGGCTGGCCGGCTGGATATGGGCCACCGCCTACCTGCCCGGCGGGGCCCGCTGCTTCGTCGACCTTAGGGAGGTGTTTGAGGTGGCCCCCGGCGTCTACACCTACGGCCGCGCCAGGATAGTCTTTAGCGCCCGGTAGAGCCCCCCTCTAGCCTCCTGCCCTCCTCCTGGCCGCTGCCGCGGCTGCAGCCGCTGCCGCCAGCGCTGCTGCTAGGAGCGCGGTGCCCGCGCCCGCGTGCGGGAGCGGGCTGGGCTTCTCGGCGGGGCTGGCTTCGGCCAGCCTTGCGGTGAAGGGCGTGGTTATAGGCCTCAACTTCCCGGCGGGCAGCTCTACCCGGAATAGCCTGGCCAGCTTGGCCTCAACGCTCTCCACGAACTCGCCGCCGTAGATTGCGTCGTAGCGGTGGACAGGCTCCACGGCGGCCACCGCGCCCCGGGCCCGGGGCCCGAGCATCGCGAGGGGCAGGGTGTAGCTCGTGGAGCCGCCCGGCAGCAGGGTGGCGGCTGTACCGTTGAGGGTTAGGAGTAGCGGCTCGTCGCCCACGGTCTCCAGCACGTCTAGGCCCCGGAGCACCAGCGTGCCGTTGCCCGCGTCTAGCCAGGCTCCTGCCGCGACCAGGTAGTAGGCCGTGGCCCTCCCGCCCCACATGGCGACTATCCTGACTAGGCCGGGCGAGTCGAGGGGCAGCCTTATCCTGGCCACGCACTCCCCGCCGCTCCTCTTGACGCTGGCGTCGAGCCTCCGGAGGCCCAGCAGGTAGACCCCCTCCACCCGGTAGACCGCGTTGGCCGCGATGCTGTCGGGGCAGGCCCCCTGGAAGCCCAGGGCTACCTCCGTGGAGCCGCCGGGGTTGAAGGCCGGCAGGCTGCCGGAGGCGTAGCGGGCCAGCGGCATCGCGAGCAGCGCCGCCCCGACCCGTATGCTCCCCCTGGGCGGCACCAGGCCCGGCGGCTCCCCCTCGCCGCCGGCCCCGCCGCTCCTCCAGGGGTTGGGGGCCGCCGGGTCCCCGAGGAACGCTGCCTCGCGCAGCACCAGCTCGCCTATGTCCTCCTGGCCGCTGGTGAGGTAGGCCCGGTAGTGGCTGGCGGGCGACACGGCGTAGGCGTTGAGCGCCTGGAGCCAGGCGTCGCCGAGGGTGTTGGCGGAGCCAAGGCTGCGGAGGAAGAGGAGGAGGGGCGCGTCGGCCCCCGCGAGGCTCACCTCGACGCCCCTGTCGCCGGCGCTGACCCCGTCTACCATCTCCACGGCTATCCTGGTGTAGCCCAGGTAGGCCACCGCGTCGCCGCGGCCGAGGAGCGCGTCTGCGAGGCTCGGCGGCTTGAAGGGCGGGTCTACGAGGTCGTAGTCCCAGAACGCTGAGCGGCAGGCGGGGGTGACGAAGACCCCGGGCTCACCCGCCGCGGTGACCTGGTCGCTGCGCAGCTTCTCCTCGAAGTCGTAGTTCCACAGCCCGCCCGGCACGTAGTCCAGGAGCGCGTTCCCGGCCCCGTGGGTGACCAGATAGTAGAGCCCGTAGTCTCCCAGGCGGCTGGCGAACCCCGTCCCGGTGTAGCCCCCCAGGCTGAGCATCATGACGTCGGGCTTCAGGGGGAGCCCCGAGGCCTCCTCGAGGGCCTTCACAACCGCGGCCTCGCCCACCATGAGGTCGGTGGCGAAGGGGGCTCCGCCGGCTAGGAACGCCTCCCCCTGCCAGCTGCCCCCCTCGACCCACCTCCGCAGGGCCTCGACGTAGGCCTGGAGCATGCCCCGGTCGGTGAAGGGTATCCTGCCGACCGCGAGCTCCGCCAGCCCGTCGTAGTTGGGGTCTGCGTAGTAGTAGTCGGTTGGCACGGCCGCCTCGTCGGGGCCCACTAGCTCGCGGAGGATGGGGCTGCAGTAGTAGATGGGGGGCACGTCCCTGGCGCCGCCTATTATGAGCACGTACCTGGCCCCCTTCCCCGCGGCCTCCCGGAGCATGGATACTATCCTGAGCGCCAGGTCCATGTCGTATTTGGGTCCGTTCTTCCCCGGCCTGCACGCCCCGGGGGGCTGCGGCGCCGGCTTGTAGCTGGAGCGTATCTCGTCCACGGTCACTATCCTGACGCTGAGGCCCTGGCTCTCGTGGATCCTGGCTATCTCCCCGGCGGCCTCCAGGGCGGCGGGCTCGCCGGGCACGACTATTATCATCGAGGCTGCGCCGCCCGCGGCCTGGCGCCCGGCCCCCGCCTCCTCCAGCACGACCTCTACGGTGGAGCCTGGCCTGCCCGGCACCCAGGCGTAGAGCTCCACCCCCCAGGGCCGCTGGACAAGCCTAACACTGGGCCCCAGGCTCTCCGCGGGCGCGGCTACTGCGAGCCTGCTGAGCCTGCTCCATAGCTCGGGGTCTGGTGTGAAGCTGAGGAGCAGCGGCCTTGGGTTGGCGGCCCTGGGCTCCCAGCCCTGGACTCCTGCCACCCGGTAGCTGCCGGGTGGGAGCACGGCGTGGATGTAGGCCCAGCCGTCGCCACCCACCCTGGCCGTCAGTACCACCCTGCCCTGCTGGCCGCCCGTGGCGGCCCCTGCGTGGGCGTGGATTAGCAGGGCGAGCAGCAGGATGAGGAGCGCCGGCGGGAGTAGACGCCTCAAAACCATCCAGCCCCTGGGGGAAGGGGCCCCGCCCAGTATAAGAAGGGGGCGCCGGCCTGCAGCGGGGGCTAGACGGGGCGGGTGTGGCCCCACTTCTCCAGCGCCCGGGCCAGCTCGCGGTGCTTCTCGGCATACTCCTCGAGGGGCACGCCCTCCACAGCAGCCTCCACCGCCTGCCTCATCGCCGCCGCGCCCGCCCTGGGGCCGTCGGGGTGGCCTATGACGCCGCCGCCCGCCTGGATGATTATGTCCAGGCCCAGGCTCCTTATGACGGGCTCGATGTTGCCCGGGTGGAGGCCGCCGCTGGAGACGGGGAGCACCGGCCGGAGCCCGGCCCAGTCCTGCTCCATGTGGATGATGTCGCCCTCCCGTGGCTTGTAGACGGGCTCCCGGAGCACGCGGGCGTACTCGACCACCTCCCCGGCCCGGGCCTCCATCTTGCCGACGCCGGGCGTGCCCACGTGGAGGTGGTCGAGCCCCGCCAGCCTCCCGAGCTTCGCCACCACGAACATGGAGACGCCGTGCCGGGGGTTCCGGGTGAACGCGGCGTGGAAGGCGCGGTGCCCGTGGATCGCTAGCCCGTATTCCCCGGCTAGCTCCCTGGCGTGCTGGAGCGCGGCCCAGCCGGCGGTGAGGAAGTCTATCATTATGAATTTGTTGCCATAGTCCGCGACCAGCTTGATCCTCCGCTCCATCTCCTTCACTGGCGCGGTCACGTTGGCCAGGTAGCCCTTCCTCTCCCCCGTCTCCTTCTCAGCCCTCTCGACGGCCTTCATCACCTCCCGGAGCCTTGCCTCGAACCTGCAGAGCCGCTGGCCGGCAACATTCTCGTCATCCTTCACGAGGTCCACCCCGCCCGCGAGTATCTCGTAGGCCGTCCTCCCATACTCCTCGGGGGTGTACCCCATCTTCGGCTTGGGCACAGTGGCTAGGATGGGGCGGCTCTCGACGCCGAGTATCTTCCTCACGCCCTCTACCCCGTGGCCGGGGCCCGGGAAGCTGGCGACGTAGCCGCGGGGGAGCCTTATCTCCTCTAGCCGCAGGGCCTCGACAGCCCTCATGCCGAAAACGTTGCCCATGACGCTGCTTGCCAGGTTCGGTATACTCCCCTCCTCGAAGAGCTCCGAGGGGTAGGCTATCCAGACGAGCCAGCTCCCATCCCCCAGGCTGTGGAACCGGTATGCCCTGGCGCGGAGCCGGTCGTAGAGGCTCGGCTTAACGCTAAGCGTGGTCCAGGTCCCCACGCTGCTCTCAGCCGCCACCCGGGCGGCGGCGTCGCGCACGCTGAGCCCCTCAGCCGGCGCGACGCGGAACACGGCGACGAGGTCCCCGGGGCCGGGCTCGTAGCCCTCATCCACGAACTCCTGGTAAGCGTCGCGCGGCACGCTGGGCACCCACGCACGTACGCTCTGCTCCCTGCATGGTGTAGGAGGAGCCCGGGGGGCTCCACGTAGAGCCGGCACCACGAGCCCTCATAAACCCTGGCAGAAGCCTGCCCGTGCTACGGGCTCATCCCGGGGTATTAGCGCGGCCATGGAGCAGGCCTCTTGCTCCAAGGCCATGTAGCTTTAAAACCCCGGCCCCTGCTAGCAGAGGGCGGAGGATAGAGGGCAATGCCTGGTATGGGGGCGCGCCGCCTCCACGTACTCGCGCTGTTCCTCTCCATAACCGGTGCCCTAGCCTTCGCGCTCGAGAACAACCTCGCGGGCGCTCTCCTCGCCGCGCTGTTCGCGGTGCAGAGCGTCCTGTCCCTCTTCTCGGGCAGGTAGCCTCTAGGCCATCTTCATCAGCACCGGCGCCAGTATCCTCCGGGCCTCCGCCTCCGCGTCCCCCTCCCCGTAGCTGCGGAACCGGTAGCGCCTGCCCAGCTCCCTCAGTATCTCGGGGCCGGGCTCGAGGACCCCCATCTCGACTAGCTCCTGCAGCAGGTCGGCCGCCAGGGCGGCGGTGTACTGGGCGCTCTCCACACCCCAGCTGATCTCGCCCCTTGTTTCCTCTATTATCCTCCTAGCCTCCTCGGCCACGCTCGCCGGGGTTATGGGCTTCTCCTTCTCCCGCAGCTTAAGCGCCGCGACGAGGGTTAGGAGAAGCTTCCCCCTCCTGCCCGCCTCCTGGAAGTCCTTTAGGAGCCGCTGCAGCGCCTCTCTCAGCTCGGCTATGGCCCTCTTGCCCGCCGTCATCCCGGCGCCCCGGGGGAGGAGGGCCTAGAGGGTGGGTGAGAGTAATAACGTGGCGCCCTCAGCCCCTGGAGCTAGTGCTCCAGGTGCCTCTTTATCTTCTCCCCTATCTCCCGCAGCTCCTCCATGCTGGGCTTGGAGCGGCTGCAGTCCATCTGGCAGCCGTCGCCCTCGAACCTCGGCACTATGTGGAAGTGCACGTGGAATATAACCTGGCCCGCGGCCCGCCCATTATTGGCTACAACGTTGTAGCCCTGGGCGCCCACGGCCTCGACGATCCTCGGCGCCAGCTTCTTAACCACCCGTATCAGTGCAGCCGCTTCCTCGTCGCTGAGCTGCTCGAGCCGCTCCACGTGACGCTTGGGCACGACCAGTGTGTGGCCTGGGTTTATCGGGTATATGTCGAGGAACGCCACCACGTTCTCGTCCTCGTAAACCTTCGCTGAGGGCAGCTCGCCGCGGATTATCTTGCAGAACACGCAGTCCTCCGTCACAGCCCTCCACCCCTGCGCGGGGAGAAGCTCTTCAAGGATCCGTGTAGAGGCTAATCCCGCCGCCGGGCTCAATCGTTCTTAAAGGCTCCGCTCCTCTGCACCGGAGGCTGCGGCCCCCGCTGGGCGGAGAGGCGGGTGGCGGGGCTTCTCGACTGCTGCAACCCCGCCCCGAGCTGCCCAGCCGCCTCCCCTACCGGGCCCCCATCATGGCTTCGAGCTCCCTGGCGGCGGCTGGCAGTATCTCGCCGGCCCTACGCCTCGATACGAAGACTGCGAGGCTGTCGAGGCTGGTCGGCTCCAGGTTGATTATTGCCAGTCTCGCGCCCCTCCGGGCGGCGTACTCTGGTATCAGGGCGGCGGGGTAGACTGTGAGGCTGGAGCCGACCACTAGCACGAGGTCCGCGCGCCCGGCCTCCCGGTAGGCCTCCCGCAGCGCATCGTCCGGCAGGGGCTCGCCGAAGAACACGGCGTCGGGCTTGAGGACGCCGCCGCACCGGGGGCAGCGGGGGAGCCTGCCCTCCTCCACCTCCCTCAGCGCCTCCTCGAGGGGGACGCGGTGGCCGCAGCGGGTGCAGCGGGCCCAGCGGAGGCTGCCGTGGAGCTCTATAACCCTCCTGCTCCCCGCCGCCTGGTGGAGCCCGTCAATGTTCTGGGTTATGACAGTCTTTACGACGCCGAGTTCCTCCATCCTGGCCAGGGCGTGGTGGGCGGGGTTGGGCCGGGCTCCGCGGAACCCTGCGAAGAGCTCTGCGAAGAGCCTCCAGACGCCCAGCGGGTCCTCCATGAAGTACTCTATGCTGAAGACCTCCGGGTCCACGCGGCGCCAGAGCCCCTGGGGGCCCCGGAAGTCGGGGATGCCGCTCTCGGTGCTCACCCCCGCCCCGGTGAAGGCTACCGCGTAGCGGGAGCCTGCCAGTAGCCTGGCCAGCCTCCTGGCCTCCTCGGCTAGGCCCATGGCCCGCGGCGCCCTCCTCCCGGGGGATGGGGCTGGAAGCCCCTATAAGCCCGGGGCCATGCCTCTAGGCCCGCCTCCCCCGGGGGAGGGGCGGAGGACCAGTCATGGACTCCTGTGGCGGGGGGCTCGAGAGGGGCCGCGAGTACATAGCGGTTTTCGTCCACGGCAGGGACCGGCCCGGCATAGTAGCCGGGATAGCTGGGGTGCTTGCGGAGGCGAACGCAAACATAATGGACATCTCGCAGACTGTTATGAGGGGCATATTCACCATGGCTATGGTGGTCGATGTCACTGATGCGAGGCTCGGCGTCGAGGAGCTGCGCCGCCGGCTCGAGGAGAAGGCGGCGGAGCTTGGCGTGGAGGTCAGCGTCCACCACATAGACGTGGTAAGGTACCTGGAGAGGCCCTAGCGGGGGTTGCCTGGGCTTGTCTACGAGGTTCAGCGTGTCGGAGATAAGCGAAGTAGCCGAGATGATACGCTACCGCAGCCTGGATGTGAGGAGCGTCACTCTGAGCATAGACGCCGGTGTCTGCTCCTCCCCCAGGCCCAGGGAGCTGGTCGACTGCCTGGCCCGCCTCGTCGAGGAGCATGGCCGCCGCCTACGCCGGGCTGTGGAGCGGGTCTCCTCCAGGCTCGGGGTACCCGTGACCACGGCCAGACTCGCGCTCACTCCAATGGAGCAGCTGCTTGCTCCCGTGGCCGGCTCGCTAGGCGTGGAGAAGGCAGCCGAGGCGGGCTTTGAGGCCGCGGCCGAGATGGAGCGGGCCGCGGAGCGGGCCGGCGTTGACTACATCGGCGGCTTCTCGGCCTTCGCCGACCGGGGTGTGGGGCCCGGCGGCAGGGCGGTGGTGGAGGCGCTCCCCAGGGTGCTGGCGGAGACCGGGAGGGTGATGGGCTTCGTCAACGCTGCCTCCACGATGCTGGGGCTGAACATGGAGGCGGTGGCGGCGGCTGTGAAGGCGCTGCTGAGGGCGGTGGAGGCGGCGGGCTCCCCGCTGCCGGGGGCGAAGTTCCTGGTCACGGTCAACGTTGCGCCCGATATACCGTTCCTCCCCGCCGCCCACCACGGCCTCGGAGAGGCTGATGGAGCGGTCAACGTTGCTATAAGCGGCCCTGGTGTCGTGGCGGCTGTGCTCCGCTCCCTCCCGCAGGACACGCCCCTAGAGAGGCTCTACGAGGAGCTGAAGAGGATAGGCTTCAAGATATCCAGGCTGGGCCAGCTCGTGGCGGAGTGGGTCGCAGCGGAGGCCGGCTACACGCTGGGCAGCGTCGACCTCTCCCTGGCGCCCACCCCCGAGCCTGGTGACAGCATCGCCGCAGTGCTGGAGGCCATTGGCGTCGAGTTCGGCGCCCCGGGCAGCATAGCGGCGCTAGCTATGCTCATAGACGCGCTTCGGAAGGGGGGCGGCATGGGAGTCTGCTGCGCCGGCGGCTACAGCGGCGCAATGATACCCGTCTCCGAGGACAGCGGCATTGCAGAGGCAGCGGCCCGGGGCCTGGCCACCATGTACAAGCTGATAGCTATGACGGGTGTCTGTAGCACCGGGCTCGACATGGTCCCGGTGCCCGGCGACACTGACTGGAGGAGGCTCGCAGCCCTCACGGCGGACGTGCTCGCCCTAGGCATGGCGCAGGGGAAGGTGCTTGGAGTCCGCCTCCTCCCGGCCCCAGGGAAGAAGCCCGGCGACACGGTGAGCCTGGGAGGCCTGCTCGGCGAGGCCCCGGTCATGGACCCGGGGCCGGGCAGGGTGGAGGAGTTCATCGAGAGGGGTGGGAGGATACCGCCGCCCCTACGCAGGCTCCTAGCCGGCTAGCCTCTCCCCCAGCAGCTTCCAGTACTCCTCGTCCCCCAGTATAGTCTCCTGCTCCCTCCTCACCTTGAAGAGCAGCCCCGCCGCGCCACGCCTCACGAAGCCGGCTAGCCGCTCAAGCCTCTCCCTCGGAGGCATGGGCCTCGAGGGGAGCCCGCTCCTCCCGATACTCGCCTTAGCCACCAGCCAGAGCCCCACGTTGCCCGGTGTCGCCAGCTCCCTGACCTGCTCCTTCTCCAGCTCCCCGCCATGAGCCCACCAGAGCTCCCGGACGAAGGAGATGCCGAGAGCCCTCATTATCTTGTCCTCCCAACCGGCGTAGAGCTCGTCAGCCCTCTCCAGCACCTCTCTAGCCACCTCCTCCACGTCGAGGCCCCGGAGGGGCGCCCGGGTCGCGGCGGAGATCAGCGCGGTATCAGCGACGGGCTTAACGCTCCCGTGCAGATAGGCCACTGCAGCCGCGTAGGCGCTGTGGAGCACAGCCTCCATGAACTCCTCCACCGGGTCCCCCGCCTCCAGCGGGCCCTCGCCGAGCAGTATGGCCTCAACCTCGGCAGGCTCCACCGGGTCCGTTGCGACGGGTACCTCGTCCACCACCAGCCAGGGCACGCTCCATACAGAGCGCCCGAGAACCTGAGAGGCGGCGGGCTCCGCCGTGGAGACAAGCCTCACGCTGTCTAGCAGCCCTTTGCCCGCCAGGTGCTTCACGACCTCGTAGCTGCTGGCGCACGTCGGGTGGATGTAGAGCGTATACTTATTATACTCCCCCGGCAAGGCGTGCGCACCGTGTTCTAGTGCTTCCCCGCGGAGAAGACCGGGTATTGATAAGGCTAGCCGTGGCGCCTAAGGATGCTAAGGAGGAGAAAGCGGGGCTAGAGACTGAGGGCCTCCCTGGCCTCGCGGATAGCCTTCTCGGCCTCCTCTAGCTTGCCGGAGGCCTGGCGGACCGCCTCCCTAAGCCGGCCGAGCTTCTCCCGCATCTCAGTGTTCTCGGCGCGTAGCTGCTTCAGCTCCTCCTCCAGCTTCTTCACCTGCTCGTGGAGCTGCTTCAGCTCCGTCTCGGCCTCCGGGCTTACTATGGGGACCGCCAGCTTCAACTCGCCCCGCGTCAGCATCTCGTAGGTCTCCCGGACCAGCTTGCCCGCCTTGGTCTCCCCGCGGAGGTGGCGGCGTATCGTAGCCTCGGTGCGGCCCAGCTCCTCGGCTATCTGGCTCACAGTGTACCCGGCCTTCTCCATGGCGAGCGCTGCCGCCGCCACCGCGAGGCTGTCGACCCAGGTGAGGAACTCCTCCTTGTTCAGAGCAGCCTTTATAACGTCCGGCCTGAACATGGTGCCTATTATGAGCATTGCCTCGAGCTGCCTAACCTCCCTCTTGGAGACGGGCTTGACCGGAACCTCTACCGGCAGGGAGACCTCGCGTAGCTTGAGGCCCTCCTCCTGGTTAGACTCCTGGGCGGCCATACGTACACCCGTAATATGGTGTAGGGGGCTCCTTGAAATAAAAAGCTGTCCTCCATGCCCTCGGGCCCACCCTAGTATATCATGAGGGGCAGTATGTCGCCGCCCCCGCCATGGAACCTGCCTCTTATGTTTATCCTGTAGCCGCACTTGGGGCAGCGGTTGTCCCGGGTGAGCCTCCAGGCCAGTATAGCGAAGCCCCTCCTCTCTATCACCTTGTAGCCGCAGCGTGGACAGTAGGTGCTCTCAAGCGGGTGGCCCCACACGTTGCCTATGTAGACGTACTGTAGACCCTCCTCCTTCGCCGCATTGGCCAGCCTCTCCAGGGTCTCCACGGGTGTGGGCGGCACATCCCTCATCCTAAAGTCTGGATGGAAGCGGAGCAGGTGGAAGGGCGTCTCCGGGCCGAGGTTCTCGACTATCCAGCGTGCGAGCCTCCTAATATCCTCCACTCGGTCCCCATACTTGGGCACCACCAGGTTGGTGACCTCTATGAACCAGCCGGCCTTCTTCATCTCCAGCAGCGCGGTGTAGATTGGGGAGGGGTCGGGGACAGCCATAAACCTGCGGTAGAACTCGGGGTTCCCGCCGCCCTTGAAGTCCACCGTGGCGGCGTCCATGTAGGGGGCTAGCGCCCTTATCGCTTCGGGGGTGGCGTAGCCGTTGGTCACCATCATGTTGAAGAGCCCGTGCTTCTTAGCTATCTTAGCTACATCCCTCATGTACTCGAAGAATATTATAGGCTCGTTGTAGGTGTAGGCTATCCCGTCGGCCCCATACTCTAGGGCCTTCTCTACGACCTTCTCGGGCTCCACGTAGCGGCCGTAGAGCCCTCTCTCGAGCCGGGACTGGCTTATCTCCCAGTTCTGGCAGAACTGGCAGTAGAAGTTGCAGCCCACAGTGCTTATCGAGAGAACCTGGCTCCCGGGCTCGAAGTGGAACATGGGCTTCTTCTCTATAGGGTCAATATTCATCGCCGTGAGCAGCCCGTAGACGAGGGTGTAGAGCCTACCCCCTACGTTCTTCCGGACCCCGCAGACCCCATACTTGCCCGGCGCTATGATGCAGCGGCGGGCGCAGAGGTCGCAGCGCACGTAGCCCGGCCTATCCCGGAGCGGCACCCACAGCTCGGCCTCACGCACATAGGGACGCCGGGGCAGGCTCTCCTGCCTCACCTGCCCGCCGGAGGTAGTGGACGCCACAGCCTGCTACCCAGCCTTACGGATGGGCGCCGGCCCCGTATCAACGATACCCCAGCCCTGGCGCCCCCGAGAAGGGGGCCCGCGCGCCGGCCCCTCTCTACACATCCCTCGGGCCAGCCGCTGCCTCTACAAGCCGGTCTAGACCCTCCTCAATCCTCATACGGCCCTGAAGCCTCATGACCGGCTCTCCTCCAATATACAGCACCACCGCGGGGCTCGCTATCACGTGGTGGTGGTAGAAGAGGCTCCGGGCGTCCGCGTCTAGGCACGTCTTGTGGAACCTGGTGCACACCACCAGGTATACTTTCAGCTTGGTGCCCAGGGCCTCTCCCAGCTTCTCGGAGAGCTTCTGGAGCACCTCGTTGCAGGAGTGCCTGCACACAACATTAACGAACACGAGTATCGCGCTATCGAGGCCCGGCTGCCCCTTGACGCGCTGCCAGCCATGCTCTGGATCGTAGCTGAAGACGCCCTCCTCCAGCTCCGGGCACAGTAGCGGTCCACGGGCCTCAGCCAAAGCCGCTCCCGCGAATTTCAGCGAGGTTTTCGCAAGATTTCCAATTAGCTTTGCGCTTATGGCCCGCGGGCCCCTGGCGCCCGGGGGCTCGGGCGTGTAGGGGGCGTCAGGGTCGCTCCACCACTCCTCATCCAGGGGGTGTTGGCGTCGGCACGTCCCTACTACCTCACCCGCCCCCTGGTGGTCCAGGGTGCCCGCCCACCCGGTGCTAATATAGCCGTGGCCCTCCGGGGCTTAGGGTAGGCTCCTTAGCTTCTCGAGCCCCTTGCCGGGCTCCACCCTGTAGACGCCCTCCAGCTCGACCGTCTCGAGGGCCAGCCCCTCCTCAAGGGCTAGGTCGCGGAGCGTGCTTGATATGTATCCCGCGGCGCCCTCCGCCTGGAAGCCTATGGGCTGGTAGTACCTCTTCCTGGCCTCGTCGAGGCCTGGCCTGAGGTAGCCGGTAACGTAGAGGCTCGGCTCGATGCCGTCACGCCTCCTCTCCAGAACCACTACCGCGAGGTCGAGGGCGTTCCTGGTGAACGCCGTGGCCTCTGCCAGCGCCTCCGCCAGCCCAACGCCCATTCTAATCCTTCTTGCGAGTAGCACGGCTAGCATGTGGCTGTCAGTGTACATGTCTGCCTCCAGCCCTAGAGCCCCGGCCAGCTTCTCCTTATCGAGCCCACCGTTGTGGGCTAGGTAGAGCTCGAGGCTGCCTCCGGGCGTTTCCAGCGTGACGGGGTAGGGGTGGGCGTTCAGCGTGCCCCGGGGCTCCCTCCGCCCAGCCCTCCTGGCATGGGCCACCACGTAGGCCTCCTCGGCAGCGGCTATGAGGCCCGCCGCCCGCTCTGCGGCGCCGCTCAGCGCTTCAAGGTTGGCCTTGCAGGCCTCCTCCTCGCCGGCGGCGGGGGTCTTGGCGTCGAACCTCTCGTAGAGGAGCCTCCAGGAGCCCGCCAGCCTGGCGGCTATGAGGAAGCCGTAGCCGTGGCAGTGCCTGGCCTCGCCCCCGGTAACCTCGGCAAGGTAGGGGTCGCCCGATGCGGCCCTCGCGAGGAGCCGTAGCAGCCTTGCCAGGAGCCAGGCGCCGTCCCTGCTCCACGCGGCACCCGCCAGCATGCGGCACAAGGCCCGGCGGCCACCAGGGCTTCGCAAAGGAGGGGCGGCTGGGATAATGTGGCTGCCGGCGCCGCGTGGGCGGCCTCGGCTCACGGCCGTAGCCCACACCGCCCCCTCCGCCCCGGGGGCTTCGGGCTGACGTGCACACGTCAGCGGCCTCCAGAGGGCCTTCCCCGCATCCTCGGGGCGCTCTATAAGCTTGTAGCCGCCGGCCAGCCCCGCGGGTAGAGGTAAATAGTTGGACCCTAGGGCCAACATCCTTCGGGGCTCCTAGGCCATGCACACCTCTCAGGGGTTGGACGCCTACGGCCCCGCTGCCGGGGAGGTGCTGGAGGCGCTGCGAGGCCGGGTCCTCTTCTCCGTGGTGGCCGGGAGCACGGCGACGTCCACCATACCGGGGATAAGCATAGCCGGGCCCAGCCCGGAAGCCACCGTCCTCACCCCCACGCTCGACGCGGAGTACCTGCTGGCCGGCCGCCCCCTAACGCTCAGCGTGGTCCCCGTCTCGCCCGAGGGCCTCCCGACGCCCGCGGTCATATCGAGGGCCATAGTGGCTAACAGGCTTGGGCTGCCCCTGCTCGTCGTCGACGCGGGCTGCAAGCAGGTACCGAGGGTGCCTCACGCAGCCCTCCCCTCGAGGATGCCTGGAGGGAGGATAGACAAGGAGCCCGCGCTTCCCAGGGGCACCGCGCGCAGCCTCTACATGGAGGCCCGGCTCTTGGGCTCCAGCCTTGCGCGGGGCCTCGACGCGCTCGTGGCGGGCGAGACCATACCCGGCGGCACCACTGTGGCGGCAGCGGTTATGGAGGCCTTAGGCTACCGGGCGCTGGGCAGGGTGAGCAGCAGCTCCGCGAGCAACCCTCACGGGCTCCGCGAGCGGGTTGTGAGGGCAGCCCTCTCCAGGCTGCACGGCGCCGGCGACGTGTTCGAGGCTGTAGACGAGATCGGGGACCCGGTCCACGTCTCCCTCGCCGGCCTGGCGGCCGGCGCCGTGGAGGCGGGCGCGTGGGCCGTGCTGGCCGGCGGCACCCAGATGGCCGCGGTGCTGGCGATACTCTCCAGGGCGGAGCCCAAGGCGCTGGAGAGGGTGGCTGTGGCGACCACGCCGTGGATAATCAGGGACGGGACGGCCGACCTCCTGGGCCTGGTGCGCGACATAGCCCCCAGGGTGGCGGTGCTAGCCGCCAGGTTCTCCATGGCCGGGTCGAGGCACGCCGGGCTCCGGGCCTACGAGAAGGGCTACGTGAAGGAGGGTGTGGGCGCCGGCGGCGCGCTAGTCCTCGGCGCGGCCCGCGGGCTCCCGGCCAGGGAGATGCTGGAGGCGGTCGAGGAGGAGTATGAGAGGATAACCCGTGGTGCCGGGGATGCCGGCTCCCGGGGCCAGGCTTGAGGGCGACACCCTGGTGGTGGAGCTGGGGGGCAGGTACAAGGTCCTCTCCAGCATCTCAGGGCTGGTCTCCTCAGAGCACATAGTGTTCCACCACGTGCCCAGGGGCTTCAGCGTCCGCGACGTGGAGGCCTACCGCCGCGAGGTGGCTAGAAGCCACGGGCTCCCGGAGGAGACGCCGGTCTTCCTCACAGCAGTGGAGCCCGGCCGCCACCAGGTGCTGAGCAGCGGCGGCGTCCACGTGGTGGCCACGGTGGGGCTCGAGCCCCCGGTCTGCGTGGAGCAGGAGCGGCTCTACGAGCCCCCCATGGCCGGCACGATAAACATAGCAGTGATAGTGGAGGAGCAAGTCCTCACGCCGGCGGGGCTCGTGGACCTCCTCCGCGTGGCCGTGGAGGCTAAGACGCTCGCGGCCTCCCTCCTCCTGCTCCCCTGCAGGGGCCGCGCCTCCGGCACAGCCACCGACGCGGTGGCGGTGGCGGCCAGGGTGGATGAGAAGGGCCTCCCCTGGGCCGGGATGGCCACGAGGCTCGGCAACACCGTGGCGAGGCTTGTCCGCGAGGCCGTGCTCCGGGGCGACAGGAGGAGCCTAGGGGAGAGGCTGCGCGGGGCGCTGGGCCTCGGCCCCGAGGAGCTGCTCGAGGACATGCTGCGGATGTACCGCCGCGCCCCGGTGCCCGGGGTGAGCCTGGAGGAGGCCTCCAGGCTGCTCCAGGAGATGCTTGACAGGGTGCTCCGCGACCCCAACGTCTGGGCCTTCCTCGTCGCCGCCAGGGAGCTTGACATCCACGGCGTCTCTGGCACCCTGCCCGGGCTCAGCCGCGGGGGCTTCGAGGCGGACAGCAGGGGCATAGTCGCTGACGAGGCGCTCGCAGCCGCGCTCGCGCTCTACCTGGCGGGGTTCCGCGGGCTCCTTGCAGCCTACTGGGTCGACCGCTCCAAGCACGAGGCTGGCCTGCGCCTGGCCAGCCTGCCCGTCTTCGGGGATGACGCGGCCGCCGCGCTCGCGGGGGCGCTGCTCGCCAGGCTCTACGACCGGCTGCTGGGCACCGGCGTCTAGGGCGTGGACCCGGCTTGATGGCCGCGGCCGCGGTGATAATGGCCGGCGGGAGGGCTAGGAGGCTGGGGGGCGTGGCTAAGCCCCTGCTCCGGGTCTGCGGCTCCACGATTCTCGAGCGCGTAGCGGCCGCCGCCCTTGAGGCTGCGCGGAGGGTGGCGGTGGCTCTCTCCCCCTACACGCTTCCCGCGGCCAAGCCTCTCTGCCCCCGGCTCCCGGTAGACGCGTGCATGGAGCTCCCGGGCGCCGGCTACCCAGCCGACATGAGGCTCGCGGCCGAGGCTGTGAGGGCTAGGCCCCTCCTGTTCCTCCCCGCGGACACGCCCTTCCTCAGCCCCCGGAGGCTCAGGAGGTTTGTCAGGGAGGCTGTGGCGGCGGCCGCGGGCCTGGCCACCCTCGAGGCAGGCGGCCGGGGGCCGCTGGGCGTCTCCCTGCTCCTCGGCGGCTGGGAGCCCTGGGTGACGATCCGGCAGGAGTGGGGGCCCGACCTCCTCAACGTGAACACCCCGGAGGACCTTGTGGAGGCTGAGAGGCTTTGCCGGCGGCTAGCCTGAGGATCCACGGGGGCAGCCCGCCGCCCTGCTGCCACGACTTCAGCGCTCCTGCCAACCCGCTGGGGCCCCCGGCCTGGCTGGGCGAGCTTCTGGAGGAGTGCATGGCGAGGAGGGTTCACCTCCGCTACCCGAGCCCTGGCCTCGAGGAGCTGCGGGAGGCTATAGCCTGGTTCCACCGCGCCGACCCCCGGATGATAGTGGTGGTTAACGGCGCAGCCGAGGCGCTGGCGGTGCTCCCGCTCCTCCTCCACGCGGAGAGGCTCGTCGTGGTCGAGCCCGGGTTCGGGGACCACGGGGTCCAGGCGCCGGCCATGGGGCTGGGGCTGGCAAGGGTGGTCATGGAGAGGGGCGGGGAGGGCTTCACTATCGACGAGGCCCGTGTGCTCGAGGCGGCGGAGGAGGGCTCAGTGGTGGTCCTCTCCAGGCCCAGTAACCCGACCGGCTACCTGGCGCCCGCCGACCTCCTCGCGGACCTCGCCCGCAGGCTCGCGGAGAGGGGCTCGTGGCTTGTGGTGGACGAGGCTTTCATCGACCTCTCGCCGGGCGCGGAGCCGCTGGAGCCGGGCCCCGGCCTGGTGGTGGTCCGGAGCCTCACCAAGACCTTCGCCTCCCCGGGGCTCCGGCTGGGCTACATCTACGCCGAGGAGTGGCTGGCCAGGAAGCTGGACGGCGCTCGCCAGCCCTGGCCCGTAGGGGGTCTCGAGGCCTGCGTCTACCCCAGGCTGCTCCACGACCCCCGGAGCCGGGACTACGTCGCCAGGGGCCGCGAGCTGGCGGCGCTGGAGTCCAGGAGGCTCGCCCGGAGGCTCGCGGAGATGGGGCTGCGCGTCTACCCCTCCAGGGCGCCCTTCCTGCTCCTGGGGCATCCCTGGCTCCCCCACCCCGCGATGCAGGAGGCCCTCACGGCCCAGGGGGTCTACGTGAGGGATGCCTCGAGCTTCCACGGGCTGGGCCCGGGCTACAGCAGGGTCTCGATCAGAACCCCTGGTGAGAACGATGTCCTCCTACGCGCGTTCGAGAGGGCGCTCGAGGGGGGCTAGGCCTCCGGGGGCTGCTAGGAGGCTGGCCTGCCTGGCGTCGTTCCTCACGCGGCTCCCTCTGGGCTGCCACGATATCGAGGAGGCTGCCAGGGGCTACCCCCTGGTCCCCCTAGTCGGGCTAGTCGAGGGAGTGCTCGTCTACGCTGCCATGCTGGCCTCCCGGCTCCCCGGCGTAGCGGCCGCCCTCGGGCTGGCGGCCCACGTGCTGGTGACCGGGGCCCTCCACTTGGACGGCTTCGCCGACTACAGCGACGCTGCCGGCGCCGGCGCTCGCGGCGACAGGGCGCTGGAGGTAATGAAGGATCCGAGGCGCGGAGGCTTCGCGCTAGCCTATACGGCCACCCTCCTGCTGGCCAAGTACGCGGGCTTCATGGCGGCGTGGCGTCGCTGGCCGGTGGTGCTCGCCTCCTACCTGGCAGCAGCCGAGGCCATGTACATGGTCTCCCTGCTCCTCCCCGCCCCGGGCTACGAGGGGCTCGGCAGTCTCTTCCGGAGGCTCGGCACCGGGGGAGGCGCGGCCACGGTTAACATGGCCGTCTACGCGCTTGCGGCCCTGGCGCTCCTGCTCCAGGATCCTCTGGGGGCTTCCGCGGCGCTGGCTGGGGGCGTGGCGGCCGCCCTGGTGGCGGCCCGGGACGCTCGGGGGAGGCTCGGCTACGCCTCGGGCGACGTGCTCGGCTTCGCCTACGAGCTCGCCCATACATCCGCCCTCCTAGCGGCCGCGCTGCTCGCCGGCTAGGGGTGCCGCGGCGCCATGGCTCCCGCGTGGCTCCCCGTGTGGCTCTATCCCGGGAGAGTCCTTCTGGCCGAGGCTATCCTACTGGCTCATGTGCTCGACTTCATCTACCCCTTCCACCGGGGCCTCCTGCTCCGGGTGCACCCCGTCCACACCTCCTACTTCATGGCCAAGCGGCTGGCTCCCCCCCGGCTCGGGCAGGCTCCGGGGCGCTGCGGCCTGGGCGGCTGTGGTGGGCTCCCACCTGGCGGGCTACGCGCTCCTCCTCTACGCCGCGTGGAGGCTCAGCCCCCTGGCCTGGCTCCTGGCCGCCTCCTGGGTGCTGAAGACCTCGTTCTCGCTCCGCCTCCTACTGGAGACCGTCTGGCGGGCCGCGGCGCTCATGGAGAAGGGCTGCGTCGACCAGGCCCGCAGCCTGGTCCAGGGCCTGGTGCGCCGCGACGTCTACAGGCTGGGCCCTGGCCACGTGGCGAGCGCGGCGGTGGAGAGCCTCGCGGAGAGCCTGGTGGACGGCTACACCTCGCCGCTCTTCTACACGCTGCTCCTCGGGCCGCTCGGCGGCCTCCTCCAGAGGCTGGCTAACACGCTCGACGGCGCCCTCGGCTTCAAGACGCCGGAGTACCTGGAGGCCGGCTGGGCGAGCGCATGGGTGGACACGCTGCTCAACTACGTCCCCGCCCGCGTCACCGCCGTGCTGATAGCCCTGGCCTCCCCCGCCGCCGGGGGCAGCGTGGCGGCGGCGCTGCGGGTCTGGAGCCGCTACGCCTCCTCCACCGAGAGCAGGAACGCCGGCCACCCGATGAGCGCCATGGCGGGCGCGCTGGGAGTGAGGCTGGAGAAGCCCAGCAACTACGCGCTCGGGGAGGCCCAGCTACCCGGTCCCCGGGAGATGAGGCGCGCTGTGCGCGTCGCCCTGCTGGTGGCCGCTGCCTGGCTCCTGCTGGCACTGCTCGCCCTCACGCTGGCCTAGCAGTGGCAGTCCGGCAGCTCTATGCCGGTGAGGGCCTCCAGCTCCGTCCTGCCCAGCGCCTCGGTGCCGGCTCCCTGCTCCGCGGGGGTCTTCGGCCTGTCGGCGACGAGCGTGAGGCCGTGGCGGCGGAGGATGCTGCGGAGCAACTCCTTCCCCTCCCACACGCTCTGCCGGAGGCACTCGAGGGGCGTGCTCATAACAGTCTCGAGCACCTCGTCGCTGAGCAGGGGTGCGTGGGCCTCCACGCCGATACACTCGGCCAGCTCCATGCCCGGGTACCTGCCCCTAGCGGCCATCCGGAGTATTGTATCCCTCAGTTCCCCGGGGCCTAGGCTCAGCATGAACCGGTAGCCAGCGAACACCTCGTCGCCCCCCTCGCCTAGGAGGATGTAGCGGCAGCCAAGCCTCCTAGCCTCCTCAAGCGCCCGGAGGAATACAATGTCGTTCCTCAGCTCCACGTGGTCCCTCCTGCCCGTGCACCTTATGACCAGTGGTGCGTGCCCCGCTATGTAGCCCGGGTCTACGGGGACAACGTGGAGCTCTATCCCCAGCTTGCCGGCCACGTAGAGTGCGTAGGGGAGGTCTCTCGGCAGCCCCCGGGTGTAGAAGGCCGTGACCCCGCGTAGGGGCAGGGCCTCCAGCCTCGCGGCGAGCGCCACCACGGTGGTGTCGATGCCGCCGCTCATAGCTATGCAGTCGCAGCCCACGCTTCCGACGTAGCGGCGCAGGGCGCTTAGCACAAGCTCCTCAGCCGCTCTGCAGGAGAGCCCGGCCACCCAGCTACACCACCCTGAGGAGATGATAGCCCTGGATCTCCAGCTTTTCCACCACCTGGTAGGGGAGCCTCTCCTCGTGCCTGGGGCTGTCGATGACCAGGGTGTGGTACTCTCCCTGCTCGCCGAGGGGGTCTACCCCGGCCCGCTTGGCGTCCTCCACTAGCTCCTCCACAGTATCGCGTGAGAAGACCCTGCCCAGCCACCGGCTAAGCCTGGCGTCAACCCCGGTGAAGAGCGCCTCTATCCCCGCCTCGGCCTCCCGGTAGGCCAGCTCCACGGGATCCATGCCCCAGAGGGGCTCGCTCAGCCTGGCCCCCGCGTCTGCAGCCACAGCCTCCATGTAGCGGAGGTGGTCCTCGACATAGACGTCGCCCGCGACCACCTCGTCCGCGCCTAGCCTGCGTAGGATCTCGACAGTCTCTTCCCTCTCCCTCCCCCTGTGGAGCCTCGCCACCACCACCGGTATCCCGGCCAGGTTGAGGGTCTCCACGGTCTTCCCGAGGTTCAGCAGGTGGGGGCTGGGCCTGGGGAAGCGGTAGACCAGCACCAGGCCGAGGTCCACCGGCCACCTCTGCATCGCTGCGTAGAGGGAGTCCTTGCCCCCGGATAGCAGGGCCACTCGGACCAATGGGCTGCCCACCGGCACCCTTCCAGCAATATCCTTAAATAATATCTGGTTATGGTGCACCGCTGGCCCCGGAAAGGTGTACCAGGGGGCGTGTGACGGGTTGCATATACCCGACGGCTACCTGGATCCATACTGGTGCGCAGCCACCTACGCCGTCAGCGTGGCCTACCTGGCGGCTGCGTGGAGGAGGCTCCGCGGCCGCCTGACACGCGAGCAGGTGACAGCCGCGGCGGTGCTGGCGGCCGGCATATTCGTGGCGCAGATGCTGAACTGGCCGATACCGGGCGGCACCTCGCTCCACTTCGTGGGCGGCGCTCTCGCCGCCATACTGTTCGGGCCCTGGCTCGGCCCCTACGTGCTAGCCCTGGTTGTAACCACCCAGGCGCTCGTCTTCCACGACGGCGGGATAACAACGCTGGGCGCCAACATACTGAACATGGCTATCATAGACGGTCTTGTGGGCTACGCGGTGTACCGGGCCACGGTGAGGGCGCTGGGGGCTACGCGTGGAGCGAGGCTGCTGGGTGCCTTCCTGGGGGGATGGCTAGGCATAACCCTGGCTGGAGCGATGGCCGGTGTCGAGATAGGGCTTAGCCCGTCGTTCCCCTACGGTGTGAAGATAACTGTGCCTGTAATGGCTGGCTGGCACGCCCTCCTAGGTATAATAGAGGGTGTGATAACGGCGCTGGTTGTGGACTACCTGTACCAGCACCGCAGCCCGCTGGTCGAGGCGGCTGAGAGGGCCACCCTAACAGTCAAAGCCTAGAGGGGGTGGGGGCCGTGCCCGGCCTCTTCTC
This sequence comes from Pyrodictium occultum, assembly GCF_001462395.1. Classification (NCBI taxonomy): domain Archaea; kingdom Thermoproteati; phylum Thermoproteota; class Thermoprotei; order Desulfurococcales; family Pyrodictiaceae; genus Pyrodictium; species Pyrodictium occultum. Next base: position 865,241 of record NZ_LNTB01000001.1, read on the forward strand.
GAGGTACCGGGGCGCGTTCATAGCCATGGCCGTGCTGTTGGTGGTGAGCCCGGTCTTCGGCGTGATACTGGCGGACAAGCTAGGCTACCACGAGCCCCTCGACGTCGCCGCCGAGAAGCTAGGGCTCCAGGAGAGGAGCCTTGGCGAGTGGACGCCGTTCAGCGACTACACGTTCCCAGGGCTGCCCGACACGCTGGGCTACATAGTCGCCGGCGCCGTAGGTGTAGCAGTGATCCTCGCCATAGGCTACGTGGCTGCGAGGCGCGTCGGGCGGTGAGCAGAGGACGGGGCTTGCTGGACGAGGCACTGGCGGGCTTCCTCAGCGAGCTTAGGGAGGCGGCTCTCTACCTGGCGGCCGGCGAGGGCCCAGTGGAGCCCCGCCACCCTGGCCTCGTTTTTCTTCTCCTCGTCGTGGGCGTGGCCCTCGTCTCCTACTCGCCGCCGCTCCCAGCAGCCGCGGGGCTCCTCGCCTCCATGCCCGTGCTCGCCTACGCTGCCCTATCCCGCCGAGGCCCCGTAGCCCCGGTGGTCAGGTCGGCAGCCTACGTGGTGGGGGCCTCAGCCCTGGTCGCCCTCCCCCTGCTGCCCCTCCACCGTGGGTCTCAGGCGCTCCTCTTCCTCCTGCGGGTCTCCGCGGCCTCCGCCATGGTGGCCTCCGTGGCGGCCCTGGTGGGGTGGAGGCGGCTGGCCGAGGGCCTGGGGGAGCTCGGGCTCCCGGGAGAGATCGTGGAGGGCCTCAGCCTGGTGGCCCGCTACGTGCCCCTCCTCGCCTCGGAGATGCTCCGGCTCCTCGCTGCCAGGAGGGCCAGGAGCCTTGGGCGCCCGGGGCTCCGCGAGGCCTGGAGGCTCCTGGCCGGTGCTGCCGGGGAGCTCCTGGAGAGGAGTATGCAGCGCGCCACGCTGCTCGGCATGGCTATCGAGGCTAGAAGCCTGTCCCCGCTGACCCGGGGCCGGGGGCGTGGAGGGGGGTGGGCAGGCTCAGCCGCGGAGCTTCTCGCCTATCTCCCCCCGGCAGCGGTAGTGGCGGTGGAGGTGGCGGCCCTGCTTGCCGGTTGTTGAGGCCCGTGGCGTCTGGTTCGAGTACTCCCGCGGCAGCCCGGTGCTGCGGGGCGCCAGCCTCCGGGCGGGCCCCGGCGAGGTTGTGGCGCTGGCCGGGCCCACGGGCTCTGGGAAGTCGACGCTCCTCCTCATCCTGGCCGGGCTGCTGAGGCCGAGCCGGGGGGAGGTGCTTCTCGACGGCAGGCCGCTGTGGAGCCAGCTGCCGGGGGCTAGAAGGAGGATAGGCTTGCTCTTCCAGAACCCCGACGACCAGCTCTTCAACCCCACGGTGTACGATGAGATAGCCTACGCTCTCCGCGGCCTCGGGCTCCCCGGGCGCGTGATTGAGGAGAGGGTGGAGAGGGTTGCCCGGAGGCTAGGGATCCAGGGGCTCCTGAGCCGGCCGCCCTACAGGCTGAGCGTGGGGCAGCGCCGTCTGGTAGCCCTTGCCTCCATACTTGTCTACGACCCCGACGTGCTGCTCCTGGACGAGCCCACTGCCAACCTGGACCGGGCCGGGGTGGAGAAGCTGTTCAGCATAGTGCGCGAGGCGGCTGCGAGGGGGAAGACAGTGATTATGGCCAGCCACGACCTGGACGCTGTGCTGGAGCTGTCCACGAAGACGTGCATGGTCAGGGAGGGGGCTCTCGACTGCCACCCTACCCTGGAGGCGCTCGCCGAGGGCCTCTTCGAGGACACCTCGCTCCCCATACCGATATCCATGAGGCTTCTCCGTGACCGGCTCGGCGGCTGGAGGAGGGTGGCGGAGGAGCTGGCGGCGGCGCGGCGGCTAGGCGGTGGTGTAGGCGTAGAGGGTTAGCCCGTACCCCTCCCAGGGCGCCAGCCCGAGCAGCACGGTGAAGAGCGCCGCTATCAGCGCGGCCGCCTCCCGGGCCCCCGGCCTCCCCCCGGCCGCCTCCCGCGGCCCCGTGAACACCATGTATATCATGTAGCCGTAGTAGAATACCGCCACAGCGAAGTTGATAACCATGAGGGCCGCCAGGGCGGGGCTAGCCGAGACAGCTGCTATGAGCAGGTATAGCTTCCCCCAGAACCCTAGCGTGGGCGGCGCCCCGGCCAGCGAGGCGAGGGCCAGCACCAGCGCTGCCGCCGCCACGGGGCTCCGGTAGGCGAGGCCGCGCAGCCTCTCCCAGCTACAGGGCCTATCGTCCTCGCAGGCCGTGTCTAGCACCAGGAAGCTCGCGAGCTTGGAGAACGCGTAGCCAGCCGTGTGGAGCGCTATACCCGCCAGCGCGGCCACGTTATCTATGCCCGGGAGCCGGGCGAGCGCCGCGAAGCCGACGACGATGTAGCCGGCCTGGGCCACGCTGCTGTAGGCTAGCAGCTTCTGGGGCGAGTCCCTCACCGTGAGCAGCGCCCCCAGGTTGCCGTAGAGCATCGTAAGGGCGGCGAGCACACCCATGGTCCAGAGCACTATGTGTGGCTCCACCACCGCGAAGGGCGCGACCAGCTTGGCTATCATAAGCGCCGCTATTATCTTCGCGGCTGCGCTCGCGACAGCTATCACCAGGGGCTTCGCGTTACCGTAGACGTCTATTAGCCAGCCGTGGAAGGGGACAACACCCATCTTGAACCCTACAGCCACGGCCACCATTGCGACTGTGGGGGTCACGAGCAGCGCATCGCGGATCAGGAGCCCCGGCGATATGGCGGCGTCCCCGTGCACGATGTAGAAGAGCGTGAGCCCCAGTAGGAGTATAATGGTTGCAATGGTCCCGTTTACAGCGTACTTTATAGCAGCCTCCGCCGATATGGCGTCGCGGTAGAGGGCCACCAGGATGTAGCTTGAGACGGCCGCGAGTATCCAGCCCACGTAGACGAGGTAGAGGAGCCGGGCGAGCCCGAGCACTATGACGCCGAGCGCCATAAGCCCCATGACGGCGTAGAAGGCCTCGCCCGCCTCCCAGTAGTCGACTATACGCGACGCCGCCATAGCCGCTAGGGCGAACACGATAACCACTGTGGAGAGTAGGAACACGGAGTAAGTGTCGATAACCAGGGCCCCGTTGAACGCTGTGGTATAGCCCTGCGCCGGCGCGAAGGCCAGGCTCATGTAGAGCGCTGCGGCGAGAGCCACGGCGGTGGCGGCGTAGAGGCTCACCCTCGCGGCCCGCGGCCCCCAGAGCGGGGCCACCAGGCCGGTGAAAGCATAGCCCACGAGCACGGCGAGGAAGCTGTAGTCGGCCACGCCAGTGAGGACGGGCGGCACCACGGCTACCACCCTGGAGCAAGGCTTGCCAGCGCGGGCCAGGCCGCGTGGGCTATGAAGAATATCACCACCGTGGAGAGGATCGCCGCGAGCACCATTCCAGCCATGAAGTACACGATATAGATCCTCACGTCCCCGCTCTGCAGCCTCCTAACGGCCGCACTCAGCCCCGCAGCCGCGGCGGGCAGCTCCACGTGGAGCGCCCGGTCCAGCCTCAGCTCAGCCCCCTCCTGCAGCGCCCCAATCATCCTCCAGCCCGCCCGGGCCACGCCGCCGTGCACAGCCAGGTCCAGCAGCTCCTCCACACGGGCCAGGGCGCGCGAGAGCCACGCGCCCGGGTAGACTACGAGCCTGTATATCAGAGGGTTCACCAGCCACCTGTCGTAGAGGAACCCGTGGAGAGCACCCAGCAGGGGCCTCTCTTCAACCCCCCGTAGGGGGAGGAGGCGGGCGCGGTAGAGCAGGATCCCCGACGCCCCCAGCGCTGCAGCGAGGGTGCCGTAGGCCACCACGCCCAGCTCCTCCCTGAAAGCATGGAGCCCCACGGCCTCCTCCAGGAGGCGCGCGAGCCAGGGCCAGGCGAGGCCGAGGCCCAGGGAGGCCAGGCCGAGGGCCAGGTAGGGGCCCAGCATCAGCCAGCCGGGCTCCCCGGCGTGGCGCTCCCCCCGGGGCGGGGCGAGGAACACGTAGTAGATCATCCTAACTGTGTAGAACGCTGTGAGCACAGCGGTGGCCAGCGCGGCTAGGCTGGCCCAGCCGCCGAGCAGGCCTATCGCCTCCACGGCCAGGTCCTTGCTCCACCAGCCCGAGAAGGGCGGCAGCGCGGCCAGGCTCAGCCCGGCCAGGAGGAAGGCTAGGAACGTGTAGGGCATTGAGCGCCGCAGCCCGCCCATGTCTGTTATGTAGCGGCTGCCCACCTCGTGTATCACCGCGCCGGCGGCGAGGAAGAGCGCCGCCTTGAACACGGCGTGGGAGATTAGGTGGGCCAGCCCCCCGAGGCTGCCGAGGGCCGGGCTCCCCGCGGCCGCGGCGGCGAAGACGGCGGCCATCATGTAGGATAGCTGGCTGGCCGTGGAGAATGCTAGTATGAGCTTAAGCTCCCTAGCCACTATAGCCATTGTAGCCGTCGAGAAGGCTGTGAGCAGGGCGAGCCAGGCCAGCCCCCGATAGACGCCGGCGCCGGCGCCGTGGAAGAGGGCCAGCCCCGCCGCTATGGCGGGGGTGAAGCGGAGCGCGAAGTAGACACCCGCCTTCACCATGGTTGCCGCGTGTATCAGCGCCGACACCGAGGTGGGGCCCGTCATGGCGGTTACCAGCCACTCGTGGAAGGGGAACTGGGCGCTCTTCGCCAGCGCGCCTAGGTAGAAGAGGGCGAGCCACGCAGCCAGGAGCCCCCTCATGTTGAGGTCCGAGAGCAGCCAGGCGGCGTGCCCCTCCATCCCCGACATGCTCGTGGAGCCGAGGGAGGCGGCCACGAGGCCCATGCCTATAAGCATGCCCATATCGCCGAGCCGCGTGAATGAGAGTGCCCGGAGCCCGCTATGAGTTGGCGTGAACCACATGGGCACCCCGAGCCTGGAGCGGCCGGGGTCGCCCACCCACGCCTCCTCCCGGTCGTCGTGGTAGAAGCTTATGAGGGCCCAGCTGGAGAGCCCGGTGCCCTCCCAGCCTATGAACATTACAACAAGGTCGTCGGCGTAGACGAGCAGCAGCATGCTAGCCACGAAGAAGCTGTAGAACAGCCAGTACCTGGCCGCCCCCCACTCTCCTATGTAGTCGACGCTGTAGAGGGCTATCAGCAGGCTGAGGGTGGAGACGACCACCCCCACTATCCCGGAGAGCGCATCCACCCGGAGCGCCAGGTCGACGCCGAGCCCGGGCACCCAGGGATAGCTGAGCCTCCCCTCCCCCGCGGCGAGCGCGAGCCAGGAGAACACGGTGGCCGCTGCGGCGCCCGCCACCCCGGTCCAGGCAATCCTCCTCCAGCCGGAGCCGAGCACGGCGAGCAGCACCACGGCTAGGGCCGCCAGGTACTCGGACGCCACCGCCGCCAGCGCCAGCAGCCCGGGCGAGGCCATCCAGCCCACCTCTCGCCGGGGATCAGCCGTAGACCTGCCTCAGCAGGGAGAGCACCGGGCCGGCAACCAGGTTGACGAGTATGAAGAGGGCTACGCCGAGCACCGCCAGGGCCACGAGGGGCGCGAGCAGGCCCCGCACGCCCTCCTCCCCAGCCCTCTCGTACGCCCTCCCCGGCCTGCCGAGGAACATGTTCCTGAAGGCGAGGAAGCTGTAGACAGCAGTGAGCGTCATTGCCGCCGCGACGCCTGCCGCGAGGACCACGAAGGCGCCGGGCCCGTAGCCGCTGGCCCACCTGGCGAATCCGAAGACCAGGTAGACCTCGCTCCACATGCCCAGCGTCGGGGGTATACCGGATATCATCATGAAGCCGAGGAGGGCTACGGCAGCCGTGTAGGGCATGCGCTGCAGCAGCCCACCCAGCTCCCCGAGGTCGCGGGTGCCCAGACCCACTATGAAGACGCCGGCGACGCCGAAGAGTATTGCCTTGCCCAGCGCGTGGGCCATATAGTGGAGCACCGTCCCGGTCTCACCCACCGGGTTTGCGGCCGCGAGCCCCAGCATAAGGTAGCCCATCTGCGATATGCTGCTATAGGCTAACAGCCTCTTCACATCCCTCTGGGCGAGCACCAGGAAGCCCCCGTAGAGCATGGTGGCCAGGGCCCAGAGGAGGAGGATGGGGCTAACGGAGCCCCAGAGGCGGGGGAAGAACCCGACACCGGCCCGGAGCATGGCGTAGGCCCCTATCCCTATCAACAGCGGCGAGAGCAGCGCCGAGACCGGGGTAGGGGCCTCAGCGTGCGCGTAGGGGAGCCAGAGGTGGAGCCCAGACATGGCCATCTTGACCGCGAGCCCCACGACTATGAGCGCGAGCGCCAGCGCGTGGCCCCCGCCGGCCCCGGTTACGTAGCCGGAGCCAGGCAGGTAGAAGTCGTAGGAGTGGATGAGGAAGAGGCCCAGGAGGTAGAGGAGCGCGCCCAGGTGGGTCCAGACGAGGTAGATGAGGCCCACGCGCACCCGGTCACCGTAGCCGTAGAGGACTATGAGGAGCGCGCTCGGGATCAGCGTGAGCTCGAGGAAGAGGTAGAAGAGTATACCGTTGCCAGCCATGACAGCGCCCAGCATCCCCGCGGTGAATAGCTGGTAGAGCAGGTAGTAGACGCCCCAGTGCCTCTCATCCAGCCCCATCTCCTCGAAGCGGTGCTCCATGTAGGGGCTGGAGTAGAGGGCCACAAGCAGGCTCACAACCGCGATGGTGAGGGCCATCGCAGCCCCCACGGCGTCGAGGAAGAGGCTGAACACCCCGACGCCGGGCACCCTCGCCCAGAGAGGGTCTAGGACAACCCTGCCTCCCAGCGCGGCCGCGGCCGGGGGCAGGAGGAGGAGCAGGGAGATCAGCCAGCTGCCCGAGTTGAGCAGCACGTGGCCCCTCCGCCCGATCCTCGAGGCGTAGAGCCCGCTGACAGTACCCGCTATGGCCGGGGCGGCCACGCTGGCCCAGAGCAGAGGGAGGCCGAGCCCAGTCTCCTCCATCAGCCCCTTCACCCCCGGGTCTCCTTCAGCAGGTCGACGCTCATGCTCCTCTTCTTACGGTACACGAGTATGAGGAGTGCAGCGACCACCGCGATCTCGGCTATAGTGAGCATTATGGTTGCGAGGAGGACACTGTAGAACCCTGGGCGGGCCCCTGCAACGAGGCCCGTGTAGGCGGCGGTAAGCACCACAGAGTTGAAGAATACTTCCACCGATATGAAGAGCTTCACGAGACTACGCGCTGTCATAACCCCGTAGAGCCCGGACATGCCGGCCACCAGCGCGGTCAGGTAGACGAGCAGCGTAAGGGCCTCGCCGTTCACAGCCCCGCCATCCTCCCAAGGGCTGTGCCAGCCCGGCTCGGGGACCAGCTGGGAAAAAGTTCTACTCTGCCTCCACGCCGCGGCGTCGGCGCGCCGGCCCCCTCTACTCCCCCCGGGGGGCGGCGGAGCCCCGCGCCATGGAGAGGGCCTCTATCAGCACCGCTGCAACCGTCACCACCATTAGGAGGGTGCAGAGCCAGCAGTCCATCAGCACCCGGGCTGCCTGGGTGAAGCTGAGGCTCCTGGAGGCCAGCTCGCTGCTTGACACGGGGTGGCTGAGCGCATACATCGCCAGCGGCGCCTCGAGCGCGGCCGCGGCGAAGAAGGCTAGCACAAGCCTGCCAGGGTTCAGAGTCCTCGGCTCCACGCCGCAACCCAGCATCATAACCACTATGGCTAGGAGCATGATGCCCGCCCCCGTGTAGACGACTATGTGGAAGACCGAGAGGTAGCCGTAGCCCGTCAGCGCGAGAACCGCGGCAACCCCGAGCGAGGCAATGACAAGCCAGGCTATACTATGCACCGTCTTCCTAGCCATAATGGCTCCTACAGAGCCCGAGGCCGCTGCTAGCAGCGACACAACTATAGCCGCATCGAGGAGGCTAGCTTGCACGCTCATAGCGGAGCCCCGCCTTCTCATCAACTCTGGCCCTAACCCGGGGCCTTGAGGGCTTCTTTATCTCCTCCCGCAGCTTCCTGGAGTATATAGCCCAGTCCACGGGGTCCAGGTCCATGGTCTCAAGCTTCTCGAACACCTTGTCATGCACTATGCTCGTCTCAAGCGCGTCAGTCGGGCATATGTCCGCGCAGAGCCCGCAGAAGATGCAGCGACCGATATCGTAGCCGGGCCTCATCCTCTTATCGCCCGGCACCCTGAACATCTTGATCGCCCTGGAGGGGCAGACCTGGGCGCATAGCGTGCAGCCTATGCACTTGTTATAGTCGAAGAGTATTATGCCGTGGTAGTACTCCGGCTTCTCCTCCTCCACGTCGGGGTACTGGAGCGTCATAGGCGGGTGGAGCATCCGCCTAGCCACAGTGAGTATGGCGTCCAGGTGGCCCTTAACCGGGTTCACGCGCGGCGGCCTACGGCCAGCCCGACCCTTATCCCTCCTCTCGCTGAGGCCCGGAGCCAAGATGGCTCACCCCGTGTAGATGTAGCGCACGAGAGCCGAGACGGCGAAGGCCAGGAGGGCCAGGGGGAAGAGACGCGACCAGAACATGTCGGCCGTCTGGTCCAGCCGCATCCTCCCATATACTGCGCGGAGGAACACCGTGAATAGCATTAGGGCGACCGTCTTGGCCAGCACGGCGATGCTGCCGAGCAGCGGGCTCGTGAAGGGCATCCAGCCCCCCAGGAAGAGGAGTGTGAACATGAGCATCAGCACGTAGAGCTTGGCGTAGTCCAGGGCCATTACCAGCGCGTAGAGGAGCCCGCTATACTCGGTGTAGGGGCCCTGCACTATCTCCTGCTCCCCCAGCACCAGGTCGAACGGCACCCTGTCGGTGACCAGGAGCGCGGCTATGAAGAAGAGCAGCGCCGCTATAGGGTTGGCCACGAGCCCTATAACCCCTGTAGCCATCTGCTTCTCGACAGCCTCGCTGAAGTCCAGAACACCATACATCATTGTGGTCGCTAGGAGGGAGGCGAGTAGGGTAGCCTCCCCCGTCACCGAGACCAGGGCCTCACGGCTGGCCCCGATGAAGGCGAACTTGTTGGAGGCCGCCCAGCCCATTATGACCGCTAGTATCGGGGTTAGGCCAATAATGGCTGTGGCGATGAGTATGCTGAAGGGCGTCCTGAACCCGTAGATCCCGGGGCCGCCAGGCACTACGGTGAATGCGAGCGCCACTATGGTGAAGGCGAGTACCGGGGCGAAGAGGAAGCTCCACTTCTCTGCCTCGACCGGCACTATTATCTCCTGGAAGGCGAACTTCACGCCATCCGCCAGCATCTGCAGCGCGCCCTGGAGCCTCGGCGAGACATAGTAGGGCCCCACCCTCATCTGGGCCCTGGCAGCGATCTTCCTCTCAGCCCAGATTATGAAGAGGGCCAGGAGGGTGAATGTGAGGAGCCCCGGGTAGACGAGGGGCGCGAACACCGCCCTCACAGCCCACTCGGGCACGCCTAGGCGGGCTGCGAGCCAGCCGAGCAGCATGGAAGCCTTCACCCCCTCCTTCTACCGGTCAGCCTCCGGGGGGAAGTAGTCGATGCTCGCGTATATAGCGGGCACATCCATTAGCGTGTGGCCCCTGGCCAGGGCGTCGAAGAGCACCACGTTCCTAGCGCTCGGCGTCACCACGCGGAGCCGGTAGGGCTTCGTATCCCCGCTGCTGACCAGGTAGTAGGTCACCTCACCCCTCCCCATCTCTCCCCGGCCCACCACCTCGCCGGGCTTGGCCTTCAGCCTCACATAGCCCCCGGGGAGCTTGACGCGGCCCCGCTCGAACCACTTCCTCATGGCCGGGGGCACCTGGCGGATGAACCGCTCGCTCATGAACGGGCCCTCGGGGAGCTGGCGGAGCGCCCTCTCTATCAGCTCGAGGCTGGCCTCTATCTCGCGGAGCCGGACCCATATCCTCTCGAGCGCGTCGCCCTCGCTCCCGACCACGGGCTCGAAGTCGAGCTCGCCGTAGGCGGCGTAGCCCAGGAGCCTGGCGTCGTAGCGGACGCCGCTAGCCCTCAGGTTAGGCCCAGTGGCTCCGAGGGCCACGGCACGGCTGCGGGGGAGGACCCCGACTCCCTCGAGCCTCCCCCTTATCACCGGGTTGTTGAGGAACACCTTGTCGTACTCGCGGAGCCTGCGCAGCATGTAGCGCTTCGCCTTCTCGAACTCCTCGCGGAACACTTGGGGGAGGTCGAGACGGACCCCGCCGGGTATCGGGTAGGTGTGGGTAAGCCTCGTGCCCGTGAGCAGCGAGGCTAGGTGGACGAATACCTCGCGGTCGCCGAAGGCCCACATGTACATGGTAGAGTGGTTGAGGAATATCCCGCCTATCCCGAGGCCGTAGAGGTGGCTCGCTATCCTGTTCACCTCGCAGAGGATGGTGCGCAGGTACCTGGCCCTGGGCGGGGGCTCAACGCCCAGCAGCTTCTCCACAGCCTCGACGTAGGGGAGGGTAATGTTACAGGCGTCGATTATTGTCATGCGCTCCAGGAGGCTTATGATACGGACGTACTCTCTTACCTCGGAGAGCTTCTCCATAGTGCGGTGCACATACCCTATATCCGGGTCGACCCGTACAACCCTGTCACCGTCAAGATAGACGATAAGCCTCATATGCCCCGAGGCGGGGTGCTGGGGCCCTATGTAGAGCTCGACCACCCGGTAGCCCTCCCGGGTCCCGAGCTCCCGGCCCATCATCCCCGGAAGCTCCACCGCGGCCATAGCGTCAGCCACCCCGCGCAGCACGGCGGACGGCTGAGACCATGAAGACCTGGGTTCGACTACTGACGCGTAATGCTAGGCGCCCCCGGCCCGAAGCACCGGCCAAGGCGTCAAGCACCCTAAAATACTGAGCCCCAGACGGAATAGCCATTGTACAGCATCGGTCAATAGGACCCCGCACACCCAGCGGGCCAGCGGCTAAGAAGGGGCCCGGGGGAGGGCTTCACAGCGCTTCCGGGAGGCTCCTCCGGCCCCTAGGCGGGAGGTGCAGGAGACCCTTGCAGGAGCTAGAGGAGCTCCTAGCGGGCCTAGCTCAGCGTGTCGAGGAGCGCCAGGGAGTGAAGGTGGCTATCGTGGAGCCTAGCCGGCTCCGCGAGGCTGCGGAGAGGCTGCGGGAGGCCGGCTACGACTACCTCCTCATGGTCAGCGGGGTGGATGAGCCAAAGCAGGGGAGGATGAGAATAGTCTACCATATAACGAGGAGCAGCAACCCCTCCGAGCTAGTCGCCCTCGAGGTCATGGTGCCGCGTGACGACCCCCGCGTGCCCTCGGTATACGACATCTACCCGGCGGCGCAGATCCAGGAGAGGGAGGAGCACGAGATGCTGGGCATAGTGTTCGAGGGCAACCCGGACCTCCGCCACCTGCTCCTCCCCGAGGACTGGCCCGAGGGTGTCTACCCGCTCCGCAAGGACTTCCACGTGGCCGAGGAGCCCTACATATCCTCCAAGCCGAGCAAGCCGATATGGGTGCTGAAGCCCGAGCTGAAGCCCGGCGGCGAAGCCGGGGCTGGAGAGGGAGGCGGAAAAGGCTGAGGGGAGCCCTCCCTCTACCCCTCCGCCAGGAGCCGCTGCTCGGCGACAACACGCTGGTACTCCTCAGCCCTCCTGTACATGGGCTCCATGAGCTCCTTCAGCTTGCTCTTGTCCTCGACGTCCCTGGGCCTCCACTTGCCCTGCCTGACCTTCTGCTGCAGCTTCACCAGCGCGTGGGCGACGGCCTCGGGCGGCGGCGGGCAGCCCGGCACGTAGTAGTCGACGGGGAGCACCTCGTGGGCCAACACTACATTGTAGCTGTTGTAGAATAGGCCGCCGGTGAGCGCGCACGCCCCCATAGCTATCACGAACTTGGGCCAGGGCATCTGCTCCCAGGTTATCCTTGCAACCCTGGCCATCTTCCTGGTGAGCGTCCCCTCTATAATCACCAGGTTGGTGTTCCGCGCGTGGGTGAAGGGCAGGCTACCCAGCCTCTCAGCGTCGTACTTGGGCGCGTAGAGGGCGGCGAACTCGGCGCCGCAGCAGCTGGTGGTGAGGTGCACCGGCCAGAGGCTGAAGCTGGTAGCCCAGTCCCGGAGAGTCTTGATAGGGGTCTTCTCCACCAGCCAGCGCGCCGCCTTCTCAGCAGCCTCCTCGAGGTTCCCCACCAGTATGAGGCCGCGCCTCCAATCCCGGTACTGGTACATGCGGCTCTCCACCCCCTAGGGCAGGCCCCAGTACTCCCGCCTCCTGGCATATCTTACGGCGTACACTATGGGCGGGAGTATTGCCGCCACCGAGGCTAGGACGAGGAAAGCCACCTGGTACCTCCTCCCCCCTGCCGCCGGGAGGACGAAGAGCAGCATGAACACGGGGTCAAGCGCTATGAATATGAGTATGTAGCCCAGGTACTGGTAGAGCGTCGGAACCCTAGCCTCCCCGCCGGGCGGGTTGCCGGCCTCGAAACGGAGCCTCTTGAAGACGTGCTCCGGGCCCCGCGTGGCCCGGGAGAGGAGCAGGTAGGCGAGGATAATGCTGGCGGGTACGAGCACGAGGACAGCTGCTATAGACACTATAGCGTCGGCATAGCCCGCGGCCAACCCTATCCACGCCCCTCCAGCTCCCCCGCTCGGCCCCGCGGCGCCGGCCCCTCTAGGGCGGCGGGGGCAGCGTTATAGCCCTGCCCCCGGGGCCAGGGCCCTCTTTATCCTCCCCAGGCTGGGCATTGCCTGGAGCGCGGCCACGCGAGGTGCCCCGGCTTGGCCGAGGAGATACGTGTGGGCAACTACATAGTGCTCCGGGACAGGCTCTACACGAGGACCGATGAGTGGGCTAAGAGGGAGGACGGCGTTGTAGTGGTAGGGATAACCGACTATGCGCAGAAGAAGCTGCGCGACATAGTGGGCGTGGAGCTGCCGGAGCCGGGCTCCAGGGTGAAGGCGGGCGAGGCGGTGGGGAGCATAGAGTCGGTGAAGGCCGCCGCCGACATCTACGCCCCCGTCTCCGGGGAGGTTGTCGAGGTTAACGAGAGGCTCTACGACGAGCCCGAGCTTGTCAACAAGGATCCCTACGGGGAGGGCTGGATGTTCAAGATAAGGATAAGCGATGAGAGCGAGCTCGAGAAGCTGCTTACGCCGGAGCAGTACGCGGAAAAGATACGCAGGGAGGAGGAGGGCCACTAGGCCCTCTCCTACTGCTCCTTCCTCTTCTTGAGGCCCACGCGGAGCTGTACCTTCGGCTTAACGCGGCCGGTTTTCTTCCAGTCGCCCTTTATCTCCACGTTCCTGCCCCGCCTCTTCTGCAGATAGTTGAACGCGGCCAGCGCGGCCTTGGCTCCATCGCCCGCCGAGATCACGGCCTGCTTGAAGGGTATATGGGTCACGTCGCCGGCCGCGAAGAGGCCCGGCGTCCTGGTTGCCCCCATGCAGTCGGTGACTATCTCCCCGTTCTCGTTAAGGTCTACTAGGTGCTTCACGAACTCCGTCTTGGCCTCGTAGCCCAGCTCCACGAACACGCCCTCCACCTCCAGGGTCTTCTCCTCGCCGGTCTCCTTGTCCCGCACCACGAGCCCGGCGACCCTCCTGCCGTCGCCTAGGACGCGGACAGGCTCATGCTTCTCCAGTATGGTCACGTTCTCGGCGCTGCGCACCCTGGCCACCAGGTCGGGGTCGCCGAAGAGCTTGGTGGGGGTCACGTAGTATACGCGGGGGCAGAGCCCGGCGAGGAGCGCCACGGCCTCGAGCCCCTGGTCGCCTATCCCCACCACCGCCGTGTTCTTGCCCCGGTAGAGGGGCCCGTCGCAGATAGTGCAGTAGCTCACCCCGCGGCCATCGTACTCGTCCTCCCCGGGGACGTTCATCCTCTTCGGGGTCTTGCCGAAGGCTAGGATGACCGCCTCGGCCTGGTAGCGGCTGCCCCTAGCGCTCTCGAGGAGGAAGCTGCCGTCCTCAAGCCTCTCTATCCTAGTTATAAGCTCCCCGTACCTGAACTTGGCCCCAAAGGTCCTGGCCTGCTTCTCCACCTTCATGGCCAGGTCTACGCCCTTTATAGCCTCAATACCCGGGTAGTTCTCTATGACCGTGGCCTGGAGCAGCTGGCCCCCGAGGTCCTTGCTGACCACGAGCACGTCGACACCCTGCCTAGCCAGGTAGAGGGCGGCCGTGAGCCCAGCCATGCCCGCCCCTATCACTATTATGTCGTGCCTCTCCGGCTCCGGGGACCCGGAGCCCTCCCTTCCCCCAGTACTCTGCGCCATAGCCTCCCCCGGGGCTTGCTGGAGGACGCCGTCTCGCTGGCTAAACGGCTTCCGACGGCCCGGGCCCCGCGCCGTCAGGAGTATAACCTCCCCGGGGCCCGTGGTGGGCCCCCGGTGGGGCGCTATTGTTCGCGTCGCCTTCCTAGGCCCGGAGCACAGCTTCACCCACATGGCTGCCGAGAGGCTCTTCCCCGGCGCCGAGTACATTGCGTGCAGGAGCATAACCGAGGTCTTCAGGGCTGTAGAGGGCTACGAGGCCGACTACGGCGTCGTCCCCGTGGAGAACAGCCTCGAGGGGCCCGTGGGCGAGACGCTCGACAACCTGGCCTCCACGATGCTCCACGTCTACGCCGCGCTCGAGGCCAGGATAAGCCTCGTCCTAGCCGGCCGGCGGGGCGCTCCGAGGCTCTACGGGCACCCTCACGCGCTGCGGGAGGCGGCCAGGAGCCTCGACAGGCTCGCCCCCGGCGTGGAGAGGGTGGCGGTCTCGAGCACCTCCGAGGCCGCCCGCCGCGCCGCGGAGGAGGGGGCGCTGTGCGTCTGCAGCCACCGGGCAGCGGCGGCCCACGGCCTGGAGGTGCTCGCCGAGAGCGTCGAGGACGGCCCCAACTACACCAGGTTCATAGCGCTGGCGTGGAGGGACCAGCCGGAGAGGGGGGAGAGGACGAGCATCATAACAGCGGTGCCGGATGAGCCTGGCAGCCTCTACAGGCTGCTCGAGCCCTTCGCCAGCCACGGGGTGAACCTGAAGATGATCTACTCCAGGCCCATCCACGGCAAGCCTTGGCACTACAACTTCTACATAGACATGGAGGGCAGCAGGCTCGATGAGAGGGTGGCGGAGGCCCTGGAGGAGGCCCGGGAGAGGAGCCTCTTCCTCCGCGTCCTGGGCAGCTACCCGGTGCTCCGCGGCCCCTAGCGGAGGCCTAGGAGAAGGTGGAGCCGTGGGCTGAAGTTGAACCCGCTGCCGAGGGCCAGCCCGGCCACCCGGCGGTGGGCCTCCAGCAGCTCCTCCGGCCCCATGTCCTCGGACGTCAGGGGCATCAGGTAGACCCTCTCCCGGGGGATGCCGTTCTCCTCGACGTACCTCTCCACAGCCTTCACGTGCTCCTCGCCGGAGACGAGGAACTTGAACCAGGCCCTGCCAGTCTCCCTGGCGTAGCTCACCCAGCTAGGGTGCGTCCTGGCCCCCGGCACCGCCACGGGCACGTCCTTCGGGGAGACCACGTGGTAGGCCCTGTAGAGGGGCTCCCCCGCCTCCGGGGCCGGCAGCGTCCCGTTGGTCTCAAGCTGCAGCGTGTAGCCCCGCTCGTGGAGCCGCTCCGCCAGCGCGTTGAGAGCCCGGCGCTGGAGCAGCGGCTCCCCTCCCGTCGCGACCACCAGGCTGGGCTTCAGCTCCTCCACCCTAGCCAGCACCTCCTCCAGCTCCACCGGCCTGCCGGCCCTGGGGTCGAGGCTGTACTTGGTGTCGCAGAAGGGGCAGCGGAGATTGCAGCCGGCGAGCCTTATGAAGAGGGCCCTCATGCCCGTGAAGGGGCCCTCCCCCTGGAGGCTCAGGAAGAGCTCGGAGACGCGGAGCCTAGGGCTGGTAGCTTGCGCAGAGATCCTCTGTCTCGCAGACCTCGACAAGCTCCACCCTCCCGGGGAACCTCTCCTCTAGGCCGCGGGCCACCAGGACGGCGAGATCCTCGCTGGTCACCACCGGCAGCTCCCCGCCGCCCTCGGCGAGAACACTGTTGAGGTACCGGTGGTCGAACTTGCTGTAGACGTTCTCGCGCAGCCACTTCTCCAGCTCGTCCAGGTCTATCCCCATGGGCCTGTCCTCCCGGAGCACTATGCAGACCCTATAGTTGTGCCCATGCACCCGCCCGCAGCGGGGGTGGCCCTCTATCCGGTGGGCCGCTGAGAACATCGTGCACGCCTTAACCCTGAACACCAAGCCGGGCACCCCGCAGCTGCCTGCCAGGCCTCCGCGTTGGCCCCGGTTCCTCGCGGGGGAGGGGCGCCGCGCCCCCGGTTGATAAGCCCGGCGCCTGGAGGGGCCCCGGCCGGGTCGCCCCCGAGGTTCTCCCCGGCATCGGCCCCGGGCCTGCCCGGGCTGGTAGCCCGCTCTTCACTCCCGGCCCCTAGGGCCCTCCCTGACGACTCTTAGGCCCCTGGCCCCCCTTGTATGCCGCTCGCTCGGGCTCCCGGGGCTCCGGGGCTAGTAGCCCTCCAGCCGCCGCGGGCTCCGGCCCCGGAGGGCCTACAGGCCAGGCGAGGCGCCCCCGGGATCTCGTGTAGACTCCCTCTCCTCGGCCCCCTCAGGGGCTAGCGGCGGGCGTAGAGCCAGCACGCGACATAGTGGCCCTTCTCGGCCTCGACCAGCGGCGGCTCCTCGCGGCTGCAGTGGTCGAGGCGCTTCCAGCACCTGGGGTGGAACCTGCAGCCCGGCGGCGGGTTGATGGGGCTCGGCGGCTCCCCCTCGATCCTCACCCGCTTCCTGCTCCTAGCCCTCTCCGGGTCAGGGACAGGTATGGCGGAGAGCAGCATCTCCGTGTAGGGGTGCAGGGGCTTCTCGAACACCTCCTCCGCCGGCCCCAGCTCAACGATCTTGCCCAGGTACATGACGGCTATGTAGTTGCTCATGTAGCGTATAACCCCCAGGTCGTGGCTTATGAAGAGGTAGGTCAGCCCGTACTTCGCCTGCAGCTCCTTCAGCATGTTGAGTATCTGGGCCTGCACCGAGACGTCGAGCGCGCTGGTGGGCTCATCGAGCACTATGAACTTGGGCTTGAGCACCATCACCCTGGCTATTGCTATCCTCTGGCGCTGCCCGCCGCTGAACTCGTGGGGGTAGCGGTAGACGTGGCTCTCGTTCAGCCCCACCTCCTCGAGCAGCTTCACCACGTAGCTGTATGTGTCGTCAACCTCTATACCGTGGACCCGGAGGGGCTCGGTGAGGATATCGTAGACGGTCATCCGGGGGTTGAGGCTGCTATAGGGGTCCTGGAACACTATCTGCGCCTGCCTGCGGAACCACTTCAGCTCCCTCCCCTTCAGCTTGAACACGTCGCGGCCCTCGAAGAACACGGTGCCCCTCGTAGGCTCTATCAGCCTGAGCACCAGCCGGCCCGTGGTGGTCTTCCCGCTCCCGCTCTCCCCCACAAGGCCCATCGTCTTGCCGCGGGGCACTATGAAGGATACATCGTCTACCGCCCTCACCCAGCCCCTGGTGAAGAAGAGCCCCTTCACGGGGAAGTACTTGGCCAGGTGATGGGCTACCACCAGCGGCTCCTCGCCGGGGAACAGCCTGCCCAGCTCCCGTAGGGCCTCCCTATAGCCCGGGTCCTCCCTGGCCGCGAGCCCTGCCTCGCCGGCGCTCACGCCCCGCCACCCCCGCTCCTGCCCTTGCCCGCGTAGAGCCAGCATGCCACGTAGTGGCGGTCCCCCATCCTGAGCACGGGGGGCCGCCGCGTGCAGACCGGCATAGCCTCGGGGCAGCGTGGGTGGAACCTGCAGCCCGGAGGCGGGTTCACCAGGTTGGGCACGGTGCCGGGTATCGACTCGAGCTTCTCAACGCTCCTAGAGGGGTCTGGTATGGCCCTCAGCAGCGCCCTGGTGTAGGGGTGCAGCGGGTTCTTGAATATCTCGTCGACGGGGGCCTCCTCCACTATCTGGCCCGCGTACATTACCGCTACACGGTCGCACATCTCCGCCACTAGGCCCATGTTGTGGGTTATTAGGAGGAGCGTCAGCCCCTCCTCCTTCTTGAGTCTGCGGAGCAGGTCCATTATCTCCGCCTGCACCGTCGTGTCGAGGGCCGTTGTGGGCTCGTCCGCCACTAGGAGCTTCGGCTTAGTGGAGAGGCTTATGCTTATCACGCTCCTCTGCTTCATGCCGCCGCTGAGCTCGTGGGGGTAGGACCGGACCCTCTTCTCCGGGTCGGTGATCAGCGTCTTCCTCAGCAGCTCCACGGCCCTCTGGAACCCGTCCTTTATCCTCCTAATTATGCCGTGGACTAGCATGGTCTCGGAGACCTGGTAGCCGACCGTGTAGAGAGGGTCAAGCGCGGCGCCAGGGTCCTGGAACACGTAGGCTATCTCCCTGCCCCTTATCCTCTGCAGCTCCTCCTCGCCTAGCTCCATGATGTTCACGGGCTTGCCGGGCTCGGGGTAGTAGATTATCTCGCCCCCCTCTATCCTCCCCGGCGGCTTTATGAGCCTGGTGAGGGCGCGGCTGGTCACGCTCTTACCGCAGCCGGTCTCCCCGACCAGGCAGTAGGTCTCACCCCTCTCTATGCAGAAGCTCACCCCGTCGATAGCCTTAACTACGCCGGCGTAGGTGTAGAAGTTGACGCGGAGCCCCCTCACCAGTATAATCGGGTCCCTGCAGTCGAGCCTCCTCCGCTCAGCCACCCTCCTCACCTCGGGTCCACTCCTCGGCTACGGCCTCCGCCTCCCCGACCGGGCTCGCGGCCCCAGCCCTCCTCTTCACCTTGAACTCTATGCTCCGCCTCACCCTCGGGTCCATTATGTCCCGTAGAGCGTCGCCCAGCAGGTTGAAGCCGAACACCGTGAGGAATATCATCAGGCCCGGGAAGAACACCAGCCACCAGCTGTCGGGGAAGTACTGGGAGCCGTCGTAGATTATCCTGCCCCAGTCCGCCAGCGGCGGCACCGCGCCGAGGCCCAGGAAGCTGAGCCCGGCCTCCGTCAGTATCACGCCGCCGAAGTCTATCGTTAGGAACACCAGCAGGGGCCCGGCTATGTTGGGGAGTATGTGGCTGAAGAGTATCCTCCTAGTCGGCACGCCCAGCGCCCTAGCCGCCTCGACGTACGTGTTCTCCTTCGTGCTCAGCACCATGCCCCTGGCGAGCCTCGCGTAGCCGGGCCACCAGACCAGCCAGAGCGCGATTATCACCGAGAGCAGGCTGGCCAGAGCCGGCTCGTCCTTGGGCTTGACCGCGAAGAGCATGCGGAGGAAGTCCGCCAGGTGCGGGTGGGCCTGGAGCAGGTCCTGGATCCTGTAGGGCAGCACGGCGGAGAACGCTATAGCCAGTATCATGCCGGGGAACGCGAGGAATATGTCGGTGAGCCTCATTACAGCCTCGTCCACCACGCCGCCGTAGTAGCCGGCCACCAGGCCCAGCGCTATCCCTATCCAGGGGCCCACAGCCATGACTATGACCGCGACTATGAAGCTGGTGCGGGCGCCGTAGAGGATCCTGCTCCAGAGGTCTCTACCGTAGTCGTCGCCGCCCAGGAGCATGGTGAAGTTGCCCGGGTGGAGCCCGAGGCTCCGGCAGAACGCGTTATCGGGTATGTGCACCACCGTGCCCGGCGGCGCGAGCCTCGCGTGGCTGTCGCAGAGGAAGAGCTGGGTGTCATACCCTAGGGGCGCTATGCTGGGGCCGAGCAGGGCGAGCACGACGAATACCGCGGCTAGGAGCAGGCCGAGGAGCCCGAGGGGGGAGCGGTTCAGCGTGTAGAGCATCAGCCTCCACTCTTCCAGCCTCCCCCGGTTCCTCGTGCTCCAGCCCGGGCGGATCCTGTCGGCCACCGCGGCCAGCCCGGCCAGCATCAGGTCGGACATGTGGTCCAGGAGCTTCTTCTCATACACCTCCTCCGCCGCCAAGCCCTGATGCACCCCTCCCGGAGGAGCCCCTCGTCAATACCTTACCCTCGGGTCTATCACCGCGTAGAGCACGTCCACCACGAGGTTGACCGAGGTGTAGATGAAGGCTACTAGGAGCACGGACGCGGTCAGGGACATGTAGTCGAAGTTCTCTATAGCCTGGAGCATGTAGAGCCCGAGCCCGGGCAGGCCGAATATCGTCTCGGTTATCGGGGCGCCGGCCAGCAGCCCGCCGAACTGGAGCCCCAGCACGGTGACTATCGGGGAGAGCGAGTTGCGGAGCACGTGCAGGTACACCCTCCTCCTGGGGAACCCGCGGGCCTCCATGAAGTCCACGTAGTCCCTGCTATACGCGTCGAGGAAGCTGTTCCGGACAAGCCTTGTTATCACGCCTATACCAGGGTAGGCTAGCATGAACGCTGGCAGCCAGAGCCTCTTCAGCATCAGCCCCAGGTAGTGGGGGTCGAGCTTCAGCAGCGCGTCCACGAGGGGCACGCCCGTGATACGGTAGCTGGGCGTCGGCATACCCGCCAGGGTCACGAGCCCGTGGGGGTACAGGACGAATATCATCAAGTAGGCCAGCCAGAAGATCGGCGTAGAGAGCCCGACCAGGGCCAGGCCCCGGATAACCATGTCGACCGCGGTGTCCCTCTTAATCGCCGCCAACACCCCCAGGGGAACACCAATAACAACTATCAGCACGAAGGCTAGGAGCGTGAGGGGCAGAGTGACCGTGAGGAACCGGTCCGTGATCTCGCTCCACACGTTGTTGTGGGTCACAGGGCTCACGGGGTTGCCGAAGAACAAGTTCTTCATGAAGTAGTAGTACTGGATGTACCAGGGGTCGTTCAGATGGTACTCCCGGATAAGCCTCTCCACGACCTCCGGCGAGGCCTTCTGCCCGCCCGCCCACAGCCTCGCAGGGTTAGCCGGTATAACAGCAGCTATAATGTAGACGAGGAGAGTCACCCCTATAATGGTGGGCACGAAGGTTAGGAACCTACGCGCGATGAACCTCCTTAGGTCCGCCACAAGAGCCCACCCTGAGGCTCTTCCTCCAGCCCCCGGGGGCTTCCAGGCCCACTGGCCGCCGCGTCGGCTGCCCCCCGAGCGGGGCCCCGGATAACTCTTTGCGGGAAGCTTATCCCACGCGCTATGCTTTGAAGACCCAGTGGAACCTCATGATAGCTTTTATAAACACTGCTGATGCGGCCTAGGGCTAACCCAGATAGTGTACTAAAACAATGCCCGAACACTTGGCAGCCCTATGCCCACGGGAGAGGTGCACCTGGCATGGCGTCCGGGAAGACCCTAGGCGCTATAGGCGTGTTAATCATAATCCTGGCCATAATAGCTGCCTACGTGTCCCTCCACAAGGGCGGAGGACCGGTAGCAACTACAACCACCACGGCCGCCACGACCACAGCCGCCTCGACCTCCCCGGCAACGCAGGCTCCCGGGACCACCACGACCCGCACCGCTACAGCCAGCCCAACGGCCACCGCCACCCAGACAGCGAAGCCTGCTCAGCTGCCCAAGGGAGTCCACGTGATAGAGACGAGCAAGGCCGTGGTGGTAGTGGCTCCCAAGGGGGTCAGCATACCCCAAATAGAGACCCACGGTAAGAAGCTAGTGGTAGTGAGGTACGTTGTAGACGAGAAGCACACCAAGCCCATAAACGAGTCGGTAGCCTTCACAACCATAGACCCCGCCTTCTACAGGAACACAACCATAGACGCGCTGATAATCGCTGCCAGGAGGGAGACCAACCCCGAGATACGCGAGATACTCTACGAGGCAATCTACAAGCTGAGCAACTACGAGGTCCCCATACTCTGGCTGGGCCAGTATAAGCAGGTACGCGTCCAGTGGAGCTGGCTCCACGGCCGCTACTACCACCCGATCCTCGCCGAGCGCTACGACCTCCTCTGGGAGGACAAGAACGCCCCCAGCGTGGACCTTGGGCTGGGAGGCTACAAGAACGATCCCAGCACCTACGTGATAGTCACCATAGGCTGGCCTGACACCTTCGACCCCGCCGCCGACTACGAGACCTTCGGCTGGGCGATATGGCACAACATAGGCGACACCCTGGTAACCTACTGGAAGAACGAGACCAAGGAGGTGAGCCCCGACCTAGCGGTGGCCTGGGCCCACAGCGAGGACGGCACCGTGTGGTACTTCGTGATAAGGGGCGGCGTGAAGGCCTACGACCCCTGGGACAAGAAGACCTACAATATAACCGCTGTCGATGCGCTGTTCAGCATATGGCGCATAGCCAGGCTGGGCCTAGACCCCAGCTGGATGATAACCGAGTTCGTCGACGTTAACAACTCCAAGGTGCTGACCGAGCAGGAGTTCAACCAGCTCCTGCAGAAGGGCGGCATCTACGCCGAGTACCACGGGAAGACCGTGGAGCCGAAGAGCCTGGACGAGCTGCTAAAGTTCTTCGGCTACAGCGGCGGGACCGCCGGCGTAGTCATGCTGAAGCTGAAGCAGCCCTACGGCGCTATACTAAGCATACTCGCCGACCCCTTCGCCAGCGTCGTGCCCATGAAGTACTTCTTCGACAACATTGACCAGCTGAAGGGCAAGTACGAGGAGGCGCTCAAGGCCAGCAACTACGGCAAGAACCCCGCCGCCTGGGCAGCCTACGTGAAGCCCGGCGAGCAGGACCCGACCCACCTGCTGCTCCACAAGAAGCCCGTCGGCACCGGCCCCTACTACGTGAAGGAGTACAAGGAGAACAGCTACATAGTGCTCGAGTACAACCCCTACTACTGGAACAAGACCCTCTGGACAATGAAGCCCTACGGCGAGAACGGCGTCCCCAGCCACAAGACAGTGATCTACCTGATAAACAATGACGCGGTCTCCAGGATAGAGATACTGAAGTCCGGCCAGGCCGACACCGGCGCGATACCGCTCGACAGGCTCAAGGACGTGAAGGACTACCAGATGGAGGGCACCAGCTTCAGGATACAGGTGGAGGAGGGCGGCATAGAGCCCACGATAATCTACATAGTGCTGAACACTATGAAGCCTCCGTTCAACAACAGGCTGGTAAGGCAGGCGCTGATATACATGATACCCTTCGAGCAGATAAGCAGCGCTGTGTACGCTGGCTACCTGGTGCCGCTGTACGGCGTGCTACCCGCCGGGTTCCCCGGGCACAACGACGACATAGTGATCAAGTACCACTTCGACCCCGCTAAGGCCACGGAGCTGATAAGGAAGAGCGGCATCAACCCATCCGAGTACACGATAGAGATATGGTACAACACTGGTAACAGCCAGCGCGAGAAGATAGCGTCGATACTCCAGCAGACCTGGGGCCAGCTGGGCTTCAGGGTGACCGTGAAGGCGTTGAACTGGCCAACCCTGCTGAGTAAGACCGAGAAGGGCGACTTCGACGTCTACATCATAGGCTGGGCGCCCGACTACCTGGACCCCGACGACTACGCCGGCCCACTGCTCTACGGCGGCACCAAGTTCAGCGAGATAACAGTCACAGTGAAGTAACCGGCCAACCCTGTGAACCCGTAGTCTTTTTCCCCTCTCCCCGTCTCCACCGGGCCCCTTCTCGCGGGCCCCGGCGCGTCCCCCCGGGTTCTACGCTCCCTACGCGGTGTCCACCGGCACGGGCACGCTCCTCCCGGCCACCCGGGCCATCTCCACCCTAACCCCGAACACCTCCTCCAGCAGCCCCGGCTCCAGCACCTCTCCCGGCCCCCCGGCGGCCACCACCCGGCCCCGGTGGAGCACTGCCACCCGGTCGGCGTAGAGCCCGGCTAGCACCATGTCGTGGGTCGCGGCCACCACGATGCGTCCCCTTCTCGCCTCCTCTACGAGCAGCTTGTAGGTGAGCAGTCTCCCGCGCAGGTCGAGGAAGCTAGTGGGCTCGTCGGCGAGCAGCGCCCGGGCGCCCCTGGCGAGAGCGTGGGCTAGGAGGGCCCGCTGCCTCTCGCCGCTGCTCAGCGCCGCAAGCCTCCTCGCCGCGAGCCCCGCAGCCTCCACCCTGGCAAGCTGCCTCCTAGCCTCCGCGAGGTCTCTCTCCGAGGGGCCCAGGGCCAGGCTCCGGCGGAGCGGGTAGCGGCTGGCGGCGACGAACTCCTCGACGCTCTGCCCGAGCCCCGGCGCCTCCAGGAAGGCCGGGATGTAGGCTAGCCGCCTGGCCCTCTCCCTCGGGGGGAGCCGGTGGACCTCCACCCCGTCGAGGAGGACGCGGCCCCTGCTGGGCTCCAGCAGCCCTGCCACCGTCTTGAGGAGCGTGGTCTTCCCGGCCCCGTTGGGCCCAAGCACCACGGTGACCAGCCCGGGCCTGGCCTCAAGGCTCACCCCGTCCAGGATGGTGGCGCCGCCCAGCTCCACGCGGATATCGAGGGCCCTCAGCCCCTCAGCCTCCTCCATGCCTCACCTAGCCCTCCTCCAGGCCGCCGCGGAGGAGCATGTAGGCGAGGAAGGCGCCCCCCACGCTGCTGGTTATCAGCCCGGCGGGCACCTCGCCGAGGCCCATGGCCAGGGCGAGCAGCCTACCCGCCAGGTCGGCGGACAACGCCGTAGCCGCGCCCAGGAGCAGGGAGCCCGGGATGCTGCGGCTCGGGTGGCCGCCGGCCAGCAGCCTTGCAGCGTTAGGGGCTACGAGGCCAACAAAGCCTATGAGCCCGGCGGCGTAGACGCACACGGAGGTCAGCGCCGCGGCCGCGAGGCTCGCCGCCAGCCTCACCCGGGCCGGGCTATAGCCCATGGCCGCGGCGGCCTCGTCGCCGTAGGAGACCGCGTCGAGGCCCCTCGCCAGAGCCGCCCCCAGTAGGGCCGCGGCCGCGGCCGCCCCCAGCGCTGTGTAGACGTCCCCCGGGACCGCGTAGGCGAAGCTGCCGAGGAGCACCATGGCGGCGGGCATGCCCAGCCTCGCCTCTGCCAGCATGACGAGCATGCTCGAGAGCCCCGAGAGCAGGCTCGAGACCGCCAGGCCGGCGAGCACCAGCCCGGCCCGGGTGAAGCCCAGCCGGGCTGCGAGCCCGGCGGAGGCCAGGTAGGCGGCGAACCCGCCCAGGGTTCCGGCGAGGAGAGGCAGGCCGGGCAGGGGCGCCCCGTCCCAGGCGAGCAAGACGAGCACGGAGGCCAGCAGCGCCCCGGGCGAGACGCCCAGTATGCTCGGGCTGGCCAGAGGGTTGGAGACGCTGTACTGCATCAGCGCCCCGGCAGCCCCCAGGGCGGCGCCAACCCCTAGGGCTAGGAGGCTGCGGAGAAGCCGGAGCCGGAGGATCAGCCCCCAGCCGCCCGGATCGAGCGGGTTGTAGACCCCGGCGGGCCCGACTGAGAGCGAGGCCAGGAAGAGCAGCGCCAGGGCCGCGCCGAGCCAGGGAAAAACACGCGGGCTCCCCATGGGAGGCGCCCCGGTCCCCCTTAGCCGCTCTGGCCTAGGCAGTGGTAGCTCTCGGCGAGGCCTGCCGGGGCCTCCACCTTGTCGGGGTGGAGCAAGTGGGCTAGCAGGTAGGCGGCGTCAACCACTCCAGGGCTTGGGCGGTTTAGACGGTTTGCCGCCTCGCCGTAGAGCACGCAGACGTGGCCCTCCCTGAAGGCCCTCGCGTTCTTCAGCGGCGTGGACTCGAACAGCGCTATGGTGCGGTTGTAGTCGGCGGGGGACATACCCGTCACCACTATGTAGTCGGGGTTCTTGGAGAGTATCTCCTCGTAGCCGACCATCTGCCACCCGTGGAGGCTGTGGAACACGTTCGTGCCGCCTGCAAGGTTTACCAGCGTGTCCTGGAATGTGCCGCCGCCGGCCACCCAGGCGCCGTTCTTCTGCAGGTAGACTAGCAGCGCCACGCTGGGCCTGGTCATGTTGGCCAGCGCCTCCTCGAGCCTGGCGACCCGCTCCCGCATCCCCTCTATCACCTTATCGGCTGCCTCGGGGCGGCCGAGCAGGGTGGCCACGGCTCGGAGGTCCCAGTAGATGTCGTTCAGGTCCCTGGCCCGGTCGCAGCGGAGGAAGAACACCCTTATCCCCAGCTGCTCCAGCTGCGGCGCCATCCTCTCCTGGTAGGGTACGCCGCTGCAGGCGAGCACCAGGTCGGGGTGCAGCGCCGCTATCTTCTCCGGGCTGGGGTTCCAGTAGCCGCCCACCACGGTGGCGTTCGACGGCACCCCTTCCACCGTCTTGGAGTAGCTGTCTAGCCCCACTATCCTGCTGCAGAGCCCTAGGCTGCACACATCCTCCGTTATCGAGGGGGCCAGGGTTACTATCCTCTCCGCGGGCTTCTCCAGCACAATACTCCTGCCCAGCGCGTCCACGAGCACTATCCTCGTGGCCGTGGCTGTCACGGTGGCCGTGCTCGTCTCAACGATCGTGTGATTCTCCACCAGGGTCTTTGTCACGGTCTCTGTAGCCGTCACGGTGCTCGGCGGCATGGTCTGCGTCACAGTGGTTGTCACGGTAGTGGCCACCGTCTCCGTGGCTGTCTTGGAGCCGCTCCTGCCAGCTAGGTAGCCGGCTGCTAGGCCCACTAGGAGGAGGACCACTGCCAGGGCCACAGCTGCTCCGGTCCTCAAGGCCTGCCGCCGGAGCACTGGCTGGACCCGGGGTCCAATACTTATGCTTATAGCTGTTGAGCTGGCCTTCCTGAGCCCCGGCGCGGAACCGGCGGCCGGTGGCCCGGCGGTACACGGCCTCCAGCAGGGCCACGGCGGTGTAGACGGTGACCGTGGTGTAGAAGGCGCGTGGGTTGCTCGCCAGCTGGTAGTAGAGGAGGAGGGCCAGCAGGGCCAGCACCACCGCGAGGCTCAGCAGTATGAGCGGCCTGCTCCCCCGGGTCTCGCCGGCGAGCCGGTAGTGGGACACTATGACGGCCATATACACGGCTATGAATGTGGCGCTGCAGACCTCCGCCACCCCGTCCAGGTTGAGCCCGAGGGCGAAGGCGAGGCTCAGGAGCGCGGTTATGTAGAGGCCCTCGGGCTCGCTGAGCCAGCTCCTTCTCTCGAACACTCTGGGCAGCTCCCCCTTCTTGGCGAGCGCGTAGGCTATGTTGGCGCCCCCGTAGAGGCTGGCGTTTATCGCGCTGCTCGTGGAGAGCAGCGCCCCCAGCGAGACCATTGTGAAGCCGAGGCTCCCGAGGAAGGGCCTCGCCGCCTCGGCGAGCGCGTAGTCCCTGGCCCTTGCCAGCTCCTCCACCGGCAGGTTGCCAACGGCGACAACAGCCACGAGCACGTAGACGAGGCTTGCTATCACCAGGCTCAGGTAGATTGCCCGGGGCACGTTGCGCTCGGGGTCCTCTATGTCCTCCGAGGCGTTGGTCACCAGCCCGAACCCGGTGTAGCTGAGGAAGAAGACCGAGGCGGCGTAGAGCGCTCCCCGCAGCCCGCGGGGGCTGAGGTCGGGGGCGAGCAGGCCCGGCTCCACGCTCCAGATGCCGGCGGCTATGAAGAGGCCCAGCACCGCCAGCTTGGCAGCCACTATGGCGCCCTCGGCCCTGCCCACGGTCTTCGAGCCCCTTATGTCGAGCGCGGTGAAGAAGGCTATGGCCAGCGCCTCGGCGAGGCCGGCGGCGAGGCCACCGGGCTCCCGGCCGAGGAGGGCGAGGAGGTAGCCGGCAAACGCCTTGGCGAACATGGATATTGAGAGCACGTAGGTGAGCCAGAGCATGAAGGCCAGGACCCCGGTGGCCAGGCCGTCCCCCAGCCCCCTTATGATGAACTCTATCGGGCCGGCGTTTGAGACGAACCTGGCGCCCAGCTTGGCATAGGAGTAGGCCACGAGGCCGGCCGCGAGAGAGTCGAGGACCAGCGCCAGGGGAAGGTCCCTGCCCGCGACCTCGGCCCCCACGCCGACCAGCGCGAATATGCTAGCCCCTATGATCATGCCGACGGCTATGGCGGTGGCCTCCCAGAGGCTCAGCTTACCGCCTCCAGGCCTCAGCCCATCCCCACCCCCGGCGGCCCGGCCCCCGGGGGCCCGCCGGGGTAAAGACAATAGGCGCCTCGCCAGCCGCCAGCCCGGGGTAGGCGGGAGTGAGGAGATGTAGCAAAGCTGAGGCCCTCCACGGCGTCTCCCCCGGGGGCCGTGGGGGCCTAGGTGTGAAGACCAAGGGGCTGCTGGCCGACCCGCCAATCCCCTCTAGCCCCTGCATGCAGCCTCCCTGGCGGCCCTGGCGTAGCCCCTGTCGCGGCGGGCCAGCTCGGAGTAGATCCTCCTCATCCCCTCGTCCACGGGGAGGAGAACGCCATCCCCGCCGCGGGTGAAGGCGGCGTACCGCGTCTCGCCTAGGGGCTCGAGCCCCTGGAGGCCGCGGGCCAGCGCCAGGGCGTAGGCCTTCTCGGGCACCTCCACTCGGTCCCAGAGGCCGGCCGCCTCGAGCAGCTTCACGGGTATGAGGAGCCAGGCCAGGCTGCGCCACGCCCTGCCCCTCCGCACCCGGGGCCTGGGGATCCTCTCCCTGGCGAGGTGCTGGATCTCCTCCACCTGGTCCCGGGCCTCCACCCTCGCGGGGAGCCGGCAGCCGCCGGCCGGGGCGCCGGAGAGACGCTCAGCCGGCTGGACTAGGAGGACCACCCGGTACCTCTCCTCCAGGCTCGGCCAGAAGTAGGCGTCCATTCCCACCAGCCGGTCGCCGAGCCTGGCGAGGTGGAAGGGTACTAGCACAACCTCCATCCCCAAGGCCGCCGCCTCCTATGAGGCCCTCTCCACGTAGAGCACGAGCCTCACAGTTACGGGGAACTCCTGGCCGGCTATAGGGTACCAGTAGCCCGCCACGTAGTTTGGCCCCGCCACGTCCTTGTAGACCACCACCGGGCTGGCGGCCCACATGGGGTGCCGGCCCGTCGAGTTCAAGACCTCGATCATGGCGTAGACGAGCCTGTAGCCGCCGGGCACGTCTATCCTATAGTCCACCCGGTATAGGCCGGTGCTGGGGCTTGTCACGGATAGCGTTAGGTTCGCGTCACCCGCCTCCAGGGTCCTGCTGTACCCGTCCTGGGCGGGGAGCCTAGCAACTATCGCCCCCATCAGGCTGCATAGGGGGGCTACGGGCGCCACAGCCTCCACGCCGCTGCGCGCCACAATCTTGGCGTACACCGGGTTGACCAGGCTGGTGTTCTCGAGGGGTAGCACGATCAGGGCGGTGAAGCCCCCGGGCGGGATACTCATGCCCCCCGTTATGTTGTAGACCACCGCAGGTATCGCCGAGCCCGTCGAGTCCAGTATGTAGCCGCTAGTCATGTTGTCCAGCTCGGCCGCCGCGAGGCCCGTGTTGCTCAGCGACACCTTTACCCCGTAGCAGTAGCTCCCATTGCCGCTGTAGAGGGGCGCGGCGTCCTCGATACGCAGCTCGGGCAGCAGCGCCGGAGTCCCTAGGGAGCCCGAGACCTGGCCGCTGAGCCAGGTGTAGAGGAGGGCGGCTGCCGCGGCAGCTATGAGTATCAGCAGCACCTCCGCCACCACCGGCGATAAAGCCCTCAACCCGCCGCCCTCCTCTACACACCTAGGCTTCCACCCCGGGGTTAGAGGCTATATACCGCCTAGCCCGGTCCCCCTCGGAGCCAGCCAGGCCCCGGCGGCTCCAGGGGATGCAACCCAGAGCGAGGGGGTCATGGTTGCCGGGGAGCCGTGGAGAGGAGCCAAGGGTGCTAGGCTTCCGGGAGCTGTGCCGCGGCCGCCGCTTCTCCTTCGGCCAGGTAGAGGCCCTGGTTAACGGGCAGAGGAGGCTGTTCGACACGTTCCAGCACCCGGGCGCGGTGGCCGTGGTGGCGGTGGACGAGCGGGGCAGGGTGCTTATGGAGCGCCAGTACCGGCCGAGCGTGGGGGAGTGGCTCTACGAGATCCCCGCCGGCACGCTGGAGCCGGGGGAGGAGCCGGAGGAGACTGCGCGGAGGGAGCTTGTGGAGGAGACCGGCTACGAGCCGGGCTGGCTCAGGCCCCTGGCCAGGTTCTACAGCAGCCCCGGGGTCTCCACAGAGATGCTCTACATCTACGCGGCGGGCGGGCTCAGGGAGGTGGGGGCCAGGCCGGAGGAGGACGAGGTGATAGAGGTCCGCTGGGTCCCGCTGGAGGAGGCGCTGGAGATGATCAAGAGGGGGGAGATAAGGGACTGCAAGACCCTGGCCGGGCTCCTGCTATACAAGTTTCTCCTCGGCTAGCATCCTCCCCAGGCTGCCCTGCACCACCCAGCCCCGGCCCGGGCCGGCGTAGTAGACGAGGCCCTCCTCGCGGAGGAGCCGGAAGAGAGCCTTGTAGCGGCCCATCTGCGCCTCTGCCTCGTACTCGTCGCTCGCCCGGAGCCCCCTCAGCCTCTCGAGGAACTCGCGGAGCCCCTGCCGCGTCAGCACCACGGTCTCCCCGCCCAGGCCGGCCACCACTAGGCCCCTCCTCCGGGCCTCCTCCGGGTCGAAGCCCTCCCGGGCCTCCGGCGGCAGCTCGTGGAGCAGCACGTAGCCCCTGCCCCGGAGCCTCTCGGCCACGGCGCGGAGCCAGGCGGGCTCCTCCCTGGCCCGGCTCCCCTGCGCCTGCCGCAGCGCCTGGGCCACCGCGGCCGATATGGCGCGGGCCAGCTCCTCCACGTCGCGGCGCGTTAGCCCGCCTCCCCGGCGCTCCAGCGCCTCCAGCCTCCTCTCGATGGCCTCCAGCCTCTCCTCTATCCTCTCAAGCCTCTCGAGGAGGGCCTTATCGGCCCCCTCCCCGCAGCCCCCGCCGGCCTCCCTGGCGGCCTCCTCCGCCACGCGGCGGATCAGCTCCTCCACGTCTACCTGCCTGGAGTGGACTGCCGCCCCCAGCTCGCGGAGGTAGTCGTCCAGCCGCCGGTTCCTAGGCATCACCGCTGCCCCTTCCTGCCCCCCGGGAGGCTCTGGGAGGAGGGGTTCTCCCGGCCCCTCTTCCCCCTCTCGCTCGTTGCCGGCCGGGCCTCCCTATAGCTCTGCCTGGGGGTGGCCGAAGCTAATCCCGCCGCCCGGAGGCCGCGGGGAAGAGAGGCTAGAGCCTGGGCTCCAGGACCTCCTTCTCGATGAGGGATATCAGTATCCTCCTGGCCTCCTCGAGGCCGATCCCCATCCTCTCGGCCACTATCTCGGCGGCCTCGCGGAGCAGCAGCTCGCCCCTCCTCCTCCGCTCCAGCGCCACCAGCTTGTAGGCCTCCAGCTCCTCCGGCGAGAGCAGCCCTGCTCCCTCAGCCATCCTCCTCAGCTCCTCCATGTAGCCGTGCAGCCTGGCCACGGCCTCGAACGGGTCCCCGGCCCTGGGGGGCTCCGGGGCCCCGGAGCCCGCCCTCTCCAGCGCCTCGCGGAGCGCCTGCGCCTCCGCCTCCAGCGCGCTGCGCAGCCTCTCAGCCTCCGCCACCGCGTCGGCGTGAACCCTCTTAGCCCTCTCAAGGCTGTCCCGGAGCACCGCCACGGCGCTCTCCACCAGCCCCCTGGCCTCCCTGGCGGCCTCGACCCGGCCCCCGCCCCTCCTCAGCGCCTCCATCGCATTGCTCCTGAGCGCCCTGGCCTGGTCCAGGGCCAGCGCCAGGTCCTCCACCGCCTCCCCGAGCCTCCTCGAGGAGGGGAGCCCGGCCTCCCCGGCCCTGGCCCTGGCCTCCTCGAGGCCGTGGAGCCAGCTCTCCGCCTCGGCGGCCAGCTCCTCCATCGCCTCCAGGCTCTGGAGCAGCCGGTCCACCTGCTCCTCCAGCTCCAGCAGGGGCCGGCGGCCCTCCTCGAGCTGGCGCCGGGCCTCGGCGAGCAGCTGCTCAGCCTCGTCCAGGCCTATCTCGCCGGGCGCCTCCAGGCCCTGCAGCACTATCGCCTGGGGCTCCGGGGCCTCGGCGCCCAGCCTCCGCAGCCTCTCGGCCAGCTCCTCCGCCCTCCTCCGGAGCCCGGCGGTCTCCTCCAGCAGTCTCCGCAGCCTCTCGGCCAGCTCCTCCAGCGCCCTGAGCGTGCTCTGCAGCCACTCGCCCTCCTCTATCCCGCTGGGGGTCAGCTTGGCCAGCCCCAGCTCCTCGAGCCTCCTCGCTACCAGCCAGAGCTTGTAGTTGAAGTGCAGCGCCGGCCCGGTGCCGGAGACGTAGAAGGGGTTCACCCGGCCGGGGTCGCGGGGCCTCCGGCGCCTGGCCTCCTCCCAGAGCCTCCTGGCCTCCTCCTCCAGCTGCGCCTCGCTGATCCTCAGCTCCTCTATCTCCTCCACTGCGTGGACCGCCTCCCTCAGCCTCTCGAGCCCCTCTATCCTCAGCCTCACCTTCCTGCCGGTGAGCCTCTCCAGCAGCCTCTCGGTCTCCCTGCGGGCCTCCTCTATCCTGCCGGCGTACTCCTCCAGCCGCGCCCTCAGCCTCCTCGCCTCCGCGGCGGCGGGCTTCACGTGGCCCCGGAGGATCTCGCCTCTCACGTACTCCGCCGCGTCGAGCACGGTGCGGGCCAGCCGGAGGGACATGAGCAGGTTGCCAGCCTTCAGGGCCTCCTCGGCAGTGGCCAGCAGGCCTCTCATCTTCCTGGCGAACCCCTCGAGGCTTCCAGCCCTGTAGTCCCTCGCCTTCGCGGAGACTATCAGCCCCCAGCTCCTCGCCTCGGGGTCCCCCTCTATCTCCTCGACGAGCTCCCGGGCCTCCCGTATCAGCTGCCACGCTGCCTCCTCGCTGTCGCGGAGCCGGAGCCTGGAGCGCTCGGGGTCAACCCTCCTCTCGGAGGAGGCGGCGACGAGGCCCCGGTAGACGAGGCTCTGGAGCAGCATTCTCCTAGTGCCCGGGTTGCGAGCCTCGACAACCAGCAGCTCCCAAACCCTGGACGCCTGGACCTCCTGGCTCCGGGCGCCCAGCTGCTCCAGGGCCCGGAGCACGCTCCTCTCCACGGGGCTGAGCACGTCCACCCTCGCCGAGCCGTTCGTCTTCTCCAGGAAGCCGTTGGCGGCCAGCAGGAGCATGTACTTCTCCAGGGTCTGGACCTCGCCCCGGTCTATGTCGGGGCTCAGCAGGCCCCGCCCCTCGCCGCCCGGGCCGCGGTAGAGGTGGTACCTCATAACGTACTCGTAGGCGGCGTGCAGCGCCTCCCTGGCGGAGGCCCTCGTGCTCGGGACCACGAGGAAGTAGCGGAGCGCGCCGCTCAGCTCCGTCGGCCTCTCGACGTCGTAGCCCAGCTTCGGGTCCCTCACCAGAAGCGGGGCCCCCTCGACGCCCTCCTCTAGCCCCCGCTCCAGCCTCTCCCTGGGCCTCAGCTCCTCGGCGAGCTCGCGGAGCATGGAGTGGAGGCGGAGGGGGTCCAGCCCGAGCCTCTCGGCGGCCTCCGGGCTCCCCGCGGCCTCCACGGCGGCGTGCAGCGCCTCCTCCAGCCCGCCCGTCTCGGCGGCCAGCTTCACCCCGAGGGCCT
The DNA here is from genome assembly GCF_001462395.1 of Pyrodictium occultum. NCBI lineage: Archaea > Thermoproteati > Thermoproteota > Thermoprotei > Desulfurococcales > Pyrodictiaceae > Pyrodictium > Pyrodictium occultum. The sequence goes on from NZ_LNTB01000001.1 coordinate 898,279, forward strand.
GGAGCCTGACGCGGCTAACCATGGACTCTATGGGGGCGTCGACTATCTTCAGGAAGAGCTTGCCCTCGAGGCTTTCGAGCAGCCTCCTGGCCCGCGGCTCCACCCCTCCATGGTGCACCAGCAGCACGGCGTGGGGCCTCCAGCCGCTCATAACGGCAGCCATCACCTGGCTCTCCAGCCTCCTAGCCTCCTCGGCGGTCACCTCGCCCGGCACCGCGTAGACCAGCACCCGGGCCCTCGCGCCCCCCTGGAGCACGGCCTCAGCCCTAGCCACGCCCTCGCCCTGGAGCGCCGGCGGCTCCCTTAGCAGCCCCTCGGCGGCCAGCACAGCGGCGGCGCCGGCGGCGAGGTGGCTGCGGCCGGCCTCGGTGTAGACGCGGCGTATCACCTGCAGCCTCTCGACACGGTCAGCTATGAAGTCCAGGTAGCTCAGCTCGGGGCTCACGTAGAGGAGGCGCTGCAGCCTCGGCGACAGCATGTAGGCCCTGGAGCCGCCGGCGCCCAGGAGCCGGGAGAATAGGGCCTCCCAGAGCAGCTGGGCCAGCCTCTCGGCCTCCGAGCGGCTTAGCTCCAGCGGCGACGCGTCCGCCACCAGGTCCACCGCGGCCCTCTCGTCCGGGGGCACGGCCACGACCAGCCTGCCCGTGGGCTCGGTGTAGACGAGGCTGTCGAGCAGCTGCTCCAGCGGGCTCCCCCCATCCATCCCCGCCAGCTGGGGGAGGAGCTTCACAGCCTCCGGCTCCACCGTGCGGAGAAGCTTGAAGGCATCCTCCACCGCCGGGGTCTCGAGCACTTCGTGGACGAGCCTCTGCACCCCCAGCTCGCGGCGGGGCCAGGACTGCTCGCCGTAGAGGTTCATCTCCCTAACCATCTCCTCAAGGACGCCGGGCCTGGCCCCGAGCGCGGCGGCGAGGTCCTCCACCGGCGCGGCGCCCCTGGCCACGAGCTCCTCGAGCAGCCTCCTGGCGAGCCCCGCGTCGAAGCCCGCCAGCCTCGCCCGGGCCCCCCAGCCCTCAGCCAGCCTCGAGTAGGCCTCGCTGTTGAGGGCCGGCAGCTCGGCGCCGCCGACGCTCAGCGTGAGGCCCTGGAGGGCCTCCAGCAGCTCCCCGGTATCGAGCACGGCCACGCCGTCGCCGCAGTCACCGCGGCCCCGCGCCCAGGAGACTAGGTAGCGGAAGGCCGAGACCAGTGCCCCCATGTTGCCCAGCGTGCCTGATACCACAGCGTGGGCCAGGCTGTGGTCCCTGAGCAGCCCCTCGAGCCCCCTGCCGAGAGTGTAGCGGGCGAGGCTCTCCAGGAAGGCGAAGGCCTCGCGCCTGGTGAGCGGCCTTATCCAGATACTCCTCACTCTCCTCCGGAGCCTCGCGGCCACGGTGGCGAAGTCCCTTAGCCCCATCAGCCTGCTGTAGGCCGGGGGAGTGAGGCTGGCCACCAGGTGGAGGGCGCCCGGCATGCAGCCCTCGCCGCTGCAGCCGGCGGAGACTATCTCCACGTCGCCGTTCAGTATGCCCACGAGCCCTGCCACGAGCTCCGCCAGCTCCTCCTCCCTCGCCGAGGCGACGAGGTCCTCGAGCTCGTCTATGAACACTACGAGCCTACCGCCCCTGGGCACCAGGCCGCGGAGCACCCTCTCCACGTAGCCCCGGAGGCTCTCCGCCCCATCGGGGCCGCCGTAGCGGGGGAGGAGCCCCCTCTGCTCCAGCCCCGCGGCGAGGAGCGCGGCGGCGAGCCGGTAGGCGGGGCCCCTCTCGCTCCTGCCGCGCAGCGAGGAGAGGTGGGCGAGCACCGTGGCGGCCCGGGCCTCGAGGCCCAGCCAGCCCCTCTCCTCCAGCCAGGGCCTGATCCTAGCGTTGTATACGCTTGTCTTCCCCTCCCCCCACTCCGCCACGAGGAGCACGAGGACGGGGTCCTGGCTCTTCTCCATCTCGTTGAGGGCCTCGGCTACCTGCTGGTAGACCCTCTGCCTGCTCGGCAGCGGGGGGAGGTACTCGTCGAGCCTCCTGGCGTCCGTGCCAGTCAGGCTCGGCAGCCTCGCGGGCGGCGGCCCGCAGCGCCTGGCCACAGTCTCCGGAGGCATAGCCGAAACCCGGGTGTAGAGGCATGAGTAACACTCATACAGCGGCACCCCTCGGCTCCCGGCGGCCAGCCCGTAGTACACGGGTAGCACTATGGCCGCGGCGCCGGAGCCTCCTGGGGCCTCTAGCCCTCCTCCTGGAGGGGCGTGGGCCGGTACGGCTCCAGGTCGTAGCGTATAGTGAAGTCCCGGTACTCGCCCCGGTACGGCTCCCAGACCACCACGACCCTCTCAACCCGGGCCGCCGGCGGGCCCCGGTGGGCCCAGCGTATCACCTCCTCAACGGCCTCCCGGGGCCCCTCGACAACAGCCTCCACGCTCCCATCAGGCATGTTCCTGACCCAGCCCGTGACCCCGAGCCTCCGGGCAACCTCCCTCATAGTGGCCCGGAAGAAG